>NZ_LIPP01000268.1 GCF_001418335.1 Streptomyces aurantiacus | reverse complement strand
CCGCCGAACTGGCCGCCGCCGCGGCCCGGGCCGCGGCGGCGGCCAGTTCGGCGGGGGAGCGGTGCTCCGGCGCGGGCGCCGGGCGGGGATGGCGGTGCTGGTGGCGCCGGTGGTGGACGGGGAGTTTGTCGCCGGGACCGGCGGCCGGTTCCGGGGCGGGTGCGCCGGGCGGCGCCCCCAGGAGCGCCCGGCCGTGCGCGGACAGCGCGCCGCGCCCGGTGATCCCCAGCGACTCGGCCTCCGTCAGCGTCCACCGGGCGAGGCGGGACCGCAGGTCGTCCGAGGCGGCGGCGCCGCGCAGGGCGCGTTCCCAGTGCAGGCGGGCGACGAGGGCGTCGGGCGACGCGGAGCCGCCCTCGGGCAGCGCGGCGAGGAGCGAGAGGACCCGGTGGCGGACCTCGGGGGCCGCCGAGCGGTCCAGGCCTGGGCCCAGCGCCGACAGCGTGCGCTCCTTGGCGTCACGGCCGCCGACCACGCCCGCCGTGCGGGTGGCCGACAGCCACGCCGTGGCCAGCCACGTCCAGCGCTCGGCCGCCGGGAGGTCCAGCCACTCGTCGTGGGCGGGCGTCGCCGCGTACCGCTCCTCGGCCGCGCCGTCCGAGGCCAGCAGTCCTGCCGCGTAGGCGAGTTCCACCCAGAACGCGGCGGCCGGCTCCGGTAGGTCCAGGGCGACGGCCGTCCGCTTCAGGTCGCGCACGCTCAGGCCGCCCGCGCGCAGCACGGACGGGCCGCCCTCGTCCCAGTCCTTCAGCAGCTCCTCGACGGTGGCGAGCGCCGTGTACGCCTGGCCGGCCGCCGTGCTGTCCACAACCTGTGGACGGTGTACGGAGACGGGCTCGACCGGCGGAGGAAGCGGCTCCGTTCGCTGGTGTGCCCGTCCCGCACGCAGATGCAGGGCCACCTCGCGGGGCAGCACGACCGTGCCGGGCGCCGTCGGCAGGAGCAGCCCGCGGTCCAGGAGCCAGCGCAGCCGGGCCGCCGGGTCGGCGGTCACCTGGCCGTACGGCGGCCCCCAGACCAGCCGCGACAGGACCTCAAGGGACTCCGGCGGCGCCGAGTCGAGCAGGGCGGACATCCGGGCGCGGTCGGTGAACAGACCCGTCAGCGACTCCACCGCGGACACCGCGTCGTGCGTCGTGGCAAGCCCGGCCGCCGTCAGGAGTTCCTGGATGCGGCCGGGGGACATGCCCGTCGTGGCCTCCGCGACCGTCGGGCCGAGGCCCGTAGGGGACGGGTGCTGCGGCGAGGGCGCGAGAAGTTCGCGGGCCGTGCGCACCAGCCGCAGCCGGTCGTCCGAGCCCCATACCAGTGCCTGTTCGCGCAGGTCACGCACGGCGTGCGGGAGTGCCTCGACGACCACCGGGTCGTCCGCGTCGCCCGCCAGCAGGTCCTGGAGCGTGCCGTACGGCGCCGGGTCCGGGGCTACGGCCAGCGCCTCCGCCGTCTGGAGGGTGAACCGGTCCAGCCGCTCCAGGGCACGGATCACGGACGCGCGCGTGCCGGCCCGGGTGGCCAGCTGGGTGAGGTCGGTCGGTACGGGAGTGATGAGGTCGGGGCGGGCCCGAAGCAGCGCGGACAGGGAGGAGTCGTCGCGGGCCCGCAGGTCCTCCGCGAGTGAACGAGGGTGTGCCCCGGCGGGGGCGGATTCCTCCACGGGCGCCCCGCCGGGCTCCTCTGACGACTGCTCCTGGACGCTCATCCGATCCACGTTAGCGGGTGGGCCCGCGTCGACGTTCCTGTTGGCGTGAGCCACCGCCGTGCCGGGGCTCGTCACCGGCGGCGGGCGCGGTACCGTCGTTCGCGCGGGGAATGACAACGTGGGCGCCCCGGAGGGGACTTCGTGGGGATCGAGAGCGACCAGCTCGTATTCGACTATCTGAGCCGGGTGGGCGACCTGGCCCAGCAGAGGCAGCTGCCGTCCGGGACGCGCATGAGGCTCGTGTCGGAGCTGCGGGGCGAGATCGACCGGCGGCGGGCCAAGGCGACTCTCGACAGCCCGGCCGCGGTCCGCCGCATCCTCGACCGCATCGGCACCCCCGAGTCGGTGGTCACGGCCGCCAAGGCCGACAGCTCCGGCACCGGCTCGGGTTCCGGCTCGGGCGCCGGCTCGACTCCGCCACCGACGCGGGCCGCCGTCCCCACCCAGCGCGCCGAGGAACCCGAGGCCCGGCCGAAGCGGCTGCGCCGCATAGTGCCCCGGCAGCGCCCGGCGGAGCCGGGTCCGGGACTGGAGGCAGCCGAGACGACCGAGATGTCCGGCTCCGTGCCCACTCCGCCGCACCTCGCCAGCACGGAAGAGCTCGGCACCGGGCCCCAGCCCGACTGGTGGCGCGTGGAGAGCGGCCCGTTCGGGACGATGGACAGCGTGCCCGGGTTCACCGGGGGCGTGGAGATCCCGGAGCTGTTCAAGCCGCCACCCGCCGACGAGTCCGACGGGGCCGGCGCGCCCGGTCCGAAGGCCGCGGCGGCGGTCGCCGAACCGGCGGCACCCGTGGAGGCCGCCGAACCGGCCGGGCGCGTACGCCGTCGCTTCGTCCCCCGCCTGCGCCTCCTCGGCGGTGGGGGTGGCAGCGGAGGGGGCGGTGGCGGTGGCCGTTGGTCCAACCCCCTGCTGCTGCTCGCCGCCGCCCTCCTGGTCGCCGGCGCGGTCGTCGGCAACCTCGTCATGCTGGGCCTCGGCTGGCTCATCGCCTACCTTTCACGCCGCCTGACGCCCACCGAGTCGAAGTGGGCGGTCCTCGTTCTGCCCGGCCTGGTCGTCGCGGGGGGCATCGTCTGGATCTGGGGCCGTGCGGAGGAGCGCTGGGGCGCGCCCATCGCGCAGGATCAGATGGGCGACGCGATCGCCGACACCTGGCCGTGGGTCCTGAAGAGCGCGGCGGTCGCTTCCGCGCTGTATCTGGTGTGGAGGTCGCAGCGGCGGGGGTAGGCATCCGCCGTGGCGCGCGGGGTGTCGGGTGCGGGCCGGTGGGGGCTGGGCGCGCAGTTCCCCGCGCCCCTTGCGGTGCCGGCCGGTGGGCACAATGGCTCATATGACCTCGCCTGTGACCTCTCGTGCGCTGACCGTCGGTTTCGACCTCGACATGACCCTCATCGACTCCCGGCCCGGGATCCGTGCCTGCTATCAGGCGCTCTCCGTGCGGACGGGGACCTTCATCGACGCCGATCTCGCCGTCACCAGGCTCGGGCCGCCGCTCGCCGAGGAGTTGATCAACTGGTTCCCGGCCGAACAGGTCGGGGCCATGGCGGACGTGTACCGGGAGATGTACCCCACGTATGCCATCGACGCGACGCTCGCGATGGCCGGCGCCCGGGAGGCGATAGCGGCGGTGCGGGCGGCCGGGGGCCGGGCGATCGTCGTCACCGCGAAGTACGAGCCGAACGCCAAGCTGCATCTCAGCCATCTCGGCATCGACGCCGACGCCGTCATCGGCAACCTGTGGGCCGAGGGCAAGGCGGAAGCCCTGCGCGAGCACGACGCGGGCGTCTACGTCGGCGACCACACCGGCGACGTACGCGGCGCGCGCATGGCGCGGGCCCTGTCGGTCGCGGTGGCCACCGGCCCGTGCGACGCGGACGAACTGCGCGCGGCGGGCGCCGACGTGGTGCTCAAGGACCTGCTGGAGTTCCCGGCTTGGCTGGCGGACCACCGGCGTACGCACGCATAACGCCCATAAAGGGTCGCGTAACGCGCATAAGGGGTCGCGCGGGGCGTGCGCACAGGGGGTGCGGCGATCACGAGCCCCCGCGCGCCTGCCGACGCCCGTCGGCGATCGACTGGAACACCCCCGCTCCCGCGATGAGGAATCCGACGCCCATCAACATGCTCAGACCGAACATGTATGTGGGAAAGGGCGTCGTGTCGAGCAGCAGCGGGGCCACGGTGACCAGTGTGGCCAGGGCCCCGACGAAGAAGACGATGGCGCCGGTACGGATCAGGCCGTCTCCGGCCGTGGCGGAATTCGGTTGGGTTTTGTCACGCACTCGACCAGGGTAGTTCCCTGCCCGGAGGAACAATCAAGTGACGTCTTGTCAGCAGCCGCCGGACCATTAGCCTTGGTACCGGCGGGTCCGACGACCCGCTGCAGTGCTGTACGGACCTGTTTTCCCGTGCGGTTTCGGCTGCGTTTTTCCGATGCGCGGCCAGTTTCCAACGAGCCATCCGGCTCCGACATACCGAGGACGAGGTCACACCCATGCCGACGGGCAAGGTCAAGTGGTTCAACAGTGAGAAGGGTTTCGGCTTTCTCTCCCGCGACGACGGCGGCGACGTCTTCGTTCATTCCTCGGTCCTGCCCGCCGGAGTCGATGTACTGAAGCCGGGGCAGCGTGTGGAGTTCGGTGTGGTCGCCGGGCAACGCGGCGACCAGGCACTTTCGGTGACGCTACTGGACCCCACGCCTTCCGTCGCGGCTGCCCAGCGCCGTAAGCCGGACGAACTGGCCTCCATTGTCCAGGATTTGACGACCCTCCTCGAAAACATCACGCCGATGCTTGAGCGGGGCCGCTATCCCGACAAGGCCGCGGGAAAACAGATCGCGGGCCTCCTCCGCGCGGTAGCGGACCAACTGGACGTCTGACCGCCGAGTCGCTGTGGCTCCGCGTCCCGTTCACGGGGCGCGGAGCCACAGCACTTGGGGGCGCGGGGAACTGCGCGACCGGCCCCACCGGCCCGGCACCCGCAAACGGCCCCCGAGGCCGGTGCAGCGCCCCGTCAGGGAAACGCCAGCGCCTCCGGCGCGAGAGCCGGCACGAGCCCCTCGGCCGCCGCGCGTGTGAGGAGGCCGCGGATCGCCGCGTACCCGTCCTCACCCAGGTCCGCCGTGAACTCGTTGACGTACAGGCCGATGTGCTGGTCCGCGACCGAGGCGTCCATCTCCTGGGCGTGCGCCAGCACATAGGGGCGGGAGACCTCGGGGTCGTCCCAGGCGGCGCGGACGGACGCGCGGGCCGACTCGGCGAGCAGCCTCAGCGTGGGCTCGCCCAGCGAGCGCTTGGCGATGATCGCGCCCAGCGGGATCGGCAGGCCCGTCGTCAGCTCCCAGTGCTCGCCCATGTCGGCGAGCTTGTGCAGGCCGTAGTTCTGGTACGTGAAGCGGGCCTCGTGGATGACGAGGCCGGCGTCCACCTTGCCGTCCCGTACGGCGGGCATGATCTCGTGGAACGGCATGACCACGATCTCGCCGACCCCGCCGGGAACCGTGTCCGCGGCCCACAGGCGGAACAGCAGGTAGGCGGTCGACCTCTCGCTCGGCACGGCGACCGTGCGGCCGGTGAGGTCCATGCCCGGCTCCCGGGTGAGGACCAGCGGCCCGCAGCCCCGCCCGAGCGCGCCCCCGCAGGGCAGCAGGGCCCACTCGTCCAGGACGTACGGCAGGACGGCGTACGACACCTTCAGGATGTCGAACTCGCCGCGTTCCGCCATGCCGTTGGTGATGTCGATGTCCGCGAAGGTCACGTCGAGCGCGGGCGCCCGCGGGACCCGGCCGTGGGCCCAGGCGTCGAAGGCGAAGGTGTCGTTCGGGCAGGGGGAGTACGCGATCTTCAGCGGCTCGGTGAGTCCAGTGGCTTCAGTGGGTTCAGTGAGTGCGGTCATGTGGGTTCCAACTCTCCAGTACGGGTGCCAGCTTCCCGAACGCCCCGGTGAGTGCCGCGAGGGCGTCGCCGATGCGCCAGGCGGCGCGGTCGCGGGGGCCGACGGGATTCGACACGGCGCGGATCTCCAGGACCGGGACGCCGTGCGCGGCGGCGGCCTCCGCGACTCCGAACCCCTCCATGGCCTCGGCGAGCGCCCGCGGGTGGCGCCGGCGCAACTCCGCGGCGCGCTCCGCGGTTCCGGTCACGGTGCTGACGGTCAGGACGGTCCCGGTGCGTGCTCCGGTGACGGCCGCGATCTCTCGTACGAGTGATTCCGGCGGGTGGTGGGTGACGGCTCCGAAGCCCAGCGCGGTGACCGGGGCGAACCCTTCGGGGGTCGTGGCGCCGAGGTCCGCGACGGTGATCTCGTCGGCCAGGACGAGCGAGCCGACGGGCGCGTCGGGCGGGAAGCCGCCGCCGATGCCGGCGGAGACGACCACGTCGTACGGCTCACCGGTCAGTGTGGCCGCGGTGAGCGCGGCGGCGGTCGACGCGGCGGCGGCGGCCGGACCCACGCCACCGGCGAGGAGATCGAGGACGGCGGAGCGGTTCGCGGAGCGGCCCGCGGGGAGCGTCACCCTGCTGAGGGTCGCTCCCGGAATCATGCGCTCCGTCACGGTGGCGGTCGCAGTGGCGGTCGCAGTCGCCGTCGAGCCTTCCGGAGTCGTGAACGCCGCCGCCACCGCGTCCCGTTCGACGGGGACCGCGGTGGTCACGAGGACACGTATGAGCGGCGGACCGGGAGGACTCGGCGGACCCGGCGGCTCGGGCGTGTCAGGCGTCGGCGTTCTCAAGCTTGAAGTTCCAGACGCCCTTGAACTGCGTACCGGTCTTGTTCTGCTGGACGACGCTGATGTACACGGTCTTCGGGGCGGCCTGACCCTGCTGCGCGGCGAAGAGGTCGACGCCCTCGAAGGCGTAGTACGTCTTCTTGAACGGGGAGGTGACCTGTTCCCCGTTGAGCCACAGGGCCCAGCCCTCGTCGGCGATCTCCGGGTCGACACCGATGCGCAGTGTCTCGCCCTGCGAGACGCTGATCGTGTCGGAGGCCTTCTTGGCGGCGCACTTGGTCACAGCCGCCTGGCTGATGCTGTCGCCGTCCTCGTAGCACTCGGCCTCGTTGCTGATCGAGTTCTTGCCGACCGTGACGGTGGCCATCGGCGTCGGCTTGTCACAGGCGGCCAGGACGAGAAGTCCGGCGGAAACGGCGCCGGCGGCGGCGACGGCGCGGCGACGGCGCGCAAGGGGACGCTGGGAGCTCATGGGCGAAGGCTATCGGGCGGGTCCGGCGGCCCGGCTATGTGGGTGGGGTACGCGGCGTGCCGCGGGCCCCGATCAGGCGAGGTACGGGCCGCGATCAGACGAGGTGCAGGCCGCGATCAGGCGAGGTGCGGGCCCCGCTCAGGCCAGGTGCGGGTGGCGCCGTCCGCCCTGCCGGGCCGTGCTCAGCAGCCCGCGGACGGTGGTGAGCCAGCCGACGGCGATGATCGTGGAGGCCACCGCCATGCCGAGGGTGCCGTTGAGCGGCAGCGCGATGCCGATCGCCCCGCCGACCACCCAGGCCATCTGCAGCATCGTCTCCGAGCGCGCGAACGCCGAGGTCCGCACCAGTTCCGGCACGTCCCGCTGGATCAGCGCGTCCAGGGACAGCTTGGACAGCGCCTGGGCGAACCCGGCGAACGCGGCGAGCACCGCCACCAAAAGCACCCCGAAGAACACCGCCGCCGTGATCGCCACGCCCAGGACCACCGCGACCACCGTGACGATGATCAGCTCCGGGGCCCGGGTCCGCAGCGCCGCGCCGACCACCGTGCCCAGCGCGTTGCCCACGCCCGCCGAGACGCCGACGATGCCGAGCGAGACCGCGGCGCTGGCGCCGGCCAGCGGGTGCTCGCGCAGCAGGAAGGCGAGGAAGAAGATCAGGAACCCGGAGAGGCCGCGCAGCGCGGCGTTGGCGGCGAGCGCGTGCGTGACCCCCATACCGACCGTGCGCAGGCCGGGACGCTTGGCCTGTTTCACCTGCGACTCGTCCGCCCCTGACCCGTTCGCCGGCGACTCGCCCGCTTCTGGCTCGTTCGCCGGCGACTCGTCCACCAGCGTCTCGTTCGCCGGCGACCCGTTTACCTGCGACCCGTTTACCTGCGGCCCGTTCATCTGCGGGCCGTCCACCCGCGGCCCCGTCAGCTGTGGCCTGTTCAGGTGCGGCCTGTGCAGGTGCTGCTCGTCCGCGGCGAGCAGGGCCCTGTCCTCGCCCTTCGCCGAGTCGACCTTGTGCGGCAGCGAGAACGACAGGAACGTACCCGCCACGAAGATCAGGAAGGCGCCGTAGAGGGGATAGCGGGGGCCGAGGGCCTGGAGCCCCGCTCCGATCGGGGCCGCCACGCCGGTCGCGAGCAGGCCGCCGAGCGTGACCCGGGAGTTCGCCTTGACCAGGGAGAACGTGGGTGGCAGGAGCCGGGGCACCACGGCGCTTCTGACGACGCCGTACGCCTTCGACGCCACCAGGACGCCGAGGGCCGCCGGATACAGCTCGATGCTGCCCGTGACGACCGCGCTCGACAGCAGCAGGGCCATGAAGGCGCGCGCGATGAACGCGCCCGCCATCGCGGCGCGCCTGCCGTGCGGGAGGCGGTCCAGGAGGGGACCGATGATCGGCGCGAGGAGCGTGAAGGGGGCCATGGTGATCGCCAGGTAGAGCGCCACCCGGCCGCGGGCCTCGTCCGTGGGGACCGAGAAGAACACCGTGGAGGCGAGCGCGACGGTGATCATCATGTCGCCGGCGCCGTTCACCCCGTGCAGTTCGATCAGTTTGCCGAGGCCCGACTCGCCCGCGCCGTGCGCGTGGGTCGCCTTTCTGATGCCTCTCGCCGTGCCGGAGAAGGGCAGGTGCAGGGCATGCCCGACGGAGCGGACGGCCCCGCGCACCGGGCCCGAACCGCCTTTACCTCCTGCGTCACCTCCCGCCCCGGCCTCACCGATCCCGGCGGTGCCTTGGGGCGACCTTGCGGCTGCCACTCCGCAATAGTGCCCCGAGAACGGCGTATGTAGTGCGGTTACCGCCCGTATAGCGGCTGACTGGGCCCTGTCGTTCCGGTGCCGGGGCGGTGCCGGGCGACTCGGGGACACCGGCTACGACTCGGACACGACCCGGCTACGACCTGGATACGACCTGGATACGACAGGGCCGGGACCCGGCGCGGACGGGGCCACGGCCCGGTCGGGACATGGCCGGAACACGACGGAGGAAGCGCCGCAAAGTGGTGAAGGCAACGCCGGTGTAGGCCCAGCGCCGACGAGACGGTAGCGTGCGTAACGCGCCCGCGGCAGTTGTTCTCGGCCGCGCGCCTTTCGGTCATCCCGCAGAATGGATGACGTAGGCGCGCCCGAGTGCGATCGGGCGCGGACGTCGACGCGGCCCCCCGGTCCGCTCCGTCCGCACCCCGTCGAGGACGGCGCACTCGTGAGACGGCGTAGGAGAGAAGCGATACCTGTGAGCGCGACAACGCGAAGCCGAACCCCCGACCGTCTGTGTGCCGAGGCCGTGGACCTCGCGCGGGCAGCCGCCGAGGAGGCCGCCGCTCCCGGCGTCGTCGGGGAGCACGCGGGGATGGTCAGCGAAGGGGACCGCGTCGTCACGCACTTCTTCGAGTGCAAGGAGATGGGGTACCGCGGCTGGCGCTGGGCGGTGACCGTGGCCCGGGCCTCGCGGGCGAAGTTCGTCACCCTCGACGAGACCGTACTGCTGCCCGGCACCGACGCCCTGCTGGCACCCGAGTGGGTGCCGTGGAGCGAGCGGCTGCGGCCCGGCGACATGGGTCCCGGGGACCTGCTGCCCACGGACGCGGAGGATCTGCGCCTGGAGCCCGGTTACTCCGGCGAGGACGAGCCCGCTCCGAACGCGCCGATCTCCGAGGAGATGGCCCAGCTGGCCGACGCGGAGGACGCCGAGGTCACGGCCGGCACGCCGGCCGTGCTGCCGCTGGTGCCGTCCCGCGGTTCGATCGCCTCCGTCGCCGAGGAACTCGGCATGCGGCGGGCCCGGGTCCTGTCGCGGTACGGGCTGCACATCGCGGCCGACCGGTGGGAGGAGTCGTACGGGGCGAAGACGGCGATGGCGCAGGCGGCGCCCGCGACCTGCGTCAGCTGTGGCTTCCTCAACCCGATCGGCGGATCGCTCGGCCAGGCGTTCGGGGTGTGCGCGAACGAGATCTCTCCGGCGGACGGGTGTGTGGTCTCGCTGTCGTACGGGTGCGGGGGGCACTCCGAGGCGGCGGTCATGCCGAAGCCGCCTCGGCCCGCGCCGCCGGTGATCGACGAGACGCGGGTGGATCCGTTCCCGCTGCGTCCGTCGCCGGACTCGGGGTCGGTGTCGGTGGGCCCGGACGAGTCTTCTGTGGAGTTCGGGCACAGCTAGTCGTCGGCGAGTGCGGGTTCGTTGTGGCTGGTCGCGCAGTTCCCCGCGCCCCTGAAAAGCAGGGGCGCGGGGAACTGCGCAGTCTTTTGTCTTTAGGGGCGCGGGGAACTGCGCGACCAGCCCCCACCGGCCCGCGGGTGAGGTAACCGGCACCACACAACCCGGCCGAGCCCCCGGCAGGGAATCCCGCGGTACCTTCTTGCGGCGGCCGAGGCATCACGTGCGGCCGTTCCATGTGAGAGGGAGAGTGAACCGTGGGCAACTTCGTGCAGCCTGCTGCCGAGGGCACTGATCCGTTCGGAACGGCTCGGCTGCGACGCGGGGTGCTGGACGCCTGGGCGACGAGCCCGGCGCGGTTCCGTGAGGACGCCAACTCCGAAGAGGACCTGGTACTCGGCGGCTACCGGGACCGCCTGGTCGTCGAGCTCGCGCAGAACGCCGCCGACGCCGCGTCCCGCGCCGGCGTACCGGGACGGCTGCGGCTCACCCTCCGCGACGGCGTCCTCGCCGCCGCCAACACCGGCGCCCCCCTGGACGCGACCGGCGTCGAGTCCCTCTCCACCCTGCGCGCCTCCGCCAAGCGGGACGACAGCGACAGCGCGGTCGGCCGTTTCGGCGTCGGCTTCGCGGCCGTCCTCGCCGTGACCGACGAACCCGCGCTGCTGGGACGGCACGGCGGCGTCCGCTGGTCCCTCGCCGAGGCCCGCGACCTCGCCGTCGACGTCGCCCGCCACAGCCCCGGGCTCGGGGACGAACTGCGCCGCCGCGACGGCCATGTGCCGCTGCTCCGGCTGCCGTTCGCGGCCGAGGGCACCGCCCCCGACACGTACGACAGCGTCGTGATCCTGCCGCTGCGGGACCCGGCCGCGGCGGATCTCGCGGAGCGGCTGCTCGACGGGATCGACGACGCCCTGCTGCTCGCCCTGCCCGGCCTCGACGAAGTGATCGTCGAGGCCGGGGACGGCGGCGTACGGACCATCCGGCGCCACGCCGACGACGGTGATGGCCACGATGGCGATGGTGTTGGCGGCGGTGGCGGCGGTGTTGGCGGCGGTGGCGGCGGTGTCGTCGTCGAGGACTCGCGGGACGGGACGACCCGGTGGCGTACCGTCTCCGCGCACGGGGCGCTGGAGCCCGCGCTGCTCGCCGACCGGCCCGTGGAGGAGCGGCTGCGTCCCCGCTGGTCGGTCACCTGGGCCGTCCCCGTCGACGCCGACGGCACCCCCGGGCGTCCGCGCACCGGCCCCGTCGTGCACGCGCCCACCCCCAGCGACGAACCCCTCGGCGTACCCGCGCTGCTCATCGCCTCGCTGCCGCTCGACACCACCCGCCGCCACGCCGCCCCCGGGCCGCTGACCGACTTCCTGGTGCAGCGGGCCGCGGACGCGTACGTCGAACTGCTCGCCGCCTGGCGGCCCGTGACCCCCGAGATCATCGGCCTGGTCCCGGGTCCGCTCGGCAAGGGCGAGCTGGACGGGGCGCTGCGGCAGGCGATCCTCGAACGGCTGCCGCGTACGGCGTTCCTGCCGCCCGCCGTCGAGCCGGGCGACGACCCCGACCTCCCCGAGGCCCTGCGCCCCCGCGACGCCGAGGTGGTGGAGGGCGCGGGAGCCGAGACCGTACAGGTCCTCGCCGAGGTGCTGCCCAGCCTGCTGCCCGCCGGGCTCGAACGACGCGTGGAACTGCGGACGTTGGGAGTCGCGCGAGTACCGCTGACCGAGGCGGTCGACCGGCTCGCGGGCCTGGAGAAGGACCCCGAGTGGTGGCGGCGCCTGTACGACAGCCTCGCCGGGGTCGACCCGGACCGGCTGACCGGGTTGCCGGTTCCGTTGGCCGACGGGCGTACGACCATCGGGCCCCGGCAGATTCTGCTGCCTGCTTCTGATGGTGCCCAGGTCGCGCCCGACGCCCTTGCCCGGCTCGGCCTGAAGGTCGCCCACCCGGACGCCGTCCATCCGCTCCTGGAGAAGCTGGGCGCGCTGCCCGCCACCGCGCGGGCCGTCCTGACCACCGCGCAGGTCCGCGCGGCCGTCGCCGGCTCGCTCGACGACGACCGCGGCGGCTGGGACGACGACACCACCCCGGACGCCGAGGAACTGGCCGACACCGTCCTCGCGCTCGTCCGCGACGCACGCCTCGAACCCGGCGACGAGCCCTGGCTCGGTGCCCTCGCGCTCCCCGACGACGAGGGCGAACTCGTCCCGGCCGGCGAACTCGTCCTGCCCGGCAGCCCCTTCGCCCAGGTGATCCGCGAGGACGAACTCGCCTTCGTCGACGCCGAACTGGCCGAACGCTGGGGCGAGCAGCCACTCGCCGCCTGTGGTGTGCTGGCCGGCTTCGCCCTCGTACGCGCCACGGACGTCGTCCTCGACCCCGACGAACTGGAGCCCCGGGACGGCGACTTCGCCGAACCCGACGACGCGGGGCTCCTCGACGCCGTCGACGTGTGGTGCGAGGACTCCCTGGACGGGCTGCCGGAGTCACCGGTGCCGCCCGTCGCCACGGAGATCGTCGCCGTGCGCGACCTCGACCTCGTGGACGACGACCGCTGGCCGCAGGCCCTGGCCCTGCTCTCCCGGCCGCCGCTGCGGGACGCCCTCACCCAGCCGGTCCGCGTCCTGCTGCCGGACGGCACGCACGAGATCATCCGGTCGTACACCGCCTGGTGGCTGCGCGGGCACCCCGTGCTCGACGGCCGCCGCCCGGCCGGCCTGCGCGCCGCGGGCGGCGACCCGCTGCTGCACGGCCTGTACGACGCCGCCGACGCAGCCGGTTTCGACGACGAGCAGGTGCTGCGCGCGCTCGGCGTCCGTACGTCCGTGGCCGCGCTGCTCGCCGAGCCCGGTGGCGCCGCGGAGCTCCTGGACCGCCTTGCCGATCCGGAGCGTGAGGTGTCGGCCGGTCAACTGCACGCGCTCTACGGGGCGTTGGCCGACCTCGATCCCGAGCAGGTGACTCTGCCGGACGAGTTGCGGGCCGTCGTGGACGGAGAGGTGAGGGTCGTGGACGCGGCCGACGCGGTGGTCGTGGACTCGCCCGACCTGTTGCCCTTCACCGCCGGTACACCCCTGCTGCCGGTACGGCGGTCGCGGGCCGCCGATCTCGCGGAGCTGTTCCAGGTCCGGCGGCTGAGCGAGTCCGTGACCGGCGAGGTGACAAGCGAGGGTGCCGAACGCGACGTGCCGGAGTCCGTACGGGTTCTGCTGGGCCCGTCGACCCCTTCGACGTACGTCGAGCACGAGGAGCTCTTCGTGGACGGTACGGAGCTGGACTGGCGCCGGAGCCGGGACGGGGTGCTGCATGCCGCCACGTTGGAGGGTGTTGCCGCGGGGCTTGCGTGGGCGGCTGGGCAGTGGCCGCGGCGGTTTGAGGTCGCGGCGTTGTTGGAGGATCCGTCGCGGACGGAGGAGTTGGCGCGGGATCGGTGGTTCGACTGAGGGGTGGGCTGGGTTGTTCGTCGGGTGCGGGT
>NZ_LIPP01000267.1 GCF_001418335.1 Streptomyces aurantiacus | reverse complement strand
GCTGAGCGACTATTCGCCAGGGTTCGCCAGGGCACGCCAGATGGTGTGCCAGTGGGCGCCGGGTGTCAGGTAGGAACGCGCCACCCCGACCCGGTCGCCGAGGGACATTCCCCAGGGTGTACCGGTGTGACCGGGGCGGGTGACGCGGTAACTCGCCGGCACACGAAGGGATCTGTCTCGCCCATGTACACAGCATCGTCCTCCGTGTCCGCCCCACCCCGGTCGCTGCACGCCCGCCCCGGAGGCGGCGGCCCCTACCTCGACCCCGCGCGCCCCGCGGCGGCCCCCGCCCTCGGCGCCGGCCGGACACGGCGCGTGCCGGGGCTCGGCACGCAACCGCTCAGCGGCAGACTCGACCTGTCCGGCGCCCAGGGCGCCCAGCTGCGTACGGCGATCACGTCGGTGCACCGCATCTGTCCGGAGTTCGCTCCGGTGCAGGTGCTGCGCCGGAGCGGACGCTCCGTGCTCCTGGTCGGTACGACAGGGCGCAGCACCGCCGTGGCCAAGTGTTTACTGGACCACTCCCCGGTGTGGGCCGAGCGGATCCGGCATGAAATAGCGGCATACCGCTCGTTCGTGCGGCACCGGCCGCCGGTGCGGGTGCCGCGTCTGATCGCGGCGGACCCGGACAACTGCACACTGGTGATCGAGCGGATGCCGGGACGGGTGGCGGCGCTGAACCGGCATCCGCTGGAGGCCCCGCCGCGCGCGGACATCAGGGCGGCGCTCGGCGCGATCTGCCGGCTCAACGCGTGGCGGCCGCCGGCCGGGACGTTCGACGCCCCGCTGGACTACGCGGCACGGATCTCCCGGTACCACGAGCTGGGGCTGCTCACCGACCGGGACCTGGGCGACCTGCAGAAACTGGTGCACGGCATCGCGCACTCGGCCGGCCGCCAGGGCATGGGCCAGTTCTGTCACGGCGATTCCCTCCTGTCGAACATGCTCCTCTCACCGGCCGGTCCAGTGCTGGTGGACTGGGAGCACGCGGGCTGGTATCTGCCGGGGTACGACCTGGCGACGCTGTGGGCGGTCCTCGGGGACGCTCCGGCCGCCCGCCGGCAGATCAGCCAGCTCGCCCAGTCGGCGGGACCCGCGGCGCGTGACGCGTTCCTCGTCAACCTGATGCTCGTCCTCACCCGGGAGATCCGTACGTACGAGACGGCCGTGCAGCGTTCGATGCACGACCCGACCCCGGTGGCGCCGGGTCCGGCCCATCCGGGTGCCGCGCCGTCCGGCGAGGAACAGCGGCTGCTGCTGAGGCGGCTGCACGACGACTGTCAGATGGCCCGCAAGGCCGTTCGCGCGGCGGTCGGTACGCGCTGACGGCGCTGATAGCACTGACAGGGACGGTGGTCCGCGATGCGCCCAGGACAGGGGCGTGTCGCGGACCTCCGTCGTTCACCCGGTGGTGAAGGGTTTCACCCGATCGGGTCAGGGGCCCCTCCCCTGTTGCCGCGCAGGCCGGGTCGTCGCCGCCCCGAATACGGTGAACCCCCCGCCGCTGACGTGGGAAATCCGCTTCCTCTGGGAATGATTGACGGATTGTCGGAGAGCCGGTAGCACTGACGCACACCCGCCCCCGTACGCACGCACCGTCACACTCGATCGTCCCAGGAGGTCTGCCTTGCGAGGATCCCCCACCGACCCCAGCTCTTCCACCCGGCATTCCACCCGCCACAGAAGTGCCCGCCGGGCCGCGGGTGCCGTCGCCTCGGCCGCTCTGCTGCTGCCCCTGCTCGGCGCCGCCCCGTACGACGGCGACGGTGCCGGCCTCGGCGACAGGGACGGGCCGACGTCCGCGTCCTCCACGTCCTCCACGCATCTGCAGAATGCTTTCGCCGACGCGGCCGACAAGTACGACGTGCCGCAGAGCGTGCTCCTCGCCGTGTCCTATCTGCAGTCCCGCTGGGACGCGCACGACGGGGCGCCCAGTGTCACGGGCGGCTACGGCCCGATGCATCTCACCGACGCCCGCACGGCGATCGCCCGGACCGTGGTGGCACCGCACCACAGCGACGGCACGGAGGACGCCCGGGGCGACGCGTCACGCGGCCCCCTCCTTCCCGACACGAAGGTCCCGGAGAACACCCGGCTCCCGGCCCGCCTCAAGACCTTGACGAAGGCCGCGGAACTGAGCGGCATCCCCGCGGAGCGGCTGCGTACGGACGCGGCGGCGAATGTGGCGGGCGGTGCCGCGCTGCTGGCGGCGGCCCAGAAGCAGCTCGGCGAGCCGCTCAGCGCCGACGCCGCCGACTGGTACGGAGCGGTGGCCCGCTACTCGGGTGCCGACGACACGGCGACGGCCGCGACGTACGCCGAGGACGTCTTCGAGGTGATCCGCCACGGCGAGCGGCGCACCACGGACGCGGGGCAGCGGATCACGCTCGGCGCGCAGCCGCGGCTGCGCCCTGCGACGGCGCAGCTGAGCGGTGCGGGACTGCGGGCGCCCGCCGCGGGCACCACCGAGTGTCCGACGACCGTGTCCTGCGAGTGGATCCCGGCGCCGTACGAGGAGTTCGGGGACGGCGACTACGGCAATCACGACCTGGGCGACCGGCCGAAGTCGCAGAGCATCAAGTACATCGTCGTCCACGACACCGAGGGCGCCTGGGACGGTGTCCTCAACCTGGTGCAGGACCCGACCTATGTGTCGTGGCAGTACAGCCTGCGCTCCACCGACGGGCACATCGCCCAGCATGTGAAGGCCAAGGACGTGGCCTGGCACGCGGGCAACTGGTACATCAACTCGAAGTCGATCGGCCTGGAGCACGAGGGATTCCTCACCGCGCCCGACACCTGGTACACGGAGGCGATGTACCGGTCGTCGGCGCGTCTGGTGAAGTACCTCGCCGCCAAGTACGGCATCCCGCTGGACCGGCAGCACATCCTGGGCCACGACACCGTGCCCGGTACGACGACCGCGACCATCCCGTCGATGCACACGGACCCGGGCCCGTACTGGGACTGGCGGCACTACTTCACTCTCCTCGGCAAGCCGCTGGGGGCCGCGCCCGGAGCGAAGGGCGGGCTGGTCACCGTGTTGCCGCAGTTCACCGCGAACCGGCCGGAGTTCACCGGCTGCGTCACCCGGGGCGAGCCCTGTGCGGCGCACGGATCGAGCGCCGTACGTCTCCACACCCAGCCGCGCAAGGACGCCCCGCTCGTCAAGGACATCGGCCTGCGGCCCGGCGGTGACGACTCCACGACCGACGTGAACGACGTGGGCTCACGCGTCTCCACCGGCCAGCGGTACGCGGTCGCCGGACGCGACGGCGACTGGACCGCGATCTGGTACCTGGGCCAGAAGGCCTGGTTCGAGAACCCGCAGAAGCAGCCGACCGCGGTGAACGCGACCGGCGACGTCATCACGCCCAGGGCCGGGTTGACCGAGATCCCCGTCTACGGGCGTGCGTATCCGGAGAAGGAGGCCTATCCGGAGGGCGTGCCCGTCCAGTCGGTCTCCCCGCTGCCGTACAAGCTGCCGGCGGGCCAGAAGTACGCGGCCGGTGACAAGGTGCCGGGCGAGTACTTCTACGCGCCGACCTTCGACACGACACCGCACCGGGTGGTGCGTGGTTCGGACATGTACTACGAGATCCAGTTCGGGCACCGGGTGGCGTTCGTACGGGCCGCCGATGTGCGGGTGATGCCGTCCGCCGCGTAACGGGACAGAGGGAGGAGCCGGGGGGGAGGGACGGAGAGGCCGGCGGCGTCGAGGGGGGGTCGCTGAGAAGCGGGAGTCCCTTGAAAAGCGTCAGGATTCGATTCGGCGCAGGCGCTCGGCGTCGCAGGTGCGCGGGCAGGTGGCGCAGGCCTCGGCGGGGCGGATCGTGTAGTAGAGGCAGCAGCCCATGCGGGTGCGGGTCGGGTGCTGTCGGCCGTCGCCGCCGGTGAGGTGGCGGAAGTCCGCCCCGCCGGGGAAGGGCGGGACCGCGGAGGGGAGCAGTGCGGTGGCGGCCCGCACCGCGTCGGGTTCCCGGCCGAGCATGCGGCCGAGGTACCAGATGCCGGAGACGAGGTCGTCGGTGACCAGGCCCCACAGTGCGCGCGGGCCACGCCGGACGTACGGGGCGATCGCGGAGAGCAGCGGCTCCATGTGGTCGGCGACGGCGACCCGCAACTCCGCGCGCAACGCCTCCTCATGGGGGAGGGTCAGCACGCCGGGGACCGCGGCGGCCGGGTCGCCCGGCAGACAGGCCAGGTCCGTTCCGGGGCTGATCTCGAAGGCGCCGGAGGCCAGGTCGATCCGTACGTCCTCGGGACGGATACGCGGCACCCGGCCCGTGAGATACCAGACGCCGCTCATCAACAGGCCGACCGACCACGCGTAGTCATGAAGGGCGCGGGAGGCGGCGACATCGTGGCGCGGGACGTGGTCGTAGCGTTCCCGGATGCGGAAGTCCTCGGCCGACAGGAATGCGTCCAGGGCGCCTTGGTCCTTCGTCAACTCCGCGCCGCTGACGCCCGTTCGGGGGAACCTCGGCACCGGGTCGGCCACTCGCACCGTCAACGCCTGGCATGTCTCGGCGAGTTGGCGATACGTGTCGGAGAGCAGGCCCGGCACGGTCGCGGCCACATCGGTCGAGGGGGTCTCCAGGGCCACGGTCATCGGTACTCCTGTACATGGGGGCAAAGCGAGAAAACCAGGTAAGCCTTACCTTAGTATAGAGATCGCTAACAGCAGTGCGTGACCACGCCTCCCCAAACATCGATCAAGGGAGGCGCACGTCACAGTGGATCCATTGCCGGTTGAGAAATAGAACATGCCTAATTTGATCTCACTCAATGTGACAGCGACCGAACAGGTCGCACCTACGCGGGCCGCGCCTACAGGTGCGCCCGCGCGCATCTTCCAGCAGCCGCACACACCCGTGCCGCTCGCCGGCGTCGGAGCCCCTTCGCGCCCGGCGCCTCCCTGAGCCCTGCCTCAGCAGCCGTCCGCCCTCGACAGCCGTCTGCCCTCAACCGTCGTTTGCCTCCAACCGCCACCCACAGAGCGGGAGTTGCTCTCCTCGCATGCGTATGTACCTGCTTGCTCTCAACCCCACCGACTCCGTCACCGAAGGGTTTCTGCCCGCCGCGGCACGGCTCGGCGTCGACATGACGGTCCTCACCGACCAGCCGGACGCCCACCGGCTCGCGTACCCGGAGACCGAGGTCCTGGAGTGCGACGTACGCGACCTCCGCTCCGTCGTCACCCGGATCTCGACGCTCGGCCGTCCCGACGCGGTCTTCACCAACAGCGATCATCTGCAGACCCAGGCCGCCCTGGCCGCCGACTACTTCGGCCTGCCCGGCAAGGACTGGAGGGTCGCCCTGCGCACCAAGGACAAGGCCGAGATGCGGCGCCGTCTCGCCTCCGCGGGCGCGGACACGGTGTGGTCGGCCGAGGTCACCGACACCACCGACGTGGCTGCCCTCGACGTGCCGTACCCGTGTGTCGTCAAGCCACGCGAGGGCGTGGCCAGCGAGGACGTCGTACTCGTCGAGGGTGCCGAGGACCTGGTGGCGCGCTGCGCGGAGATCCTGAGCCGCCGCCCGGGGTCCGCCCTGGTCGTCGAGGAGTATCTGCCCGGGGAGCTCTACACACTGGAGACGCTCGGCGACGGTCACGTGCGCCATGTCCTGGGCGGTTTCCACACCGTGTTGTCCCCGCCGCCGTACTTCATCGAGGAGCGGCTGACCTTCGTCCCCGCCCATCCCGCACCGGTCGTCACCCAGGTACTGGCCCAGCTCGACGCGCTCGGCGTCGGTTTCGGTGCCTGCCACACCGAGTTCGTGGTTCACGAAGGCCGGGCGAGGATCATAGAGGTCAACTACCGTGCCATCGGCGACCAGTGCGACCTGCTGTTGGCGCACCTGCTGGAGATTCCGCTCTTCGAGCACATCCTGCGTACGCACCTGGGTGAGCCCCTTCCCGCGGATCTCGGAGCTCGGCGTGACGGCGTGGCCCGGCTGGACTACCCGTGTGCCGAGAGCGCGGGGACGCTGACTGCAGCGCCCGCCGCCGCCGAACGGACCGTTGACGGCGTTCGGTTGACCTACCGCCCGCTCCGGGAGATCGGTGAGCGGCACCAGTTGTATCGCACCAATCGCGACTTCCTCGGCGTGGTGCGGGCCACCGGAACCGACCAGGAGGCCGTGGACAGGGCCGTGGCCGGGTTCCTGGCCGGGCAGCGGTGGGAGATCCAGCCGTGACGGCCCGCACGGCGACGGCCGGCAGCTCCACGGGGAACGGTGGCGGTGGCGGTGGCGGTGGCACTGGCACTGGCACTGGCACTGGCACCGGCGAGCACGGTGGCGTGTCTCCCGACGCCGACACCACCCGCGGTGAGCTGATCATCCGGGTGCTCAGCGCACTGCTGCGCGAGGACGTCGTCGGCCTGCGTTCGGCCGGCCGGCTGGTGCACCGGCCGGACGGCGCGTGGCTGCGACGGGCCACCGGTGACGGGCAGTTCCTGCTGCTTCCGGTCGCCGAAGACGGGTTCCAGTGCGAGTACGCGGCCCGGCTGCCGTTGCTCGTAAGAGAGCCCGCGGAATCCTCCCCCTCGCCCTCCCCCTCATCCGCGCCTCTGCCCGTCCGCTACGAGACGTGCGACACGATCCTCGCCGCCCTGCGCGTCCTCGCCGATCCCGTCGACCGGGCAGGATTCGACGCCTTCGCCGAAGAGTGCCGTCAGACGCTGGCCACCATGCGCCTGCACACCGCGGCCCACGACGAGGTGATCCGGCGACTGACGGCCCGTCATGGCCCGGCGGTGACCGGCTGGACGGGACTGAGCGGAGGGCTGGCATACGACACCCTCGCCGCCCACCTCGACCATCCCGTCTACCCGACCTCACGTGGCCGCGTCGGACTGAACGAAACACAACTGCGGGCGTACGCCCCGGAGTTGCATCCCGCGTTCGAGCTGCGCTGGCTCGCTGTGCCCCGTGACGCGGTCACCGGGACGTTTCCGGACCGCTGGCCCACGCCCGGGCTGCTCGGCCTCCCGGAGCTCGACCCGACCCATGTGGCGCTGCCCGTCCACCCATTGACCGTCGGCGCCCCGCTGGAGGGTGTTCTGCGCGCCACCGGTCTGACGGACCGGGCCGTGCTCGCCGACCGCGCCCACCTCGACGTCGTACCGACCCTGTCGATGCGTACCGTGGCCCTCACCGCGGAGCCGTCCCTGCATGTCAAACTCCCGCTGGACACCGCCACGTTGGGGCTGCGCAACCGGCGGACCATCAAACCCGGCACACTGGTCGACGGCGCTGCGGGACAGCGGCTGATCGAGCAGATCATCGTCCGTGAGCCACGATTCCGGAGCACGATCCTGCACGCCGACGAGACGGTGTACGCGCACGCCGGACACGAACTGCTCGCCGCGCTGTTCCGGCGTTACCCCGACGGCCTCCAGGACTCCGTCGTCGTGCCGATGGCCGCGCTGCTCGCCGAAGCACCCGGCGGCCGGCTGGTCGTCGATCATCTGGCCGACCGGTTCTACGGCGGTGACCTCCTCGCGCTGCTCGACGCCTGCCTGACCCTGCTCTTCGACTGGCAGACCACGCTGTTCGGGTACGGGATCGCGCTTGAGTCGCACCAGCAGAACATCTCGGTGATCCTCGACCGGCCGCACGACGGTCGTACGCGGCTGCGACTGCTGTTGAAGGACAACGACGGGCCGCGCATCAACCGCCTGCGGCTGAGCGAACGGCTCGGGGACGCGGCTCCGTGCGCCGGGGACTTCGACGACGCCCGGACCTTCGGCGACAGTGACCGGCCGGTCGTGGACCTGTTCACCACCATCACGGTCCATCTGTGCGCGGGCGCCTACGCCTTCGGGCTCGCGCGGCACGGTCGCGCGCCTCTTCCCGTGCTGCTGCGGCTCGTACGCGACCGGCTCGCCGAGGCGATCGAGCGGCTCGGGACAGGAGCGGGCGAGCCAGGTGCCGTACTGCGGGTCCAGCTCCTGGACGCGCCACGCCTGCCGGTCAAGGCGATGGTCACCGCCGGAACGCTCCTCACCAAGGAACGGTCCGGCGCGGCGGACATCAACAAGCACTACACCACTGGGCCCAACTACCTGCGGCACGACGGCACTTCGGCGTGAGAGGCGAGGCACGGCGTTGCCGACCCCCGTGGCGTTGCCGGCCCCCTCCCCGACTCCGGTCGGGCGCCGCCGTCGCCCCCATCACCTTATGCGCGACCATTCTTCGCTCTCTTTGCACCTGCTGGAGCCGCACATGCCCTCGCTGACCGAGTCACTCGGTAGCACTTCCCTGCCCGCCCCCAGCCC
>NZ_LIPP01000266.1 GCF_001418335.1 Streptomyces aurantiacus | reverse complement strand
GGGCCGGGAGAGCCGCGGGCATGGCCGGGGTGGCCGGGAGGGCCGCACCCGACTCGGCGCGTACGGTCGCTTCACCGGTGGCAGGGCGCTGTGTGGCCGGGCGCTGTTCCGCCTCGCCGGTTTCGGTGGCGCTTCCGTCTCGGAGGGTGTCCTGGCCGTTCTCCCACTCTTCCGGGACGGATGCGTCGGCCAGGGGCGCCGCCGAGAAGTCGGCCGTCCCCGTGGTCGGGTCTCCACTGGCTGTTGACATGACGACAAGTCCTCCGTTCGCCTCGATGAGCTGTGGAACGGGTGGTGTCCGAAGGGACGCCACCCCGGATCCCGGCCGGCCGGGAGGACTGGTGCGAGACGTTGGCACCGCGCCACGACCGCGTCAACGATCCTTTCCGTTGTCCCGCAGAAATACGACAGGGCCGCCCCCGAGCGCCGGAACGCTGGGCCGGACGGGGGAACTCTGACGCGCCATCAGCGATGCGCCGCGTTTCCCCCTTCCGGATGTGAAAGAGAGTCAGGTGCACAACCGATTTGTACGACAATCATTCCACTCGGAGGATTTCGCATGCCCGCCTCACCACTCTCCCGTTCCGTCGGCGCCCGCACCGGCGCCGCGGCCCTCACCACGGCCGCCCTCGCGGGCGCCGCCCTCCTCGGGGCACCGGCCGCCTACGCCACCCCCGTCGACAGCGGCGACGTAAAGATCCACTCGGAGTCGGCGTCGCCCACCGACCAGCGCAGCGAGACGGAGGTCTGCAAGTTCTACCTCTCCGCCGTCAACTTCGAAGGGGTCGGGGTCACGGGGATCACCTGGCTCATCGAGCCACAGCCGGCGACCTCGGCCAAGGCCACGCTCAACGGCACCCTCGCCCTGCCCACCGGCACCGGCTACACGGACACGCTGGCGCTGCCCGACGGCGACTACAAGCTCACCTGGAAGCCCGTGGGCGGGACCGGGGCGGGCAAGGAGAAGCCCTTCAAGGTCAACTGCAAGCAGGACGCGACGGGCAAGCAGGACGCCAAGCCGGCGGCTCCCAAGGGCCCGGTGCCCGCGGGCGGCGGCGGTCTCGCCGACACGCCGACCGTCTCGACGGCCGCGGCCGCCGGAGCGGTGGGACTGGTCGGCGTGTCCGGCTTCGTCTACTTCCGGACGCTGCGTCGCCGGCCCGACGGTGCCGCGTAGGCACGCGCCAAGGCCCTGGTACCGCACGCGTGCCTACCGCCTGGCGAGAACGGTGGTCCTGGCGTTCTCGCTGGTGATGGGCGGCATCTGGTGGGCCGAGGACGACGGTCGGCCCGTGGGGCCGACCGCCGCCTCGGCGGTGGAGTCCGGGGACGCGAAGGCGTCCCCGGGTCCGCCCGCCTCCACGACACCGGAGCCTCGGCGCAGCCCTGTTCCCGAACGATCCCCCGTCCGCCGTCCGAGCCCGCCGCCGCGGCCACCACGGACATCCCCACCGCCGCGGACACCTCCGCCGCAACGGCCTTCGCAACCGCCGTCGGCCTCTCGACCCCCGCGGCCACTCCCACCCCCGCGGACATCCCAGCCACCGCGGCCTTCCCCGCCACGGTGGTCACTCCAACCGCTCCCGCGGTCCAGGCCCACCACCCTGAGCATCCCGTTCCTCGGCCTGCGGGCGCCGGTCGTCGGACTGGGCCTGGACCGGCGGCAGCAGCTCACCGCCCCGCCGCTCGACCAGCCCGGACTGGCCGGCTGGTACGAGGGCGGGCCCTCGCCCGGAGAGGCGGGAACCGCCGTGATGGTCGGCCATCTGGACACCCGCACCGGACCCGCCGTGTTCGCCGGCCTGAGCACGCTCAAGCCCGGCGGGCTCGTCGAGGCCCTGCGCGCCGACGGCCGAACCGCCGTCTACACGGTGGACGCCGTCCGCCAGTACGAGAAGGCGCGCTTCCCCAGTCAGGAGGTGTACGGCGCCAGGAAGCGTCCGGAGCTGCGGCTGATCACCTGTGGCGGGGTGTACGACCGGCAGTCCGGCGGCTACCAGAGCAATGTCGTGGTCTTCGCCCATCTCACGCGGACGACGGACCCCGCGCACCGCGTCTGAGCCCGCATCCTGTCGGTGCCGGGGTCGCCGCCCGCCGTCATGGGGCGCGTCGCTGCGTACAGGCCACAGTGACGAGGGTCTCGACCAGGGCCCGGACCGCGTGGACGGTCCACGCCCCGCCGGCCGTCGACGGGTGGGCGACCGGCTGGTGGCCGACGGCCGCCGGCCGGTTCCACGTGCCGGCCGGCAGGGCGTGGGAGTTCACCGACCGCCCGCCCGGTGTCCGCCCGGTGTCCGCGGCCCCCGCGCCCACGGCCTCGGCGGCATCACCGACCGGGTGCGGCTCGTCGTCATCGCGTACGAGTCGGGCCTTGTGTCGTCGTCGGGCCGTCGAGGGAATTCAGCCAGGCGGTCAGGAGCCGGTTGACCTCGTCGGGGCGTTCCTGCTGGACCCAGTGGCCGCAGCCCTCCAGGAGGTGTGAGGAGACCAGGCCGGGGAGGGTGCTGGGAAACGCCTTGATCGCGTCGGCCAGCCAGGCGATGGACGCGTCCAGTTCACCGGCGACGAACAGCGACGGCTGGGTGACGGGAGCGCCGTCCTGGTCGGCGAGGTCCTCCCAGTCGCGGTCCATGGTGCGGTAGCGGTTGAGCGCGCCCGTGAAACCGGTCCGCTCGAACTCGGCGGCGCAGAAGTCCAGTTCCTCGTCCGTGAGCCAGGAAGGTCGGTCCGTCACGAACCGGTCGGAGAGCTTGCCGCCCTTCGGTACGAAGAAGACCGCGCCCTCTCCCGACGCCGGCTTCGTGTCGCCGGCCAGCGTGGCGTAGAAGCCTGACAGCCAGCCCCGTACGTCCTGCTCGATCTCCGCCTCGGCCCGGCCGGGCTGCTGGAAGTGGCTGACGTAGAACTCCTCGTCCCCGCCGATCATGGCGAAGGCGTCGGTCGGCCGCATCCCGCCACGTGGCGTGTACGGCACCCCGAACAGCCCGACGGCGGTGAAGACGTCCGGCCTGAGCAGCGCGGAGTCGGCGGCGATGGTCGAGCCCCAGTCGTGGCCGACGATCACGGCGGTCTCCTCGCCGAGCGCGCGGACGACCGCCACGTTGTCCTCGACGTGGGCCCCGATCCGGTACGCCTCCACGGCGTCGGGTGCCGAGGAGCGCCCGTAGCCGCGTACGTCGATGGCCACCGCGCGGTAGCCCGCCGCGGCGAGTGCCGGAAGCTGGTGGCGCCACGAGTGCCAGAGCTCGGGAAAGCCGTGGACCAGCAGGACCAGCGGGCCGGTGCCCTGCTCGACCAGGTGGATGCGGCCACCGGGCACGTCGACCAGTCGGTGCCGGGCGTCCGCCGGGGTGAACGGGGTGGCGTCCTGCGACATATGTCCTCCTTGGGTGGATCCGCTGATACCGATCATGGAGGCGCCCACGGCGAGGGGCCGAGGGATATTGCCGTTTCGGCAAAAGCGCGGCTCGGGCGACCGGCGGGTTCTCGCCGACTCCGAACGGCCGGGCGGCTCGGTGAACCGGACCGCGCGACGGCACGTACTGGAGGAGGGCGTACACCCAGCGGGAGCGCCCGCAGGGGTGACGCTGTGTCAGGACAGTCGCACGGGAGCCGTGGATGAGGCATGCACGACGGAATGTTCAGCGAATCGCACGGTTCGCCGCCATCGGCGGGCTGGCCTGCGGAGGGCTGATGGTCACGCAGGCCATGGCGAGCGAGACGTCGGACGACGCGAATCCTCCGAATACACCGAACGCCGAGACCAGGGCCGCACGGACGGGCCAGGAACTGGTCGCCGAACTGGGCACCTCGCGCACGGCGGGCAGCTGGATCGACGCCCAGGGGCGCCCGGTCGTCGCGGTGACCGACGAGAAGGCGGCGGCCGACGTACGCGAGGCCGGCGCCGTCGCCAAGGTCGTCCGCCACACCATGCGGGATCTCAAGTCCGCCACCGAGACGCTCAAGGGCGCGCCCAAGGTGGCCGGCACCTCCTGGGCGATGGACTACGCGACGAACCAGGTGGTGGTGCGCGCCGACAGCACGGTCTCCGCGGCCGCGTGGGCGCGGCTGACCGAGGTCGCCGAGGGCATCGGCAAGTCCGTACGCATGGAACGGACGGACGGCACGTTCACTCCGCGGCTGAACGGCGCCGACGCGCTCTTCGCCGGCTCGGGACGCTGTTCGGCGGGCTTCAACGTGACGAACGGGCAGAACAACTTCATCCTCACGGCCGGCCACTGCGGCCCCGTGGGCACGACGTGGTTCTCGGACCAGCAGGGAACGAAGCAGATCGGCTCCACGGTCTCCGGCTCGTTCCCCGGCGGTGACTTCTCCCTCGTGCGGTACGACTCCACCGCCGCCCTCAGCGGCGCCGACGTCGTGGCCGTCGGCAACGGCCAGGGCATACGGATCGTCGGGGCGTCCGACCCGGCCGTCGGCCAGAAGGTCTTCCGCAGCGGCAGCACGACCGGCCTCCAGTCCGGCCAGGTGACGGGGTTGAACGCGACGGTCAACTACCCGCAGGGCACGGTCACCGGACTCATCGAGACCACGGTGTGCGCCGAACCGGGCGACAGCGGCGGCCCGATGTTCGCCGACGGGCTGGCCCTGGGCGTCACCTCGGGCGGCAGCGGGGACTGCAGGAACGGCGGTACGACGTTCTTCCAGCCGGTGACCAAGGCGCTGGACTCGCTCGGCGTGAAACTGGCGACCGCCCCCGGAGCGGCCGGTCAGGCCACCCCCTCGGCCGGGACCACCGGCAGCGCGGGCAGCGGCGCGGGCGCGGCGGTACCGCCCGGCACGTCCTCGGCCGCTCCCGGTGGCGCGGCCCTGCCGGGGGCCGTGGGTCCGGTGGACACGGCTCCCGAGGGGCAGACCGACAGCGCCGCCTCGGCCCTTGACCGGCTCGGGGAATACCGGAACCTCGGCCCCGGGCTGTTCGTCATCGCGGGGAGTCTGCTCGCGCTGGTGGCACTGCGGATCCGTTCGGAACGGGGCCGCAAGCGCTACCGCAACCAGTACTCGCAGAGCTGGGGCTGACGGCGGCCCGGCCGCCCCGGCCACCCGTACGACTGCCCGCGCCGCAGCCGACCTCAGGGGCGGTTTACTGGGGGCATGACGCGCCCCAGTCACCACACCGACCGAGCCCCCGTCGTCGTCGGCACCCCGGGCTCCTTCGCCCGCAGTGTGCTGGACGAGCGGCACCCGGCCCTCATCGAGCGGGTACGGCGGGCCACCCCGTACCCACCCGCGCGGCAGCGGGCACTGGACGCCCTCCTCGACGAGATCACCAAGGGGTTCATCGAGCCGCTGGACGACGGCGAACCGGGCGCCGAGCGCTGGCGGGACGAGCCGTACTACGGACAGCGGTGGGCGGACGTGCCGTTCCTCTGGGCGGAGAGCTTCTTCTACCGCAGACTCCTGGCCGCCCTGCGCCACTTCACCCCCGGCCCCTGGCTCGGCATCGACCCTTTCGCCCCCTTCAAGAACGCCGAACTCGCCGGCGCCGAGGTCGACGACGAACTGTCGGCGCTCGACCGCCTCCCCGGGCTCACCCCGCAGGAGCGGGACCGCACGCTCCTGCTCTCCTCCCTCTGGGGCAACCGCGCCGACCTCGGCTTCCAACTGTCCGCAGGGGAGGCCGGGTTGGCCGACCGGGTGCGGGGTCTCGTCGTCGACGACTCACACACGCTGTGGGAGGTCCTCGCGGCCGGCCGGCCCGGCAGGGTCTGTCTCGTCGCCGACAACGCCGGCCCCGAACTGCTCCCCGACCTGGTCCTCGCCGACCATCTGCTGACGACCGGGCGGGCCACCTCCGTCGTCCTGCACCTCAAGCCGTACCCGTACTACGTCTCCGACGCCACCACCGCCGACACCCTCGCCTGCCTCGACCGGCTGACCGGAGCGTCCGGCCACGCGGCGGCGGCCGGCGAACGGCTGCGGCAGGCCGTCGGCGACGGACGGCTGATCCTGCGCACCCACGCGTTCTCCTGCGCGCCGCGCCCCTACGACCTGATGCCCGCCGACCTCCGGGAGGACTTCGCGTCCGCCACGCTCACCGTCATGAAGGGCGACCTCAACTACCGCCGCCTGGTGGGCGACCGGCACTGGCCGGCCACCACGCCGTTCGCCGAGGCCACCGCGTACTTCCCCGGTCCGGTGGCGGCGCTGCGGACGCTCAAGTCGGACGTCGTGACCGGCCTCGCGCCCAGCACCCTGGAGGAGCTGGACGCGGGCGCGGCGGCCTGGCGCACGAGCGGGACGCACGCCCTCGTACAGGTCAGGACCTGACCGTCGGACCGGGGAGCGTTGCCGGCGCGCGGCGTTCCCCGGGGTCCCGGCAGCGCTGTCACAGGCGCCGCATACCATCACCGTGATGAGCAGCCGGACACCACAGCGAGCGCGCCGCGGCACGCGGGCCGCGGTGCTGTGCCCTGCGCCGGCCGTGCTGATCCCGGTGTTGGTGGCCGTGCTTCTCGCGGTGCTGGTGGCGTGCCTGGGATATGTGCCGTCGCACGGCCGGGCGGCCCCGCCCTCCGTACCGGTGGTCACCGTCTCCGTCGCCCACGAACGGCTGGGCTCCCCCGCCGAGCACGACCAGTGCTGCGGCCTGCCCACCCGGGAGGCGCGGGCCGTGCTGCCGGTGGGGGCCCATCACCTCCCCGCGACGGCGCCGCAGCTGCCGGTCGTGGCCCGCCCGGCCGCGGCGCGGCGCGCTCCCGTGCTGCCGCCCACGCGCGGGGCTCCGGACCTGCACGTCCTCCAGGTGCAGCGGATCTAGACCGACGTCCGCCCGACGACGTCCGTCCGATCCCGCACCCACCGCCGCCCGAACGATCCGGCGCGGCGGGGACAAGGAACGCATTCCCATGAGCAAGTCCAGCAAGAAGTCCGCCTCCCTGGCCCGCAAGGCGCGCATCGAGGAGATGCGCCGCGCCGAGAAGGCCCGCGAACGCAGAGGCCGCATCCTGACCATCGCGGTCAGCACGGTCATCGTCGCCGGGCTCGTCGGATTCGGCGCGTACTACGTCGACAACGCGAACGACAAGGACGAGCGGCAGCAGGCAGCCGCGAAGAAGCCCGTCAAGGGCGAGAAGTCCTGGAACGCGAAGAAGCTGACCCAGAACCACGTCGCGAAGTCCGTGTCGTACCCGATGAACCCACCGGTCGGCGGCGACCACGACCAGGCGTGGATGACCTGTGACGGCTCGGTCTACACGAAGGCGATACCGAACGAGAACGCGGTGCACTCGCTGGAGCACGGCGCGGTCTGGATCACGTACAACGACAAGGCGGCGGACGCCGACGTGAAGACGCTCGCCGACAAGGTCGCCAAGACCCCGTACACGCTGATGAGTCCGGTGCGGGATCAGGCCGGCGCCCTCATGCTGTCGGCGTGGGGCAAGCAGCTGACCGTGGAGAAGGCGTCCGACCCGCGGGTCCAGCAGTTCCTGACGAAGTACGTGCAGGGCGCGCAGACCCCGGAGCCGGGGGCCGCCTGCACCAACGGCGTCGACGCGGACTGACGAGCCACCCACGGCCGGACACGGCCACCCACGGCCGGAGACGGCCGGAGACGGCTTCTTGCGGCGGCGCCGGGTCCCGGCCGGGAGCTCGGCGCCGCACGGGTGGCTGCGCCCGTGCCGCCCGGCGTGGGAACGAGCCGGCACCCGGCTGCTCCCCCATCCTCTCCTCGACGCACGCGATCGGCGCCCGGCCGTTCGCCGCCGCGAGGAGGAGGAACCCCGTGCCGGTACGCCCCACACCCCGTAGGACACGTAGGACACGTAGGACACCCCTGTTGCTGACCGCGGCGGCCGTACTGGCCGCCGCGGGCTTGACCGCCGTGGCCCAGCCGACGGGGGCGGCGCCCCGGCCCCAGCCATCAGGACCGTCGACCGTCTGTTCCCCCGCGGGCACCCTGAAGGGGCCGGGCGGCCAGCGGGCCGTGGTCGGTCTCTGCGCGAGCGGCGGCGGCGCGGGCACGTCGCTGTCGGCCCCGGCCACCTGCCGGCGCACCGGCAGCTCCGTCCGGTACGCCTGTCTGACCTCGGGCACCTGGACCCTGCGGCGTAACGGCCGGACCGTCGCCACGGGCCCGCTGCCCGGCGGCAGGGAGACCCCGGAACCCGGCACGTACGAGGTCAGCGGCACGGTGCACGTCCGCTCGTCGCCCGCCGGGGTCGACCTGCGGGGAACGGTTCGCACCACCCTGACCCTCACCGATCCGAAGCCCGTCCCCACGCACCGCGTCGAGGTCGACCGGCACACCCTGCGACCGCGCTCGTCGACCACGCTGACGTACACGGTCTCGCGCGAGAGCGACGCGGGCGACGGAAGCGCCCGCTTCGGGCTCATCGGGGAGGAGGCCTCGGGAGTGGAGCTGACCACGTCCGACGCCCGCTGCGTCAATCCGCTCACCGGCCGCCATCCGTCGAAGGCCCGCAGCATGTACGCCCTGGACTGTGCCCTCACCGACCTCCAGCCGGGCCGGCCCTCGACGGTGGTCGTGCACGCCAGGGTCGCGGACGCCTGCACGAGCGTCGTCTCGAAGCTGGGCTACTGGATGCCCCGGGGCCAGAGCCTCTACACGGGAGGCATGCTGGCCGGTCCCACGGTCACCTGCCGCCCCTCGAACTCCCGTGGACACTGACCCTTCGGCGTGGAAAAGGCCGGCCCCCCGAGAGGACCGGCCCGTAGCGGCGGCGGGGTGTGCCCCGCCGCCTGTGCGTGACTGCGGCGGTGGTCAGGACCGCGGCGGCCGGTCGTTGCGACCCGATCCGAACTGGTCCTTGAGCTTGTCCTGGCCGGTGTCCACGTGACGGCTGTACTTGCCCTTGGTCCTCTCGTCGATGACATCGCCGGCCTTGTCGATACCCTTGCTCGTCTGCTCCGGGTGGCCCTTCAGCATGCCCTTGATCTTGTCCATAACGGACATGAGTCATCCTCCTGATCAGTTCACCCCTACGTATCAAGGGTCACCGCAGGCGGCGCGTTTCGCATCCGGGAGGGAAACAGCCCGGCCCCGGTACCAGGCCCCCGTTACTAGGCCTCCGTGCGGCACTCCGGGTGGCCCCAGCCCTCGGCGTTCTTCGCGATGGTCTCGCCGGCCGTGTACGAGCGGCCACAGCGGCACCGGCCGGGGAACTTGGCCTTCAGCGTGCGTGAGGAGGACGAGGCCGAGGACCGCGCGGAAGAGGAGGACGCCGAAGAGGACGGCGAGGACGGCGTGCGCTTCTTCGGGGGCGCCGCCTTCTTGACCGCCGCGGATTTCGGCGGTTCCGGAGAGCCCTGCCCGCTGCCCGCCGGCTTCTGTACGAACGCGGCCTGGCTCGCCGCCCGGTCCGCGAAGTCGTTGAGGGGGTCGCCGTCGACCTGGTGCGCGGGCACGTACCGGAACTCCACCGAGCGGCCGCCGAGCAGCTCGTCGATCCGTACGACGAGTTCCTGGTTGGCCACGGGCTTGCCCGCCGCCGTCTTCCAGCCCTTGCGCTTCCAGCCCGGAAGCCAGGTGGTGACCGCCTTCATCGCGTACTGGGAGTCCATCCGGATCTCCAGCGGCACCTCGGGGTCCACTGCCGTCAACAGCCGCTCCAGCGCTGTCAGTTCGGCGACGTTGTTGGTCGCGGTGCCGAGCGGTCCCGCCTCCCACTCGGTGGGCGTTCCCGTTCCGTCCCCGACGACCCAGGCCCAGCCGGCGGGGCCTGGGTTTCCTTTCGACGCCCCGTCACACGCGGCGATTACGCGTTCAGCCATACGCCCGATCATGCCAGGGCGCGGGTACCCCGAATCTACCGGCCCTTCCCGGCGGTGAACGACAGGATCTCGCGCACCACGGCCGCGGGGTTCTCCTCGGCGAGCCAGTGCCCCGACGCGGGAATCTCGACCGCGCGCGTGATGTCACTCAGCATCGGCGTCAGGGTCGGCCGGGTGGCGGCGAGCGAACCGGTCGCCGTGAGGAGCAGCGTAGGGGTGTCCGCACGGACGGCTGCGGCGTTGTCACGCTCGTCGTCGTCCAGGCTCCGGTAGAGCTCGAATCCCGCTCGCAGGACGTCCGGGCGGCTGTACGTGCGGACGTACTCGTTGATTTCCGCCGCGGTGAACGGGGACCGCGTCCTCGTGCCGCCGAACGCCGCTCCGCCGTAGGCGACCTGCGGGTAGAACGCCGTGAGGTACTCGCGTACGTCGCTCGGGTTGTCGACGAGTTTCTCGGGGATCGCCCGCTGACTGTTGAAGGCCATGTGCCAGGAGAAGGTCCGGTACCGGGCGGCGGACAGCTTCCGCCCGGGAAGCGGGTAGTCCATGTGCACGTAGGAGTCCACCTGCTCGGGGAACTGTGAAACGTACTGGAATCCGACTCCGCCGCCGAGGTCGTGTGCGATCAGGTCGAAGCTGTCGAGTCCGATCCGGTCACGCAGCAGACCGTGGACGTAACGCGCCAGGGTCTTCTTGTCGAAGCTCGCCGGGCTTCCCTTGCTGTCGCCGAGGCCGGGGAGGTCGAGCGCGTACACGGTGTGGTGGTCGGCGAGAGCCGGCATGATCTCGCGCCACCCGTACCAGGTCTGCGGCCAGCCGTGCAGCAGCACCAGTGCCGGGCCGTGGCCGCCCGTGACGTAGTGCATGCGCACACCGCGGACCTCCGCGAACGCGTGCCTGAACGTCGCGTTGAACTCGGTGTCGTGCTTCGTCGCAGCGGCGACCCCGGTTCCGCTCCTGCTCCCGCTCCCCCTCCCGTCGGGCGTGTGCCATCCGGCAGTGCTGCCCACCGTGAGCGAGACGGCCAGTGCGCCGGCTCCGAGAACGAGGCGCCGGCGGTGCGAGCGGCTCCGGCTTCGAGTCAGTGTCATGCCGCGATCGTCAGACGCAGCCTTGCGGATCAGTATTCTTTTTTGCAGAACCGCAAAACACACGCTGTCTCAGGGAGCCCGCCGGTGACGGAAGACCAAGCGGTACTGGAGAACGTCGGCCCGCGGCTGCGGCGCTTCCGCACGACTCTCGGTCTCACCCTCGCCGATCTCGCGGAACGCACCGGCCTCACGCCGAGCACCATCTCCCGGCTCGAACGCGGCCACTTGCGTCCCACGCTGGAACAGCTCCTGCCACTTGCCCGCGCCTACGCCGTACCGCTCGACGAACTCGTGGCCGCACCGGCCACCGGCGATCCACGGGTCCATCTGCGCCCCTTCCGCAAGCACGGTCTGACCTTCGTGCCGCTGGGCATGAAAACGGGCGGGCTACGGGCGTACAAGGTGATCTATCCCCCGGTTTCGCAGCTCCCGCCGCCGGAATTCCACACGCATCCCGGCCGGGAGTGGTTCTACGTGCTCCGGGGGACGGTCCAGTTCGTCCTCACCGGCACCCGGACGGAACTCACGGCGGGCGAGGCGGCGGAGTTCGACACCGACGAACCTCACTGGATCGGCAACGCCCGGAACGACATACCGGCGGAGACCATCGCCATCTACGGGCAGCAGGGCGAACGCATTCACATCACGGACGCGAGCTAGGGCCTGAGCCGGACCGTGTCAGGTCGTCCGGCGTCCGGCCGCGGGGCTCCGTGACCATGGGCGACTGCCCGCCCGACGCCCCTTCCTGTGAGCTATGTTGACCGCAGTGGGACACGAAGGAGGCGCACCGGTGCCATCGCCGCAGCAGGCCCGCGCGCAGGCGTCCGCGATCAGTGCGGGGAAACCGCTCCCGGAGGCGGAGGCCGCTCCCACGACCCGGCTGCGGGCCCTGTTCGACCGCCCCCGGCTCTCTCCCGGACAGCGCCGCATCGCCCAGTACCTGATCGAGCACATCACCGAGGCGGCCTTCCTGTCGATCACGGATCTCGCGGAGCGCGTGGGCGTGAGCCAGCCCTCGGTGACCCGCTTCGCGACGGCCGTCGGCTTCAGCGGTTACCCCGCCCTGCGCGAACGCCTCCAGTCGATCGCGCTCAGCAAACTCGCCAGCACACCCGACGCCGCCGAGGAGGCCCGGCCCAACGAACTCCAGGCCGCCGTCGACGCGGAGATCGACAACCTGGAGAACCTGCGCCGCGACTTCGCCGACCCGGAGCAGGTCATCGAGACCGGCCGCGCCCTGTCGCGGTCGGCTCCGCTCACCGTCCTGGGGCTGCGGATCTCCGGGTCGCTGGCCGAGTACTTCGCGTACGCCGCCCGGCGCATCCACCCCGACGTCCGGCTGGTGACCCGGGGCGGCAGCGTCGCCTACGACGCCCTGCTCCAGTCGCGCGAGGCGGGCGGTACGTGGGTGCTGGCCTTCACCATGCCCCGGCACGCGCACGAGACACTGACGGCCATGCGGGTCGCCCGGCGGGCCGGTCTGCGCGTCGCCCTGGTCACCGATCTCGGGCTTGGGCCGCTGGCCGACGAGGCCGACGTCGTCTTCGCGACCGGCACCGGTTCACGGCTCGTCTTCGACTCGTACGCCGCGCCGGTCATACTCTCCGCGGCTCTGCTTCAAGCCATGACCGACGCCGACCCGGAGCGCACGCAGGCCCGCCTGGAGGACTACGAGCAGGTCGCGGACGAGCACGCCTTCTTCCTGAAGGACTGACCTCACCACTGGACCTCCCCACCGGCCTCCTCGGTACGCGGTGACAGCGTCCCGCAAGGCGAGATTCGGCCGTTCCGGCACATGAATTTTTTCATACCCTTGCAATACCAGACGGTATATATGAATACTTCTGGCTGATCGGGATCCGGTGGGTTCCCGCTCGGCCCGGGAACGGCGCTCCTTCTCGCACCGACCCGGGCGCACCGAACGGGTACTGCTCACGCACGCCCGTGGCGGCCCCGGTCAATCCCCTGGGCCGGGGCCGCCAAGAACGACCAGAACCGCCCGCCGGCCACCTCGGAAGCGATACCCATGTCCTTGACCTACTCGCCCATCAGCACGGACTGGCCCTGTCAGGTCAAGACGCCCGGCAACCGTGACTGGGAACGATCGGCGGCCAAGTGGCTGCGCGAGCTGGTACCGGCCCGCTACGGCAGCTATCCGCTGCTGATCCGTCAGCCCGTCCTGCTCGCCCGCCACGCGCAGATCCAGCTCCAGCAGGAGATCCGGGTCGTACGCACCGCGCTGCACAGCGCTCGGGCCGAACTGCCCGCCATGGGCATGCCGGAGTCCGTCATCGAGCACACGATCAAGCTGTACGCGGCCGAGCTCACGCAGCTGAACCACATCGCCCGGGGCGTCCGGGTCATCACGCAGGCACTCGTGGAGAGCCAGATCGCACGCCAGGCCCACTGAGCCGACCGGATTCACCTCCGCATCCGATGCCCCATGGCACTCAGTTCCCTGTTCGGAGCACACTGAGTGCCATCGGTCTCTCGTCCGGTGCTAGGTTCCCCACCATGAGCGAGGCACCGCGTCCCGGCCGGGCGGCCGACGTGACGAACCCGAAGCCGCCGATGCGGGAGTCCCTCGTGGCGGCGGCGTTCCAGCTGTTCGTGGAGCGGGGGTACGAGGAGACCACCGTGGACGACATCGTGGCCCTGGCGGGCGTCGGACGCCGGTCCTTCTTCCGGTACTTCCCGTCCAAGGAGGACGTGGTCTTCCCGGACCACGAAGGCTGCCTGGCGGAGATGACCGCCTTCCTGCGCGACAGCGGCCCCACGCACGAGCCGGTGGGGCGGGTCTGCGACGCCGCGCGCCTGGTCCTGCGCATGTACGCCGAGAACCCGGCGTTCTCCGTCCAGCGCTACCGCCTCACCAGAAAGGTCCCGGGGCTGCGGACATACGAACTCTCGGTCGTCTGGCGGTACGAGCGGGCGCTGGCCGAGTATCTGCGCGGGCGCTTCGCGGGCCTGCGCGACGGGACACTGCGGGCCGACGTCATCGCCGCCGCCGTGGTCGCCGCGCACAACAACGGGCTGCGGTCCTGGCTGCGTTCGGGCGGCCGGAGCGACGCGAGGGCCGAGGTGGACCACGCCCTCACCCACGTCCAGCAGGCGTTCGGGCCGGACCACGCACCCGGCGCCGACCCGACGCGCGAACCGGCACGCGAACCGGGATCGGACGCGAGCAGGGCCGAGGACAGGAACACGGGCCGGGACGCGGACCGGCACGCGGACCGGGACGACGACGTGGTCGTGGTCGTCTCGCGGCGCGGCGCACCGCTGTGGCGGGTCGTCCAGGAGATCGAGACCGCGCTCGGCCGCGATTCCGACTGATTAAGGGTACTGAGTGCCTTTACCTGTGACACTGCGTGCCATAACCTGAGGCTGTGCGCGGCGCGCCGCGCACCTTCGGATTCCGGCCAGGCGCAGGGAGATGACATCGTGTTCCACCGACGAAGCGGGACCACGACGGGCGTACTCGACCCGGAGGCGGCGACGCCCGCGGAAGCCGTCGAGGAAGTGCTCTTCTACCAGCGTTGCCGCTGGTGCGGGACCAGCATGTTCCACCGGCTGCTCTGCCCGGTCTGCGCGGGCAGCGATCTGCGCACGGAGCGCAGCGCGGGGCTCGGAGTCGTCCGCCACACGACTGTCGTGCAGCGCAACACTCCGGGCGCGCGCAACGTGTCGCTCGTCGAGCTCGCGGAGGGTTTCACCGTCCGGGGCCGGGTTTCCGGGCCGCTGGTCGCGATCCGCACCGGCGACCGGGTCCAGCTCACCACGCCGGCGGATCCGGTACGCCGCGAGCCCGTGTTCAAGCTCTGCGAGGAGCCGTTCTCCGGTTCGCACTCGGGTTCGTACTCGGGTTCGTACTCGGGCTCGTACTCCGGCTGGCACTGAGGCACTCGGCGGCGCCACGGGGGACACTGGCGGGGACAGGTGCCCCACGGAGAGCGCGGAGGAACCCATGCACGCCAAGGACGTCCTGATCGAGACCTACGGCCGCATCCAGGAGGAGGTGCACGCCGTCGTCGACGGCCTCTCGCCCGACGATCTCAACGCCCGCCCCGACGACCACGCCAACTCGATCAGCTGGCTCGTCTGGCACCTCACCCGGGTCCAGGACGACCACATCGCCGACGCCTTCGGCCTCAAGCAGGTCTGGGTGTCCGACGGTTGGGCGGACCGCTTCGCGTTGGCGCTCCCCCACACCGACACGGGTTACGGCCACACGCCGCAGAAGGTCGGCAAGGTCCGGGTGGACTCGGGGGACCTGCTGGTCGGCTACTACGACGCCGTCCACGAGCAGACGCTGGGAGCCCTGCGCGGCCTGCGCGCCGACGACCTGGACCGCGTCGTCGACGAGAACTGGTCTCCGCCCGTCACCCTGAGCGTCCGCCTGGTCAGCGTGGCCTCCGACGACCTGCAGCACGTGGGCCAGGCCGCCTACGTACGAGGGCTGTCGGCCGGCCGCTGAGCGTCGGCCCGCGCCGCGCGGGTCAGCGGCGTGGTTCCGGCCCCCAGTACGAGGGGCTGCCGCCGCGCCACTCGATGAGCGGCGACACCACGACCTCGTTCTCGTCGAACTCCAGCCCGGCCCGGCGCAGGAACTCGACGACGTCCACGAGGTTCATGGCGGTGCCGATCGCCTCGCCGTGGACCGTCACACGCCGGCCGCCGTCGCCGCGCGGCGGATGCACGAGTACTACAGGATGTTCCGACATGCCCTCAGCCTCACCC
>NZ_LIPP01000265.1 GCF_001418335.1 Streptomyces aurantiacus | reverse complement strand
CTGCCCCCCGCCGCACCCACTGCCTCCCCGTGAAGCTCGCGACGTACGACAGTTTGCCACGGCCTGTTCACTCTCTGCAGTCTCCGCGGCAGGTTGGCCAGAGCTCGGACGCGGAGCTGGGCGACCGGGCGGACAGGCTCGGCCGCAGGCTCTTTGCCTTTGCGGTGATCTCCTTGCCCAGCAGCGGGGCGAGGTCTTGCTTGCGGGCGAGGCCGTTCTTCGCGCCGCCGGCAGGACCGGGCCGGGGACGAGTCGCACGCCGAACGACTGTGATCCTGCCGGGCGCCCGATGGTGAAAGTCTTTGGAGTGCGTGATCGTTGGGCAGTGCGTGCAGGACACTGTGGATGGTCGAGGGGACTGTTGTGAGGGTCGAACCTCCGCCGGAGCCGGTGTACTTCGTCAACCGCGACGACGAGCGGGAACGTGCCTTGCGGGCCGTGGCGGAATGGCGGAGCCGTTCCCGTCCGCTGGTCATGGCGCTGAGCGGGTCGGGTGGTTTGGGGACGCGCGCTACGCCTCTGAGGTCGTCCCCCTGCTTCCCGCGTCGGGCGGCAGCGTGGTGATCGTCACGAGTCATGGTCCGCTCCATGACCTCGAAGCCGGTGCCGCGGTGGATCTGGCGCTGCCTCCGCTGGAGGAGCGGGCAGCCACGGAACTGCTGGAACTGATCGTCCGTGACCACCGGCCGGCCGCCGACCCGCAGTCGGCACGGGCGGTGGTCCGGTTGTGCGACGGCCTCCCGGCGGCCCTGCACGTGGCCGGCCGGTGGGTGCGTACGCACCGGTTGCGCCCGCTCTCCCGTATCCTCGCCGATCTCCAGGCCGAGTTGGACGAGCAGGGTGTGTCGGGCGTGGAGCACATCTGGGACACGGCCTACGCCGGTCTGTCCCGCCCGGCGGCCCTGCTCTACCGGTTGCTTCCGCACCATCCCGGTGAGACGTTCACGCTCCACTCCGCCACCGCGTTGTCGGGGCTGGCACCGGAGGCCTGCCAGGACGCCCTGGAGGAGCTGGACCGGGCCGGATTACTGGACCTGCGTCTGCTGTCGCTGACGGAGGTCGGCCGGATGAGGGTGCCCGGGCCGCAGCGTGGGCACGCTCTGCGCCGGTCCCGTCGGGAGGCGCAGGACGGGCAAGTGGGCGAGGCGCAGGCCCGGTTGCTGCGCTGGCTCGTCCGGCAGGCGCAGCCGGCCGACCGGTTCGCCGCCGGTCGTCGGCTGACCGTTGTGGGTCTTCTCGATCCCGTTCCCGGTGCGCCGGACGTTCCGTTGGAGGATCCGGCAGCGGCCGTGGACGACGCGTCACGGGCTGAACGTGCCGAACGCGCGGCGCAGCACCTCGTCGACTGCCTGAGACGCCATGAGAGGCCCGACGAACTCAAGCGCGCGAAGCTGGCTTTCGTCTCGGTGGCGCAGGAGTGCTGCCGGCCCCGGTGAGCTTGGACGGGTCGCACTCGACGGGGGTGCGTGCGCAGGCGATGCTCGTCCTACTGCTGACGGCGCGGTGGCGTGACGGGGCGGCGGCGAGAAAAGGGTGGTTGGTTTGCTGTACATCGCGTTCCTGCGGGGAATGAACGTCCCCGGCCGTTCGGTGAAGATGGAGTACCTCCGCAGCGTGTTCGCGGACATGGGCTTCAGTTCGGTCCGCAGTTACATCCAGAGTGGAAACGTCTTCTTCGAGTCCGACGAGGACGACCGGGCGGTGCTGAGCGACATCATCAGCTCCCGTCTGCGGGAGACGCTCGGCTACGAGGTAGCGGTCTGCCTCCGGACGGTCCCGGAGTTGGAGGCGTTGGTCGCGCTCGACCCGTTCAAGGAGGTCACCGTCACCGACGACATGCGCTGCTGCGTGGTGTTCGCGACCGAGCGGCTCGATCCGGCGCTGGAGCTGCCGATGATCTCTCCGAAGAAGGACATGGAGATCATCCGTGCCAACCCGTACGAGGCCTTCGTCGTCTGGTACTTGATCAACGGCAAGGCGCCTGCCGCGAAGGGCTTCCAGGAGAGTGTGCTCGGGCGTGACGCGACCACGCGCTATTTCCACACCGTCGTCAAGATCCTTGACGCAGCCAAGAAGGGCGCGGTCTGACGCTCATTGAACGTCATCCACCGCCGTCGCCACCGCGAGCAGCAGCAGACGCGGACTGGGCATGAGGGCGCGGGCGATGAGCGACACCTCGCGGAGAAGCGGGTTGCCGTCGCGGACGAGGTCCACGTCGTGCGCGTGGAGTACCGGAGTCGTGTTCATGAGTCAGGCTCGCCCGGCCCGGTTGACGGCCGCCATGACCGCGTGCACCGACGCGGTGAGGACGGAGGTGTCCCGGCCCGCTCCCCAGCGGGTGGTGCCGTCCACCCGGCACTCGGCGTAGGCGACGGCGGGGCTCCCGGTGCCGGTGCCGGTGCCGGTGGCGGTGGCGGTGGCGGTGGTAGCTGTAGCGGTGGCGTGTTCGCTGAAGTCCAGGATGTCGACGGAGATGCCGGCGGTGCGCAGCGCGTCGGTGAGGGCGGACAGCGGCCCGTTGCCGTACCCCACGCAGGAACGCGCCTCGCCGTCGGCGCGCAGCGTGCAGGTGAACGTGTGCTCGCCGGGGCCGGTCTCCTCGGTGGCCCACGACTCCAGCGTGCGGGGGCCGTCCTGGGCCGGGGCGGTGTAGGTGCTGCGGAAGAGTTCCCACAGCTCCTTGTGGCTGAGTTCCTGCCCGGTCGCGTCGGTGACCTGCTGCACCGTACGGGAGAAGTCGGGGCGCATGCCCTGGGGCAGGTCCAGGCCGTGGTGGGTGCGGAGCAGGTGGGCCATTCCTCCCTTGCCGGACTGGGAGTTGATGCGGATGACTTCCTCGTACGTGCGGCCGATGTCGGCCGGGTCGATGGGCAGGTACGGCACCGCCCACGGGGCCCGTCCGGCCGGTACCCCCAGCTCGGCGGCCGTCCTGGCGTGCCGGGCCAGGCCCTTCGCGATGGCGTCCTGGTGGGTTCCGGAGAAGGCCGTGTGGACGAGGTCGCCGACGTAGGGGTGCCGTGGGTGCACCGGCAGCCGGTTGCAGTACTCCACCACCTCGCGCACCACGTCGATGTCGGAGAAGTCGATCATCGGGTTCACGCCCTGTGCGTACAGGTTGAGGGCCAGGGTGACCAGGTCGACGTTCCCGGTCCACTCGCCGTTGCCGAACAGGCAGCCCTCCACGCGCTGCGCCCCGGCCAGGACGGCGAGTTCGGCGCAGGCGACGCCGGTGCCGCGGTCGTTGTGCGGGTGCACGGAAAGGATCACGGACTCACGGCGGGCCAGGTGGCGGTCCATGTACTCGATCTGGTCCGCGTACACGTTCGGGGTGGCGATCTCCACCGTGGCCGGCAGGTTGTGGATCACCGGGCGGTCCGGGCTCGCGTCCCACAGCTCGGTGAGGCTGTCGCACACCTCCAGGACGAAGTCGGGCTCGGTGAGGTTGAAGACCTCGGGCGAGAACTCGAACCGGATGTCGGCGCCGGGCCGTTCCTCGGCCCGCCGCATCAGGTGGGTCGCGGCGTCCAGGATCAGCGTGTGGAGTTCGGTACGGGACCGTCCCAGGACCACGTCGCGCCAGGTGGGAGCGGTGGCGGTGTAGAGGTGGACGACGACGCGGTCAAGTCCTTCGACAGAGGCCACGGTCCGGTCGATCAGGTCCCGGCGGGCCGCGGTGAAGACGGAGACGGTCACGTCGTCGGGTACGGCGCCGCTGTACGCCAGGTGCCGTACGAAGTCGAAGTCGGTCCGGCTGGCGGAGGGGTAGCCGACCTCGATCTCCTTGTACCCCATCGTGGTCATGAGGTCGAACATGCGGCGCTTGCGCTCGGTGTCCATCGGCTCGGCCAGCGCCTGGTTGCCGTCCCGCAGGTCGACCGGGACCCACAGCGGTGCCTGGTGGAGCCGGCGGGAGGGCCAGGTCCGGTCGTCCGTCAGGGGGAGGGCGACCCGGGTGTGCGCGGGCTGGTAGCGATGGTGCGGCATCGCGCTGGGACGCTGGGGATTCCAGTCCGGCGCGTCCGCGGGAAGGTCGCCGGACGGGGTGCGCACGGTGGGAAACGCCGTGGTCTCCACCGAGGAGTTCGAGGAGTTCGAGGAAGTCGGAGGTTTCGAGTGGTTCGAGTGGTGCGAGTGGTGCGGGGAGTTCGGGGAGTTCGAAGAGTCCGAGGGGCCTGAGGAGCTGAAGGGGCCCAAGGGGCTCGCTGAGAACGACGCGGCCATGGTGCGGAACTTCTTTCGGTCGGCCATCGAGCGACCGGCGCAGCCCGAGCCCCGCTGCGGGGGGCCGGTCGTGTCAGGCCCCGCAGCGGCAGGCAAGGAGAAGGATCTCGCGCGGCGGCATGCCGGGTACAGTAACGGCAAACGAACTCCTCAGATAACCTGAGGGGTGTGAGGTACGAGATATGAGTAGGTGAGCGTCACATGTCGCTGAGTGCCTTGCGGCCGTCTCCGTTGGTCGAGCAGGCGACCGAGCGCCTGCGCGAACAGATCACCGGCGGCGACTGGCCCGTCGGAACGAAGCTGCCCGGCGAGACCACGCTGGCCAAGTCGCTCGGCGTGGGGCGCTCCACGGTCCGGGAAGCGCTGCGCGCACTCGCCGGGGCCGGGCTGGTGCGGCCTCGCCAGGGGTCCGGTGTCTTCGTCATCGCCACCAGCCCCAAGGAGGACTGGTCCGTCCGGCTGCGCAGGGCCGCGATCACCGACGTCTACGAAGTACGCATGCTCGTCGAGATCGAAGCCGCCCAACTGGCCGCCCGACGCCGCACCGAGGACGACCTGCTCGCCCTCGACTCGGCCCTGGCCGGGCGTCGCGCCGCCGCGAGCGGGAGCGACGCCGCGTTCGTCGACGCCGACATCGCCCTGCACGCGGTAGTGGTCGCCGCCGCGCACAACCCCGTACTCACCGGCCTGTTCGCCGAGTTCGTACCCGTGCTGCAGCAAGGGCTGAGCGACCTCGTCGAGTTGCTCGACCTGCGCGCGGCCGATCCGAACCACGGCGACGCCGCGCACGCCGCACTCGTGGACGCCGTGGTCCAAGGGGACGCGGAGGCGGCCGGACGCACGCTCAGGGAGGAACTGCGGCAGACACTCGCCCGTCTCCACTCCCTCTGATGAGTGGCTCTCTGACGAGTGGCTCTCTGACGAGTGGCTGATGTGCACGGTTCGGGCGCCGGCGGTCGTGGTCAAGATCCGCCAGGTTACGGGTCTGTCCCAGTGGTCGTTGCTCGCGGAAACGGTGCCGATCGTGCCCATCGCGCCGATCGGCTGCTGGAAACGGCGCCCTGGACGGCCGCCGGGCGGGCCCCGGCGGGCCGGGGGGCACCTGCGCCGGACTGTGCCTGTAACAGGGGTGTCCCGGGGGTGGCCTGGGCGGAACGGTTCGCCGGGTCGGAGGGCTCTTGGTAATCAGAAACGCCGGCTCGGACCGACTGGTACCGACCAGGACCGAGCAGCCGGGCACCCCACCCCCCCCGCTGAGACTGAGGAAGAAACAATGCGCGTTCGCAAGCTCACCTTCGCCGCCCTGGCTGTTGCCGCGGGTCTCGCGCTCACGGCCTGCAACGGCGACGACGTCGCGGTACAGCCCGACGAGTCGTCCGCGGCGTCTGCGTCTTCCTCGGGCGGCGGTTCGGGTTCGGGCGGTTCGGAGCAGGACGGCGGGAAGGAATCCGCGGGGGAGAGCACCGGCGGGCAGGACGCGACCGCCGGGAGCGGCTCCGGCGCGAACGCCGAGGTCGGCAAGTGCAGCACCGACGAACTGGAGGTCACCGCGACGGACAGCACCATCGACGGCGACTCCGAGGGCTCGGTCGCGGTCACGTTCAAGAACGGCGGCGGCCAGGACTGTTCCCTGTCCGGCTACGCGGGCGTCGACCTGAAGACCAGCGAGGGGGACCTGTCCGCCAAGCGCAGTGGTCAGGAGTCGAGCTCGATGACGCTCAAGGACGGCGAGTCGGTGTCGTTCGGCATCAACTACCCGATCAACGACTCGGGCGGCTCCGGCGTCAAGATCACCGGACTTGTGGTGACGCCGCCGGACGAGACGAAGTCGGTCACCCTCGAATGGCCGGGCGCCGCCTCCCTGCCCGTCACCGACGGTTCCGGCTCGGTCGTCGAGGTCGGCCCGATGGGCAGCGCGGGCCAGGGCGGGGCGAGCTGACCCGGACACGGGACGCGGGACGCGACCGCTCAGCAGGCTGTGATGGGCTCACCCTTCCAAGTACGCGAGGACGGCCAGGATCCGGCGGTTGTCGTCCTCGGACGGTTCGAGCCCGAGTTTGGTGAAGATGTTGTAGCTGTGTTTGCTGACGGTTTTCTCGGTGACGAACATCCGGGCGGCGATCGCGGCATTGGAACGGCCCTGGGCCATCAGCGAGAGGACCTCGTGCTCGCGCGGGGTCAGCGCCAGCAGGTGAGGGTCGGCCGAGCGGTGGGTCAGCAGGGCGGCGACCACGTCGGGGTCCATGATCGTGCTGCCTGAGGCGACCTGCCGGACGTGCTCGACGAACTGGTCGACGGCCATGACCCGGTCCTTCAGCAGATAGCCCACGGCTCCGGCGCGGTCCGACATCAACTCCCTGGCGTAGAGCTGCTCGACGTACTGCGAGAGCACCACGACGGGTAGTCCGGGGAGCTGCCTGCGCGCCTCGATCGCGGCGCGCAGGCCCTCGTCGGTGAAGGTCGGGGGCAGGCGTACGTCGACGATGGCGACGTCGGGCCGATGGGCCGTCAGCGCCCGGATGAGCGAGGGGCCGTTGTCGACGGCCTCCACGACCTCGAAGCCGTTGGCCTGGAAGATCCTGATCAGGCCCTCGCGGAGCAGGGCGAGATCCTCCGCTACGACGATGCGCACAGCAACGACATCCTTACCTCGGTGGGTCCGCCGGGCGGGCTGTCGACGGTCAGGGTGCCGTCGAAGGCGGCCAGGCGGCGGGCGATGCCGTGCAGACCGGTGCCGGCACCAACACCGGCGTCGGCACCGACACCCACACCGACACCCACACCGACACCGACACCGATGGCGGCGCCCCCGCGGCCGTCGTCGGACACCCGCATCGTCAGTTCCCCCGTGCCGCCGCCCCGGTGGGGCGTGAACTCCACCTCGATACGGATGTGCTGGGGCCGGGCGTGCTTGATGGCGTTCGACAGGGCCTCGGTGACGGCGAAGTAGGCCGCGGACTCGACCGGTGCGGGCAGCCGTCCGGGCAGGCGGGTCACCACCGTGGTCGGAATGGGGTTGACCAGGGCCAAGGCCCGCAGCGCGCCGTCCAGGCCACGGTCCGACAGGACCGGCGGATGGATACCGCGTACCAGGTCGCGCAGTTCGGCCAGCGCGTCGGTGGTCGCCTCCCGGGCCTCGGCCAGCATCCGCTGGACGGCCTGCGGATCGTTGGGCAGTAGCTGCTCGGCCAGGCCCAGGCTCATCCCCAGCGACACCAGACGGGCCTGCGCGCCGTCGTGCAGATCCCGTTCGATCCGGCGCAGTTCACCGGCCTGGGTGTCGACGGTGTCGGCCCGCGAGGCCGCCAACTGCTGGACGCGGGCCCGCAGTCGCGCCTGCTCGGTCGGGCCGAGCAGGGAGCGGATCACCAGGGCGTTGAGGTTCGCCAGACGCACGGCGGTGGTGTACCAGAGCAGCAGGAGCACCGGGCCGAGCGGGACCATGACGAACGACTCCTGGACGCTGCGCAGGCGGAAGCCGTTGCCCAGGGGAGTGCGGAACACCTGAGGCGGGGTCAACTGGTAGAGGAGCGGATAGATCAGGTAGAAGATCCCGCCGAGGAAGAGGATGAACGACAGCCCGTAGGTGAACCAGCCGGTGATCGAGTTGACCACCAGCCAGGCCCAGTCCCGCCAGGTCGCCGGGTCGCGCAGGATCGCCCACAGCCGCCTCGGCCAGCCGGCGTCCGGGGGCGGCAGGTAGGGCGGGGCCATCGGTTCGCCGAGCCGGTCGGCGGCCCAGTGGCGGTGCAGGCCGGCGAACCAGCGGACCAGGACGGTCGAGAGCAGGGTCAGCGGGATGCCGGCCCCGAGCGCGACGACCGCCACCGAGGTGATCCAGAGTGTGGCCAGGCCGGTACCGAGTGCCGTGCCGAGCAGCAGCACGAGCGACCAGCCCAGCAGGCTCACCCGCAGGGCTGGCCCGGAGGGCGGGGCGCCGCCGGGGAAGCGGCGAGTCGCGCTGGGATCGGTCATCACGCTCCATCATCTTGCATCTGTGCCGGTGCCGGTGGCGTACCTCGATCACCGCAATCACCTCGATCACCTCGATCATGACCGGGTGGCCGGGGGTCGCACAGTGGGGTTTTCTCCACCTTCCCGGGGGCTCAGCCCCCGTGTTCCGTCGCCCCGGCCCGACGAGGCTGGAAGGGCAGGAAGGCGTCGACGGGCAGCACCGCCGCCGACCAGTGGCCTGCATCCGTGCGCCGGCGTCGGACGATCCGAGGCCGGTGCCCTCTCGTTCAGGAGGCCCTTCATGACCGCAGACACGTCCGCAGACGTGACCGCGAACACAACCGCAGAGGTGCCGTCCCCGCGCCACCGCCGCCGCCGCGCAGGCCTGACGCTTCTCGTGGCCGCGGCCCTGACCGGCACCCTCGGCGCCTGCGGCGGGGCGGCGGCCCGGCAGCCGTCCGCACCCGTCGGCGCGGATGTGTCCCAGCAGGCCCGACTGGCCGAGCTGGTCCGGCAGGACGTGGCCGTCGGAGCCCCCGGGGTGATCGTCCGGGTCGACGACGGTCACGGGCGGCCGATCGAGATCGCCCGGCAGGCGTCCTGGAGCAGGGCCGACCACACCCTTGCCGCGAAGGACAAGTTCCGGATGGGTTCCAACACCAAGACGATGGTCGCCACCGTGGTCCTGCAACTGGTCGCCGAACACCGGCTCAAGCTGAGCGACCCGGTCGACGCGTGGCTGCCCGGCCTGGTTCCCAACGGGTCCGCGATCACCGTACGCATGCTGCTCAACCACACCAGCGGCCTGTTCGACTACACCGACGACCCCGACGTGCTCAAGGCGTTCACCGGCCAGGACACCAGGATCTGGACGCCCGAGGAGCTGATCGCCGCCGGTGTCCGGCACGACCCGCTGTTCGCACCCGGCACGGACTACGCCTACAGCAACACCAACTACGTCGCGCTCGGCCTGGTCGCCGAGAAGGCGACCGGACACACTCTGGGCGACCTGATCCAGCAGCGGATCGCCGGCCCGCTCCACCTGAGGAACACGTACCTGGTCACCGGCACCGATACCGGCCCCGATGCCAAGAAGAGCCCCGTACTCGCCCACGGTTACGAGCCCGACGCCGCTCGCCTCGCCCCGCTGCTGCCTCCGGGCACGCCCGCCGGGACCGCGTTCGCCGGTCCGGCCCGGTCCGAGGGTTACGTCGACACCACCTGGGTCAACGCCAGCACGGAATGGGCCGCGGGCGGCATGGTCTCCACCGCGCGGGACTGGGCCCGCTTCGACAGCGCGCTGCTGTCCGGCAAGCTCCTGCCGGCCGCCCAGCTGAAGGAGATGAAGACCACCGTCGCAGAGGAGTCCGAGTTCCCGAACCGCCGGTACGGGCTCGGGCTGGAGAAGGTGACCACCCCCTGTGGCACCGTCTGGGGCCACAACGGCCAGGTCCCCGGCTACTCCAGCGAGGCCTACACCGACGCCACCGGCCGGCGTACGGCCTCGGTCCTCACCTCCACGATCTTCGGCCTGGCCTCGCCGAAGCCCGGCGCCGCCAACCAGGCCGTGGTGAACGCCGCGGTGTGCACCATGCTCGGCAAGCCGATCCCCGCCACGGCCGCGTCCCCGGCGGCCTGATTCCCGCCGCCTGATCCCGGCCGCTTGCCCCCGGCTCGGCCCATCCCTCGCCCGTCGCGTGAGCCGTCCCGTCCCCTCTCGCTTCCTGCTGCAGAGAAGAAGGTTGTTCAGTCATGTCCGCACTGGCCAGATGGTGCTTCCGCCACCGCCTTGTCGTCGTCGGGATCTGGGTCGCGTTGCTGGTCGCGCTCGCCGTGCCGTACGCGATGCTCGGAACCAGCTACTCCAACGCGTTCAGCCTGCCCGGGGCCGAGTCCGCCAAGGCACAGGCACTGCTTCAGTCCGCCGCGCCCCAGCGGGCCGGGGACAGCGACCAGATCGTCGTGCACGTACGCGACGGCTCGGTCCGGGACGCCGCCGTACGGGACAAGGTCACCCCGATGCTGGCCAAGGTCGCGAAGCTGCCCTCGGTCGCCTCGGTGACCAGCATGTACGGCCCCGCCGGAGCACCGCAGATCAGCAAGGACGCCACCACCGCCTACGCGACGGTGACCTTCGACGCGACGGCCGACCGGATACCGGTCGCCGACATCACCCGGGTCGTCGACACCGCCCAGGCCGCCCGTGACGCGGACCTCCAGGTGGAACTCGGCGGCCAGGCCGTCAGCACCGCGGCCGAGGGCACCACCCAGAGCACCGAGGCGATCGGCATCGCCGCCGCCGGCGTCATCCTGTTCGTCGCCTTCGGCTCACTCCTGAGCATGTTCGTGCCCCTGCTCGTCGCGGTCGCCGCACTCGGCGCCGGGCTGATCACCGTCGGACTGACCTCGCACCTGATGACCCTGGGCAGCATCGCCCCCACGGTGGCGGCCCTGATCGGGCTCGGCGTCGGCATCGACTACGCGTTGTTCATCGTCAGCCGCCACCGGACCGGCCTGCGAGCGGGACTGCCGCCCGAGGAGGCGGCGGTCCGCGCGCTCAACACCTCCGGGCGGGCGGTGGTCTTCGCCGGCCTCACCGTGGTGGCCGCGCTGCTGGGCCTGCTCGTACTGGGCATCGGGCCCCTGACCGGCATGGGTGTCAGCGCCGTCACCGCCGTCCTGTTCACCGTGGCCGCGGCGGTGACCCTGGTGCCGGCCCTGCTCGGCGTCTTCGGCACCAGGCTGCTGAGCCGGCGCCAACGACGCGCCCTCGCCTCGCACACCTCGCCCGCCTCCCACGTCTCCCGCGCTCACGGCCGGGGCCGCTGGGCCGAGCGGGTCGAACGCCGCAAGACGCTGTACGCCCTTGGCGCGCTCTTGGTCATCGCCGTACTGTCGCTGCCCACGCTCTCCCTGCGCCTGGGCGCCTCCGACGCCGGGAACGACCCGAAGGCCAGCACCACCAGAGCCGCCTACGACCTGCTCGCCGAGGGCTTCGGACCTGGTTCCAACGGGCCGTTGGTACTCGTGGCGCAGCAGGGCTCGCCCGGCGACGGTCCCGCCCTGAAGGCCCTGGTCCGCGATGTACGGCAGACGCCCGGCGTGGCCTCGGTGGCCTCGGTGGCCGTCGGGGCGGGCGGCGCGACAGGCGGGCTGTCCGTGATCGACGTGGTTCCGACCAGCGCACCTCAGGACAAGGCGACCAGCACCCTGGTCACCCACCTGCGCGAGGACGTCATTCCGGCCGCGGAACGCGGGACCGGTCTGACCGTCCACGTGGGCGGCCCGACGGCGGCCTCCGCCGACCTCGCCGACACAGTGACCGGCAAGCTGTCGCTGTTCCTCGCGGTGATCGTCGGACTCGGCTGTCTGCTGCTCATGATCGCGTTCCGCAGCGTCCTGGTGCCGCTGACCGCCGCCGTGATGAATCTGCTCGCCTCGGCCGCGTCCTTCGGGGTCGTCGTGGCCGTGTTCCAGTGGGGATGGGGCTCGGAACTCCTGGGCCTGGGCAAAGCAGGTCCGGTCGAGGCCGAACTGCCCCTGATCATGCTCGCGATCCTCTTCGGCCTCTCCATGGACTACCAGGTCTTCCTGGTCAGCCGTATGCACGAGGAGTGGGAGCAGACCCGCGACAACCACCGCGCGATCCGGATCGGCCAGGCCGAGACCGGCCGGCTGATCAACGCCGCCGCCCTGATCATGATCTGTGTCTTCACGGCCTTCGTCTTCGCCGGCCAGCGGGTCATCGCCGAGTACGGCGTGGGACTGGCCGCGGCCGTCGCGATCGACGCGTTCGTCCTGCGCACCGTCCTGGTCCCCGCGCTGATGCACCTGCTGGGCCCGGCGAACTGGTGGCTGCCCGGCTGGCTCGACCGGCTTTTGCCGAGGCTGTCCATCGAGGGCGCACCGGTCTCCGGCCCGGCCTTCGCCGCACCCGCACCCGCACCCGCACCCGCGAGTAAGGGCAAGGGCAGGGCCGCCGGACCGAAGGCTCCGAAGTCGGTCGGTGTCGCGTACCTCTGGTGGTTCTTCCTCGGCCTGTTCGGCGGACACCACTTCTACCTCGGCCGGACCGGCCGGGGACTGGTCGACCTGTTCACCATCGGCCTCTGCGGTCTGGGCTGGCTCGCCGACGGGGCCACCCTGCCCCGCCAGGTCCGCAGCGCGAATGCCCGCAGAGCCCCGCGAGACGTCCTGCCCCGTGCGAACGACGAGGTCGCCCCCGACTTCTACCGGTCCGTTCGCTGACCGAGGCGGCACTCGCCGAGCCGGAGCCGGCGGCTACGGCGCGGCTACGGCACGGTCACGTCGGTGAGTTCGTGGGGTCCGCCCCCAGGATGGTGCCGAGGCGGTCGACGACCGCGGCGTACTCGCTGTCGCCCTTCTTGATTGCTGACTCGGCCTCGGCGCTCTGGGCGGTGTCGTTGTCCCGGATGGCGGCGGCGCAGTCGGCCGCGCCCTGCTCCAGGTCGGCGAGTGCCGAGGCCCACGCGGCCTGGGCAGGTGCGTCGGGGATGGGGTCGAAGGTCTTGAGGATGCGGACGTCGTGGGCGAGTTCGTTGCACGCGGTCAGGACGGTGCCGGCGTCGGAGGTCGCGGAGCCGGCGGTGTATCTGGACAGGACCTTGTCCAGGGATTCGAGGCCCTCGTGGTGGCGGCTGTCCTTGAACCACGCCACGACGGCGACGGTGTCCCTGGCGGAAAGTGACGCCGGGGGAGCGGTCGTTGCGCTGCCGGCCGATGCGTCACTGGCTCGGGAACCGCCGGTGGACGCGCCGGTGGACGGCTCGGTGGACGCGCCGCCGCACGCGGTGAGCGGCAGCAGGACGCAGGTGGCGGCGACGGCGAGGCTGAGGACACGGGCACCCATGGGACCTCCGGTGAGTCGAAGAGGGGCCGTGCGGCCGGGCCCTGATGAGCTGCGCGCCGTTCGGACGGTACGGATCGTCGTCCTGGTCATGGTCCCCTCTTCGTCGTCTGCCCTGCCTGACGACGTGGACGGTAGGCGGCCGGTGGCACCTACCGATCCCAGGTTCGCCCGGGTGTTCCCGTACGTCGTAATCTCGTGCCATGCCGCCGCCTCTGAGTCAGCCGACCAGTGAGCGTCGTCCGCGCGCCATGGTCATCGACAGGGCCTGGCGCGGCCTCGGACCGGGGCTGGATTCGCTGAGCGGTCCCGGTGGTGCGCCGTTGACCCGGACGGTCAAGCTGATCGTGCTGCCGCTGGTGGTCAGGCCGTCGCTGCATCCGGAACTCGCGGCCGACTTCCTCGCCCCGCCTCAGGCCGCGCGGCTTGAGACGTTGATCCGGGAGGCCGGCGCGCGACTGGTGGCAACGGCGCAGTGGTTCACGCTGCTCAAGAAGACCCGTCGGGCGCTGGGAATCGTGGCGGGCAACCCCCAGGACCTGTACTTCCAGCTCTGCTTCGAGCTGGCCACCGAGCACGAAGAGCCCTCGAACGGTGCGGAAGCAGTGGCCAGGGCCGCCCTGGTGGAGGTGGCGAATGCCGCCGGCGGGCGCACGGTGGAGGCGCTGAAGGATCATCTGGCCGATGACGTCCGGCGTTCGCGGCTCGACGGGGACCTGGCCGCCGCCTGGGAGAGCCGTCAGACGGCCCCGGCCGGTGACGCCGACGTGGCAGCCCGTGCGGCGGCCCAAGCGGCGGCCTCGGTTCTCGAAGCCTGTGGGGCGCCGGGCCCGGAGAGGGATTCGGCGTCGTTCGAGGCCATGGTCGAGGGCGGCCACGGCAGCCTGCTCGGCCGGGCCCTGTGGGCACGGGCGGGTGGTGGTGTCTCTGGTGCTGTCTCTGGTGCTGTCCCGGGTGGTGTCCCGGGTGGTGTCTGGGGACGCGACGATCTGCCGGCCCACCTGAAACTGACCGAGCATCTGGTGCCGCCGCGACCGGAGGTCGGACGTGGAGCCTCGACCGCCACGCTTCCGGCGCCGTTGGACCGCACGCTCTTCGAGCGGCTCTTCGTCGTGTTGCAGTCGTCGGTGCGGCGCGAGGAGTTGCCGACGGTGCCGGAGCTCGTCCGGCGGGAGGTCGGCCGCAGTTGTGCTCCGCTCGGCCTGCACGACGAGAGCCTGCGGGTCGCCGTGGTCCTCGGCGGGCGGCTCGCGGTCGGCCTTGATCCGCTGGGCGACGGGGACTCCGTGCCGGGGCGGACGGCGGCGCACCGTGCCGTCAACAGCCGCTGGCAACGGGAGGCATCGGTCCTCCGCGCCCGCAGGATGACCGTTTCTCCGCGACCCGACCCCGACGGCGGTGTGCTGGACGCGCTCGCCCGGGACCTTCGTACCCCGTGGGTCGCCTACATGCGGCGGCTGTGGGTGCGGCTGCACGGGCGGGACGTCCGCGACGCGCCGCTGAACGACATGGCGTCGGCCTGGGCACTGCTCGACGGGGTCGCCCGCTCGGTGATGATGGACCACCGCGCCCGGGTCCGCGCGGCGCTGCGCACGCTGTCGGCGACCGCCGCGCCGACCGTGGCGCCGACCGCCGCGCCGGCGGCCGGGCAGAGGAGCTCGTGATGCCCGAGGCCGGCCAGGACATCCAGGTCACGCGCGCCGAGGACGGCACCGTAGACGGCACCGTACGGGTCGGCGACGAGCCCGCGGGGCCCGACTTCACGCGGGCTGTGCTCGACGTCGCGGGCGCGGTGCTGACCTGGCCCGTCCTCGGTGCTCCGGGTGCTCCGGGCCTGCCGACCGCACACGTCCACGACGCGGGGCGGGCGCAGCAGTGGCTGTGGGCGCTCTACGGCGAGCGCGTCGCCGACGCCGTGCACGACTGCGCGACGGGGACGCCGTCGGGGGCGTCGGCCGGTGTGACGGTGGCGGTGGAGGCGGTGGAGGCGGTGGAGGCGACCACTCTGGCGGGCGGTGCCGCCCGGCTCGCCTTCGGGCACTGGGCGTCCCGGTGGTGGCCGGCCTCGTACATGGAGGGGACAGCGGGGCTCGAACCGGGCGTGCTCGGGCTGGAGTTGGCCGCGCTCACCCACCGGTGCCACCAGCTGTTCGACACCGCCTTCGACGATCAGCCCGAGCCCGATGACTGTGCGGCCGAACTGATAGCAGAACATCAGACGGCGCTCGACCTGTTGGTCCGGTGGTGGCTCGCGCCGTCGCAGCCGGCCGACACGGCGCGCCACCTGGACAGCGTGCTCCGGCTGATCGACGACGCGGCCGACAGCGCCGGACTGGACGGCCCGGCACTGCGTCACCTTCGGGCGTCCCTGGACCAGGACCAGCCCCGTCCGGCCGGTACGCCGGTCGACCTCGGCACCCTCTTCGCGCGGCCCAGGGGGTACGCCCTGGCGGCGGGCGAGCCGCTCACCGCGGGCAGCCGGGTGATCACCCGGGGCACGGGCGGCAACGACTGGCGCCGCTACCCGCCCGGCTTCGTCGACGCCGCCGAGGACGCGGTGTCCTGGACCGTCCGCGCGGTCGGCGCCCGCCGCCGGATCGAGGTCGAGGTCGTCGCGGACGTCGCCGCCCCCACCGCCGGGGCGGCCCTTGTGGCCGAGGTCCGGGTGGACGGCGACCGGGCGGTCCGGGTGCCTCTCGTCCTGCGGGACGACCTGTGGACCGGCCGTGCGGACCTGAGCAGCCTGGGCCTCGACCTTGACCTGGGCCCGGACCGCGGTCTGCCGTCGGCCGCGATGCCGCCGCGCATCGAGGTCGGCGTCCTGCTCCCCGGCTTCGACCCGGGTCCCGGTGCCCCCGGCGACGCCGCCCACCGAGACGCGGTCCGCGCCCTGGCCAGGCAGCGGCTGGCGGCTGCGGCGCGGCCATCGCCGTACGCCGGCGCGTTCCCGGAGCCGTTCCTCGCCGAGATCGCCGCGGTCGCTGCCGTGGAGGAGGACTTCTAGCCCATGCCGGAAGACGAAACAGACGAGACAGACGAAACAAAAGAGACAGACGAAACAGAACAGGCGGACGAAACAGAACAGGCGGACGAAACAGAACAGGCGGAGCAGGCAGGGTGGTCGGCCGGGGTCAGCTACGGCGAGCCCTTCGACAGTGGCTTCCAACGTGCTGAGCACCATCAACTGACCCCCGATCTCCCGGCCGCGCAGGCCGTCTACGAGGAACTGCTCACCCTCGCCGAGTCGTTCGAGGACTCGCCCGATGTGCGGCTCCTGCGGGGGCACCTGCTGTCCGACATCGGGACGGTCCAGCTCACGGCCACGGATCTGCCCGGTGCGGCCCTCTCCGTCGAGCGGGCCCTCGGCCTGGTACGGGGCGTCGCGGCCGAGCCGATGGGACCCCGCGGCCGTCAACTGTGGCTGGAGGTCCTGCTGAAGACACTGCTGGCCAGGACCGAACTGCTGCGCAGGACCGGGAACTTGGACGAGGCGCAGGCGACGGTGGACGAGGCGGCGACCCTGCTGGCCGAGTTCGACGATCCCGAGGGGCTGCGCACCGCGGAGATCGGCCGGACCCGGGTGCATCTGCTGGTGGACCGGAGCGAGTGGGGCGCGGCCGAGGAGCTGGCTTCGGCGCTGCTGTCGCTCACGTCCGCGACCACGCCCGCGACCACGCCCGCGATTACGTCCGCGATCACGTCCGAGACCACGCCCGTGGTCGTGCCGCCGTTGATCGTGGCGCAGCTGCTGGACTGCCTGGGCGTCATCTGCGCCTCGACCAGGCGGTTCGACCTGGCCGAGGATTACTTCGCCCGCGCGGACGACGGTTATCGGGCGATCGGACACCTCGCCGAACGGCAGCAGCTGATCTCCCACCGGGCGTACGCCGCGATGCGCGCCGGCGACCTCGACCGCGCGGAACAGCTGTACGCCGAGGCCTCCGCGATCTTCGAGCGGCAGGGCCGGTCCGAGGACCTCGCGGTCTGCGAACAGGCGCGCGCTGCCCTCGCCGAGCACCGCGGCGACGCCGCCGGCGCGACCGGCCTGATGGCGTCGAGCCTGGCCCGCTTCGAACGGCTCGGCTCCGCGATCGCCGCCGCCGACACCATGCTGCTGGCCGCCCAGCACGCGTACGACCGGGGCGACATCGCCGAGTTGCGGCGGCTGGCCCAGGCGGCGCGCGACGTGTACCAGGAGCGCGGGGTGTACGAGCGGTGCGCACAGGTCGACCTGATGCTCGCCCGGATCCTTGAGGACAACCTGAACCGTATCGACCCCAGTGACTACGAGCCGGCGTCGATCACCACCGCGATCAGCACCGCGGTCTCCCTCGCGCTTCCCGTCGCGCTGGCGCTGGAGGCGGCACGCTACGACTTCGCCACCGCCCACGCGCGCAGCCAGTGGCTGGAACTGGCCGACGACGCCATGCGGTTGGCCTTCCGCCTCGTCAACCGCGGCGGTGACCAGGGACTGCTCTTCGAACTGGTGGAACACCGCTGTGCGGGCGCCTCGCTGGTGCTGGGCCGCACCGGGCGTACGCCGCCCGCGGCCACCGGCGAGGGGACGGTCTTCCCGGACCCCGCCATGAAGACGTACGCGCCCGCGCCCGCTACGTCTGCCACGTCCGCCGACGGCCCGATGACGCTCGGCGGCGTGGCGGCCGAGGCCGCCGCCTCCGTCGGCCTGCGCGTCGCGCCGCCGCCGAGGGTGGTGATGTCACCGGAAACGGGGCGCGTCGCGCTTGAGCAGTACATCAAGGCGGCCGAGTTCCGCTATCACCGGCGGATCGTGAGCGAGGAAGAGGTGCTGTTCTGGTCACCGACGACCTGACGAACCGCCCGGTGGTCCAGGTCCGGCTGGCCGACGCCGGCGACCTGTACATGACCTGGACGTGGACGCGGGTGGCCCAGGGGTTCGGCACCGGGTACGCGCCCTTCGAGGAGGTCGACCGGGCGGTCCGCGCGCTGACCGCCGCACTGCCCGGCGCGGGCGAGGGGGCGGAGGGGATGCGGCGCGCCTTCGCGTCAGGGGCGATGGCCGGGTACGAGGCCGAACGCAGGCTCGCGCGTGTGCTGGCCGAGGCGTTGTGGCCGCCGGGCCTGACCGAGCAGATCCGCCACGTGTCGGAGCGCGCGGGCCGCCCGCTGGTACGCATCCAGCCGTCGCCCCGGGTCGCCCAGATCCCGTGGGAACTGCTCGCCGTGGACCATGACGATGACGGCAGGGGCGGTGCGGGCGGCGGTGATGTACGGCTCATCGACCTCGCGGACGTCGTGACCACCGCGCCGGCCTCGCTACGACGACCCGGCGCCGGCGCCGACCTCGCGGCCGGTGCCGGTACGGACGCCGATACGGACGGCGATGCCGATGCCAACGCCGACGCTGACGCCGTCGTGCTCGTCCTCGACCCCCGGGTGCCCGGGTTCCGGGCCGACTCGCCGCTCGGCTCGGTGCTGGGCCCGCCCGGGGCGGACCCGGCGCTGCTGGCGCTCGTACAGCGCCGTCTCGACGCGGGTACCGTCGTGCCGCCCGTGGCCGCCCCCGCAGAGGCGTTTCGCCGCACCGACCTGGACCGGGACTGGCTGGGCGGCGTGCTGCGGAAGGGGGCGCGCCGGCTGATGTACGTCGGACATGTGCGCGGCGCGCCGGTCGAGGGCGGGCAGAGCGAGGACGGCACGCTTCATCTGTGCTGCGGCCCGGACACCGATGGGCTGACGGAGGTGATCCGTACCCACCGGCCGCTGTCGGCCAAGGATCTCCTCCTGGGCACGCTCCCCCTGCGGGCCGACGGCGTCCCCGGGGCCCATCTGTGGCCCGCGCCCGCGCGCGTCGCCCTGATCGCCTGTGAGAGCGGCGGCGATCTGCGGTTCGCCGAGTCGTTCGGCCTCGCGTCCGCGATGATCCACAACGGTGCCGAACTGGTCACCGCCACCCGCTGGGTACTGCCCACCAGCCTCGCCTTCCACCGGCTGGCCGGCGCGCCCGAGTCCGTACGCCCGCTCACCGAGGCCGTCGTCGCCGTCGACGCCGCCCACGAACACCGCGACCCCGTGCACAGCCTCGGCGGCTGGCAGCGGGAGCAACTGGACCGCTGGCGCACCGGCGGCCGGATCGAGCACTCGCCCCTGCTGTGGGCGGCCATGACCTGCATCGTCAGGTGACGGGCACGAGGTGGAAGAGGGAGTTCGCGCCTGTCGCGACCGTCGCGATCGCGGCGAGCCGCAGCATCACGACGAACCTGACGGCCGCCGCCCGGTCGCGGCGGTCGTGGTCGAGGTCGGGGGTGAGAACGGACCAGTCGGCGGGCGCGTAGTGGATCGTGAGTTCGCGGCCGAGGGACAGACCGGGCTTCGGGATGCCTTCGCGGCAGAGCGCGGTGACAAGGATTCCCCCACGGGTGGTGAAGGCGACGACGGGCGCGTGGTTGACGATCTCGGAGCCCTCACCGTCGGTGTAGACGTCCTTGGTGACGGCCACCACGCGGCCCGGGACGGCGACGGCCCCGTCCAGCAGCGCGGCGCGGGCGCGCACGCTCCGGATGTCCCGGCTGAGCGCGCCGATGAGGAACAGCAGGCCGCCGAGGCAGATCAGCCCTGTCGGCCAGCCCCGCGCGAAGAACGACTGGACGACCAGCCCCACCAGCAGCAGAAAGACCATGCAGTTCGGCGCCCCCAGCCCCCGCGTCTCCCCCACCGTGTCCAGCATCAGGTGGAACCGCTCGGGCCGCCCCCGCGGATAACGCACCGGGAACTCCCGCCCCAACCATGCCGCGTCCACCACGTGGTTGTTCCGCCCCGCGTGCCGCAGCCTGAACTCCATCCCCGTGTCCGGGTCCTGGAACACCACCGTCACCGGTATCCCGGGCCTCTTGGAGTCCCCGTGCTCCGGCTGATGCACCTCCACCACCCGCGCCGTCACCCACACCGCCCGCTGTGGCCGCGTCACCCCGGCCAGCGAGCCCCCGTACCCCACCAGCGCCAGCCCCGCCGGCACCGTCCACCACAGGCCCAGCATCCCCTGCCAGTTCATCGGGCGGCGCCGGTCAGACCACCCCGGCGTAGAGATAGCCGCCGGGGTTCGCGGGATCGGCCAGCAGGAGTACCTGGTCGCCGGGGCGGGGGATCTGCAGCTTGGACACCAGGGTCTGCAGGGTGACCTGGTCGCCCGCCGCTCCGGCCGGCCGGACCACCAG
>NZ_LIPP01000264.1 GCF_001418335.1 Streptomyces aurantiacus | reverse complement strand
GTGGTCGACCGCCGCGGTTTCGAACGGGGGCAGCGGAAATGGGCGGGACTTCTGGGGGAGCCGGGATTCCGGGGGCGGGGCGGGGGCTGGAGCCGGGGAAGGCCCGGAGTCGCCCACCTCTTCGCCTTCTGGGAGAGCCGTGCCTTCTACGACTCCTTCATGGCGCGCTCCCATGACCGGCTGGCCGCCTCCCAGGCGGGCACCTTCAAGGATCAGCACTCCACTCTGTTCGACTACCGGTTCGACGTGAAGACCGGCTTCGAGCCGCGCTTCACGGAGACCGATCTCGTACGGGTGGCGCACTGCCGTGTGCACGAGGAGCGCGCCGAGCACTTCGCGCTGATGCAGGAGAAGGTCTGGAACCCGGCGATGGCGGGTTCGCCCGGCATGGTCCGGGGCATGTTCGGCGAGGCGCCCGGACATGAGTTCCTGGTCCTGTCGATGTGGCAGTCGGCCGCCGAGCACGGCAAATACCGCGCGGAGCGCGTGGAGCGGCTCTCTCTGCGGGCCCAGATAGAGGCGGATGTCGTGGCGCTCACGGGGGACATCGTCCAGCTGGAACCGGCCTGGACCGTCTGAAGCGGGCCCCGGTTTGTGTGACCTGCGACGTATGAAGCCCGTACGAGTGCTCGATCGGGCGTGACCCGATCTAGGGTTTCGGTATGGCACGTCCACGGCGCATCGTCCTTGTCCGGCACGGCGAGTCGGTGGGCAATGCCGATGACTCCGTCTACGAGCGTGAACCCGACCACGCTCTGGCACTCACGGAGAAGGGGTGGCAGCAGGCGGAGGAGACGGGCAAACGGCTCCGGGAGGTCTTCGGCCGCGAGCAGGTGAGCGTGTACGTCTCCCCGTACCGCCGTACGCACGAGACCNNTCTGGACCCCGGTCTCGTGCGCGTCCGCGAGGAGCCCCGGCTGCGCGAGCAGGACTGGGGAAACTGGCAGGACCGCGACGACGTACGCCTCCAGAAGGCCTATCGCGACGCGTACGGGCACTTCTTCTACCGCTTCGCACAGGGCGAGTCCGGTGCCGATGTGTACGACCGGGTCGGCAACTTCCTGGAGAGCCTGTTCCGGAGCTTCGAGGCACCCGATCACCCGCCCAACGTGCTCCTGGTGACCCACGGTCTGGCCATGCGGCTGTTCTGCATGCGCTGGTTCCACTGGACGGTCGCCGAATTCGAGTCGCTGTCGAACCCGGGGAACGCGGAGATGCGGATGCTGGTCCTCGGGAAGGACGGCAGATACACGATCGACCGTCCTTTCGAGCGCTGGCGTGACCCGGAACCGTACGGAGTCAGCGGTTAGAGTGGCAGAGCGATGACCGTTGACTCCTCTTCCGACGGACGCCTCGTCCGCGCCCTGGCCGCCCTGCGCGGGCTGGCGGTCGGGGACGCGCTGGGCTCGCAGTTCTTCGTACCCGCGAACCATCCGCTTCTCCGGGACCGCGTACTGCCGCCCGGGCCCTGGAAGTGGACCGACGACACGGAAATGGCCGCCTCCGTAGTGGCCACTTTGGCCGCCCACCACCGCATCGACCAGGACGCACTGGCCCGCTCCTTCGCCGAGCGGCACGACGCCGACCGGGGTTACGGACCCGCGGTCGACCGGTTGCTGCGGCAGATCCGGGACGGCGGCGACTGGCGCGAACTGTCCTCGGCCCTCTTCAAGGGACAGGGTTCGTGGGGCAACGGCGCGGCGATGCGGATCGCCCCCCTGGGCGCCTGGTACGCGGACGACCCGGAGCAGGCCACACACCAGGCCGAGATCTCGGCGTACCCCACGCATCAGCACCGCGAGGCGGTGGTCGGCGCCATGGCCGTGGCGGCCGCCGCCGCGCTGGCCGCGGCGCCGGGAGGCCCGCCCACGCCCGACGCGCTGCTCGACGGTGTCATCGCCCTCGTGCCGCGCAGCGCCGTGGGCGCGGGGCTGCGGCGGGCCCGGGACATGCTCGACTACGGGGACACGACCACCGTCGCGGCGGTCCTCGGCTGCGGGCGGCGTACGACCGCGCACGACACGGTGCCGTTCGCCCTCTGGTCGGCGGCGCGGGCCCTCGGCGACTACACAGCGGGCTTCTGGGCGACCGCCGAGGTCGGCGGCGACATCGACACGACCTGCGCCATCGTCGGAGGCGTCGTGGCCGCAGGGCGGACCGGGGCTCCGCCCGCGAAGTGGGTGGAGCGCACCGAGGCGCTGCCGGGGTGGTTGACGCCGGAGCCTGCCCAGTAGAGCTGATGGGGCCGGTAGGCCGGTAGGGCTCGTGGGCGGCTGCCCGTCACTGTCACAGCACTGCCACAGAGGGGTCGGGCCCCGCTGTGTCGACTTTCCCGCGGTTACCCTTTCCGCCACGCCGCTCGTTGATCATCACGGGCCGGCGCCGACGAGTAACCGGTTCCGAGCTTCCCCTCAGCCGTGCGCTGTGTGCTGCCCGGACCGGTCGGGGAGGGGGTCCCGTGTCCGACAAGCCGTCCGAGACCGCGTCGAGAGGTGCGGAAGCGGAGGAGCCGGCCGAGGAGCCGGTCAAGGAGCCGGTCAAGGAGGCAGTCGCGGTCGAGGTACCGGAGGACACTGTTCCTGCGGCACGTTCCTCCCTTGAGGAGGACCCCGGCGACGACGAGGGATGGGACGGGCCCGCCGTCGAGTCCTGGTTCGCGGACATCCACGCGCGGACTCCGGCGCCCGTCCGTACCGCGACCCTCTGGGCCGCGCTGGCCACCGGCCTGCTCAGCATGCTCCTGCTCGGCGAGGGCCTGGCGCTCAACCTCCTGCTGGTGGCGATCCCGGTCACGCTCGGCGCGTACTTCGCGGCCGGGGCGGCGGCCCGACGACCACGCCCCTGGACGCTGGTGTGGGGCGCCGGTGCCCTCGCCCTGCTGATCGTTCCGGCGGTACGGGACGCCGAGTGGCCGTCGTTCCTCGCCGTCGTCGCGGCCGTCGCGGTGGGCTCGCTCGCCCTGCACGGCGGCCGAACCTGGACCGGAATGTTCTTCGGACCGATCGGGCTCTTCACCTCGCTGCTCACCGGTCCGGGCTGGGGCTGGCGCGGAGTGCGCGAGCGGACCGGCGGCGCCCGCGGCAACCTGGGTCCGATCCTGCGGGCGATCGCGGTGGCGGCCGTACTGCTGGTGGTCTTCGGTGCCCTGTTCGCCGGCGCGGACGCGGCCTTCGCGGACCTCCTGGAGAGTCTCGTGCCGGACGCCTCCGTCTCCGGCGGCCCCTGGCACGTCGTCCTGTTCGTGGTCGGCGTGGTCGGCGCTCTCACGGCGGCGTACACGGCCGCGGCGCCCGTTCAGTGGGACCGCGTCGAGGTGCCCCCCGGCCGTGCCCGCGGACGCGTCGAGTGGGCGCTGCCCCTCGTCGTGCTCGTCGCGCTCTTCGCGACCTTCAACGCCGTCCAGCTGGTCGTCCTGTTCGGTGGATACGACGCCGTACTGGAGAAGACCGGACAGACGTACTCCGAGTACGCGCGCCAGGGCTTCTGGCAGCTGCTGCTGGTCACGCTCCTCACTCTCCTCGTCATCGTCTTCGCGCTGCGCTGGGCCCCGCGGGACGGCTCGCGCGACCGGACACTGGTGCGCGCGGTCCTCGGCACCCTCTGTGCCCTCGCCCTCGTCGTGGTGGCCTCGGCGGTGCGGCGTATGGACATGTACGTGGAGGCGTACGGACTGACCCGGCTGAGGATCTCCGTGGTGAGCGTCGAGCTCTGGCTCGGCCTGGTCATCGTGCTCATCATGGCGGCCGGCGTCCTGGGCGCCCGTTGGCTGCCGCGCGTGGTGCTCGCCAGTGCCGCCGCGGGAGTGCTCGCTTTCGGAATCATGTCGCCCGACGGCCTGATCGCCGAGCGCAACGTCCAGCGGTACGAGCAGACGGGCAAGTTCGACCTCGACTACGCGCGCGGGTTGTCCGACGACGCCGTGCCCGCTCTGGACAAACTTGACGAGCCGCTTCGGTCCTGTGCTCTGAAATACACGGCGGAGTACCTGGAGGAGAACGTCAAACCCTGGTACGCCACGAGTTGGGGTGAGGCGCGCGCCCGCCGCATCCTCGACGGCTGGGAGCCGTCGCCCGAGGCGGACTGGCGCATGTGCAGCCGGCTGAGCGACGAGCTGGCGTACCGCTGATGTCGCCGAGGCGGGGCGCGCACCGACCGCGTACACGCTGTCGCGGCTTCCGCTCGACCGCGGCCGGGCCGAACGGGGCCGGGCCGCCGTCCTCCTGAGGACGGCGGCCCGGCCCGGTTGCAGAGCGCGCAGCGCGCGGTGGTGGCCGCTCAGCCGGCGGCGGGCCCCGCCGTGCCCGCCAATGCCTCCAGGTCGCTCTTGCGGACCCGGATCACCACGGTGGCGACGACGAGGGCCAGTACCGCCATCGCGACGGCAGGGATGAAGGCCGTGGAGATGCCCTGGGCGAGTACCTCATGGCTCCAGGGAGCAGGCAGCTGCTGGGTCTTGGCGAACTCCGCCTTCTGTTCGGCCGAGGCGTTGGCCATGAAGTCCGTGACCTGTTTCTTCCCCTCGTCCCGGCTCGCCGTGCCGAAGACCGTGGTCAGGATGGAGAGGCCGAGCGAACCGCCTACCTGCTGCGTGGCGTTGAGCAGACCCGACGCGGCGCCCGCTTCGTGCGCGGCCACTCCGGAGACCGCGGTCAGGGTGAGTGTCACGAAGTTCAGCCCCATGCCGAAGCCGAACACCAGCATCGGACCGAGTACGCCGTTGACGTACGAGCTCCCGGGGTCGATGAACGTCTGCCAGCCGAGCCCGATCACGGCGAGGGCCGACCCGACCACCATGAACGGCTTCGGGCCGAGTACCGGCAGGAGACGCTGCGACAGCCCCGCCCCCACGCCGATCGCGACCGTCACGGGGAGGAAGGCCAGGCCTGCCTCGATCGGCGTGTACTGCAGCACGTTCTGCACGAAGAGGACGATGAAGAAGAACATGCCGAACATCGCCGCGGCCAGGCTCAGCATGATCACGTACGTGCCCGAGCGGTTGCGGTCGGCGAACATGCGCAGGGGTGTGATCGGTTCCTTGGCCCGGGATTCGACCAGCGCGAAGGCCACCAGAAGGACGACCGAGGTGCCGAAGGACCCGATGGTGATGCTGTCCCGCCAGCCCTCCTCCGCGGCCCGGATGAAGCCGTAGACGAGCGTGGCCATACCGATCGTCGACGTCAGCGCGCCCGCGATGTCGAAGCGTCCCGGATGCCGTTCGGACTCGCTGATGTAGAGCGGTGTGACCACGGCTATCAGCACACCGATGGGTACGTTGACGAAGAGCACCCAGCGCCAGTCGAGCCACTCGGTGAGCATGCCGCCCGCCAGCAGACCGATCGCGCCGCCGCCGGCCGAGACCGCTGCGAAGACTCCGAAGGCCCTGTTGCGCTCGGGCCCTTCGGGGAACGTCGTGGTGATCAGTGCCAGCGAGGTGGGGGAGGCGATCGCGCCACCCACCCCCTGGAGGGCGCGGGCCGCCAGCAATTGCCAGGGCTCCTGGGCGAGCCCGCCGAGCAGCGAGGCGGCCGTGAAGAGCAGGATGCCGAACATGAAGACCCGGCGGCGGCCGAGGATGTCACCGGCCCGGCCGCCGAGCAGCAGCAGACCGCCGAACGTGAGTGTGTAGGCGCTGACCACCCAGGTGAGATCCGTGGTGGAGAACTTGAGTGCGCCTTGAATGTGCGGGAGGGCGATGTTCACAATCGTCGCGTCGAGTACCACCATGAGTTGGCAGGCCGCGATGATGGTGAGCGCGATGCCGGGGTGCCCCTCCCGGCGGGCCGCTCCTGGCTTCTGATCCTGAATCAACGGAGAGGTTGTCACAATCGAGTCCCCCACGACATCGAGTCCCCCACGGGTGCGTTAGTGAACGCTCGCGTTCACTGCCGCGTCAAAAGGTAGTGAGTCCCCGACAGTGAACGCAAGCGTTCACTGAAGTCGCTGCCACTTTGCGTCACTTGACCGCTTACGGACCCTCCCCGGTCCGCCTGGCGCGCGCGTGTGAACGCGCGTGCCCCAGTCCGCTCAAACGGAGACAGGCTCATGGTTACTTCGGGTTGGACGGCCGCCCCCGCTCAGGCGGCCGCGCCGCGCAGGCGCGGTGTCGTACTCGAACGCGCGATCCTCGACGCCGCACTGGAACAGCTCAGCACGGTCGGCTGGAACGGCCTCACGATGGAGGGCGTCGCGTCCGGCGCCCAGACCGGCAAGGCCGCGGTCTACCGCCGCTGGCCGTCGAAGGAGGACCTCGTCGCGGACGCGCTCCGCGCGGGGCTGCCGTCGCTCGTGGACGTGCCCGATCTGGGAAGTGTGCGGGAGGACCTGCTGGAGCTGTGCCTGCGGGCGCGCGAGGCGATGTTCTCACGCCCCGGATTCGCGCTGCGCTCAGTGATTCACGAATGCGACTCCGCCCAGGCGCAGCGCTTCCAGGAGGTGATCCTGGAGGGGGTCGTGGAGCCGGCCATCAGACTGCTCGGGGAGGTCTTCGCTCGTGGAATCCGGCGGGGGGAAGTGCGGCCGGAAGCGGCGAACTCCTATGTCCTCGACGCCATTCCGGCCATGATGATGTATCGCTCGAAGATGTGCGGGAGCGAATGGAACGAGCGGGACATCGAGGAGATGATCGACCAGCTCATGGTCCCGCTGCTGCGACCGGAAGGCGCCTGACCGGGTTCGGGGTGCGCCCTGCGGGGACTCCGGGCCGGCCCCGTGCGGACTCCGGGCCGGTCCGGGGTGGACTCCGGGCCGACGTGGCCGGGGGCTTCCGGGGCGCTCGGGGGAACCGGGTGTCGCGTGGGGTTCCGGGCGGCGTAGGCTGACTACGCCATGCCGTACGAACCACCCACCCACACCGTCGAGCGCTCCCTGCGCGCCACGACCGGAGCGAAGGTCATTGCCGGTGTCGACGAGGTGGGGCGCGGCGCTTGGGCCGGCCCCGTCACCGTCTGCGCGGCGGTCACCGGCCTGCGCCGCCCGCCCGAAGGTCTCACCGACTCCAAGCTCCTCACCGTCAAGCGACGCACAGCCCTCGCCGCGATACTGGCGGAGTGGGTGACGTCGTACGCCCTCGGGCACGCCTCTCCGGAGGAGATCGACGAGATGGGGATGACGGCCGCGCAGCGGCTGGCCGCCTGCCGTGCCCTCGAAGCGCTGCCGGTGCGTCCCGACGCGATCATTCTCGACGGGAAGCACGACTACCTCGGCACTCCGTGGCGGGTCCGCACGGTGATCAAGGGCGACCAGTCCTGCGTCGCCGTCGCGGCGGCTTCGGTGATCGCGAAGGTCCGGCGCGACAAAATGATGGCCGAACTGGGTGTCGACCATGCAGACTTCGGTTTTGCGGCCAACGCCGGGTATCCGTCACCGGTGCACAAGGCCGCGCTGGAGATGCGGGGCCCCACCCCGTACCACCGGCTGTCGTGGGCGTATCTTGATGCGTTGCCCCAGTGGCGGCACCTCAAGAAGGTCCGCAGTTGGGCGGACGGAAGCGTTCCGGAGATCGAGGGGCAACTCGGCTTCGACTTCTGACGGTCCCGTTCGCACTCATGTGCCACCCGCTGACGCGAGTCGCACCGGTGTTTGATAAAAATCAGCTCATGCCTCTCATTCCCGAGGAGCCTCAGATTCACGAGAGTGCCCAGGGTCCCCGCGTCAGTCCGGCCACCGGCCGGACCACGCCGACCCCCCGTCCCGTACCCGGCCCCCGTCCCGCGGCTCCGCCGCGTCCAGGCCGCCCGGGTCCTGTCCGGCCGATGCCGCCTGTGCAACGCACGCCGCGCGACCCGGCCGTGGCCAAGCCGGAGCCGTCCGCTCCGGCGGCCCCCGCCGCAGCCTCGACTCCGCAGATCCAGCTGGTCCTGGCCTCGGCCGAGGGCGCGCTGGACGCCGCCGAGGAAGCGGTCGACCTGCTCCTTGACTCGGGCAGGGCCCCCGGTGAGGTGCTGGTGATCACCACCGGCGAACCGCATCCGTGGGCCGCGCACGAGCTCTCCTTCGGCGAGGCCGCGTACTGGGCCCAGCACGACGCGGGAGACGACGTGTTCTACGCCGACGCCTCCGCTGTCGGTCGTGCCGCGTCCCGGCCCGTGGTCGTGGTCGCCGTCAACGGCGGGCCCGACGCGACTGCCGCCACCGCGCTGCCGCTGGCTCTCGGCCGAGCCGGTGCCCTGCTGATCGTCTGCGGGGACCCGCAGATGATCAACTCGGTGCTGGGCGCGGGAGTCTAGGGACCCCCGCTCTTCTGGGGGTCTCACGCTCTCCTGAGGGTCTCCCGACCGGGCTGCCATCGCGGTGGCAGCTGCTCGGAGCAAGCACGGAGGACGGTTCGACGTGTGCCGGTACGGGGGATGTGCCGGCACACGGCGGACCGTCCTCGTGGTATGCGGACGCGAGCCCGAGCGGAACATGGCCGTGCGGCTGTGGCGTTCGGCGGTCGATGGTGCCCCTTCGGGTGCGTCGCCGACGCGTCCGGTCCGGTCGTCCCAGGACTTGACCTGAGTCGGCCGGCCCGACCGCCCGCGTTGCCGCCTGGACGCCCTCGGCTCGGCTCTCATGGACGTCCGAGAGCCGGGGCGGTCCGAGAGCCGGGGCGGTGGCCTCCGGGACTGGGCCTGCCCTGCCGCACGCGGCGACCCGTGCCCGTGTCGACGACCGGAGCCGGCCGTCGGCTCAGCGGGCGGCCGCGCGGCGCAGGACCTCCGAGGCGGCGCCACCGGTGCGCGGCTGGACGGCCTCCGCCGTCCCGGACGACTCCAGCGACTCCGGCGGCGAGTCCGCGCTGGGCCGGCGTCCGCCGCGCCCCTCACCGAGCACCTGCCAGCCGTCCCGGGTCAGCGTGATGTACGCCCCGCAGCGCAGGCCGTGCAGCGTGCAGGCGTCCCGCAGCCCCCACATCCACGCCCCGTCCTCCTCCGTCCAACGCGCGTCGCCGTCGCGGCAGTAGATCAGCACGGCCGTACGCACCGGTGTGCGGCGTCGCAGGTCGTGCGGGATGATCCGGCGCAGCTGCGCGAGCAGCGCGTTGCGGAACATCCAGCCGTCCGCCGGAGCCGGCCGTCTGGTGAAGGAGGCGCTCGCGTTCAGCCGCTCGTCGGGATCGAGCACTGCCACGATCGCGGTCGTGGGTGCGGGCCGATGCCGGGAGTGCAGTCCGCTGACGACCTCCCGGGGACTACGCAGAAGCGGAATCCCCGCGGCGGCCCACTCGGCGGGCTCAAGTATCCGGGTCAGTGGATTGGTGGAATCGGCGGACGTCGACATCGACGCCGCCGAGGACGGAGCGAATCCGAAGGTCACGGTCCTCCCTTCGGCTACGCGCCCACACTGCGGGCGGGGGTCGGACTGGGGGAGCGCGCCGCAGTACAGCCCGAACGGGCGGCCTCGGGAGGCCACGCGGGGCGCGAGGCCAATTCTTCCTGCCGAACTTGGTTGCGGCAACGAGCAATTGGGGCTGCCGACCCTTATGTGGTGGTCCGCCGCTTATATCCCTGCCCGGTGTCCACCACAGCACCGCAAGGATCACCCTCGCACGGCGAGGACCAGCGGCAACACCCCCTGTGCGCCGGCTTGCCGAAGCATGCGCGCGGCCCCCTCGTCGTCCAGCGGTCGCACTCTTCGTAAACCCTCTGACACGGTCGGCGGATTCGCTGATTGTCAGTGCCATCGGGTTGCATGGGGACATGGACAACCTGGAGCTCCGTGCTGAAGCCGATGCCATCCTCGCCGAGCTCGTCGGTGCCCCGGGGAGTTCGGCGCGGTTGCGGGAGGATCAGTGGCAGGCGGTGGCGGCCCTGGTGGAGGAGCGCCGACGCGCACTGGTGGTGCAGCGGACCGGCTGGGGCAAGTCGGCGGTGTACTTCGTCGCCACGGCTCTGCTGCGGCGGCGCGGCGCAGGACCGACGGTGATCATCTCGCCGTTGCTGGCGTTGATGCGTAACCAGGTCGAGGCGGCGGCACGGGCCGGTATCCAGGCGCGCACCATCAACTCGGCCAATCCGGAGGAGTGGGACGCCATCTACGGAGAGGTGGAGCGTGGTGAGACCGACGTTCTCCTCGTGAGTCCGGAGCGGCTCAATTCCGTGGATTTTCGCGACCAGGTGCTGCCCAGGCTGGCGGCCACGACCGGTCTGCTCGTGGTCGACGAGGCGCACTGCATCTCTGACTGGGGCCATGATTTCCGGCCCGACTACCGCCGGCTGCGCACGATGCTGGCGGAGCTGCCGCAGGGCGTGCCGGTACTGGCCACCACCGCGACCGCGAACGCGCGGGTGACCGCGGATGTGGCCGAGCAACTGGGCACGGGCGGTGGGGACGCACTGGTTCTGCGGGGGCCACTGGACCGGGAGAGCCTGCGGCTGGGCGTGCTGGAGTTGCCGGATGCGGCGCACCGGCTGGCGTGGCTGGGGGAGCGGCTGGGGGAGCTGCCGGGTTCGGGGATCATCTACACGCTGACGGTGGCGGCGGCGGAGGAGGTCGCGGCGTTTCTGCGGCAGCGCGGGTATCCGGTGGCTTCCTATACGGGGAAGACGGAGAACGCCGACCGGTTGCAGGCGGAGGAGGATCTGCTGGCGAACCGGGTGAAGGCGCTGGTGGCGACCTCGGCGCTGGGGATGGGTTTCGACAAGCCGGACCTGGGGTTCGTGGTGCACATGGGGTCGCCTTCGTCCCCGATCGCGTACTACCAGCAGGTGGGGCGCGCGGGGCGTGGTGTGGATCATGCGGATGTGCTGCTGCTGCCGGGCCGGGAGGACGAGGCGATCTGGGCGTATTTCGCTTCGGTGGGCTTCCCGCCGGAGGAGCAGGTCCGGCGCACTCTGGCGGTACTGGAGGACGCGGGCCGTCCGCTGTCGCTGCCGGCACTGGAGCCGTTGGTGGATCTTCGGCGTTCGCGCCTGGAGACGATGCTGAAGGTGCTGGACGTGGACGGTGCGGTCAAGCGCGTGAAGGGCGGCTGGACCGCCACCGGGCAGCCGTGGGCGTACGACGCGGAGCGGTACGCCTGGGTCGCGAAGCAGCGGGCGGCGGAGCAGCAGGCCATGCGGGACTACGTGGCGAGCACCGGGTGCCGGATGGAGTTCCTGCAGCGGCAGCTCGATGACGAGAAGGCCGCCCCGTGCGGTCGCTGCGACAACTGTGCCGGACCCTGGCTGGCGGCGGCGGTCTCTCCCACGGCTCTCTCGGCGGCGACAGGCGAGTTGGACCGGCCGGGGGCCGAGGTCGAGCCCCGCAAGATGTGGCCGACCGGCCTCGCTGCGGTCGGCATGGACCTGAAGGGCCGTATCCCTGCGGGGCAGCAGGCGGTCACGGGGCGTGCGCTGGGCAGGCTGTCGGACATCGGCTGGGGCAACCGGCTGCGGCCGATCCTGGCGGCGCAGGCGCCGGACGGGCCGGTTCCGGATGACGTGCTGAACGCCGTCGTGACGGTGCTGGCCGACTGGGCCCGCTCGCCGGGCGGCTGGGCCGGCGGCGCCCCCGACGCGGTGGCGCGGCCGGTGGGGATCGTCGCCATGCCGTCCCGCACCCGCCCGCGGCTCGTCGCCTCCTTGGCTGAGGGCGTGGCCAGGGTGGGCAGGCTCCCGCTGCTGGGCAGCCTGGCCTACACCCCGCACGCCGACGAGCATGCCGGGCACCGCAGCAACTCCGCCCAGCGACTGCGTGTCCTGGCCGACTCGTTCGCCGTGCCCGCCGACCTGGCCGCCGCCCTGGCTGCCGCCCCCGGCCCGGTCCTGCTCGTCGACGACTACACCGACTCCGGCTGGACCCTGGCCGTAGGCGCACGCCTCCTGCGCCGGGCCGGAGCTGATCAAGTGCTCCCACTCGTTCTCGCGTTGGCCGGATAGACGGATAGACGGATAGACGGATGGACGGACCGGCGACCGGGTGACCGTCCTGCGCCTCGCCGTCCGCGGTGCCGCACCGCACGAGTCGGCGGATCGTCGGCCGCCGGCCGCCGGCCGCCGGCCGCCGTCGTTCGACCGGAAGGATTGCTCAGCTGCGGACCAGGGGCGTGTCGACCAGGTGCTCAGCCAGGAACCACGCCTGGAGCTCCCCGGTCCTGATCACCTGGGAGACCAGCAGGTCGTTGGTCCCGTCGTCGCCGAGCCCGGCGGCCCGTGCGGCGGCGTCGTGCGCCGCCACGAGGATGTTCTCGTGGGCTTCCAGCAGTCGCGAGAGCATCGCCGGGACCTCCTCCACCCCGTCCGGGGGCCGGGGGATCGACGTGATCTCCGCGACGTGCCGGGGGTCGCCCACCGCTACGCCGCCCAGTGTCTGGACGCGCTCCGCAAGGGCGTCCACGATGTCCAGCTGTTCCCCGGCGTGCTTGTCCAGCACCAGGTGCAGTTGGTAGAAGGTGGCGCCCCGCATCAGCCAGTGGTGCTTCTTGTACAGGCCGTGCAGGATCTGGGTGTCCGCCAGCAGCTGGTTGAGGCGCTGGCAGGAGTACATGCGGGCTTCGTAGGACAGACCGATCGGGAACTGCTTCACCGTCCCGAACTCCTGAATGACCTGGCCCTTCTGGTGCAGCCGGGGCTGGCTGCCGCCCGGGGCTGGGGAGTGAGTGGTCGTCATATGCGCCTCCTGGAATGCACGGTGATGTACGGGACCCGATGGACGTTAGGCGTCCGGAGGGGAGCCGCATTGACCGGCAGCGCATGCGGTGATGCCTGCACGCGCACACCGCCGAGTTTCGGCCGCGAGTTTCGGCCGCGGGGGGTCGGCAGATCGGCCCACGCACGCCGAAGCCGTGCGTACGAACCCGGTCGGGGTGCGTACACACGGCTCGGTATGGCCCGGTGGCCGGTCAGCCGGCCCTCCTGTGCGTCAGCCCGTCGGGCGTACCGCGGCGCGGATCACGTGGACGAGGCCGCCCGTGTTCGCCGGGTCAGCGAGTGGCGAGGGCGGTACGGAGGGTGTGGACGGCCAGGTCGATGGCCGCCTGCGCCCCGTGCGTCTCGCGCAGGGCGTTGAGCATCACGAAGTCGTGGATGACGCCCTGGAAACGTACGGCGGTCACCGGGACGCCCGCCGTACGCAGCTTGGCCGCGTACGCCTCGCCCTCGTCGCGCAGGACGTCGGCCTCGCCGGTGATGACGAGGGCCGGGGGCAGGCCGGTGAGCTGCTCGACGGTGGCGCGCAGCGGTGAGGCGGTGATCTGCGCCCGCTCGCTCTCGTCGGTCGTGTACTGGTCCCAGAACCACTGCATGCCGTCACGGCGCAGGAAGTAGCCGGTGGCGAACTGGTGGTAGGAGCCGGTGTCGAACGCGGCGTCGGTGACCGGGTAGAACAGCACCTGCTGCACCAGCGGGAGGTCGCCCCGCTCCTTGGCCATCAAGGTCAGCGCGGCGCTCATGTTGCCGCCGACCGAGTCGCCCGCCACGGCCAGCCGGCCGCCGTCCAGTTGCTTGGACGCGCCCTGCTCGACGATCCACCGGGCGACCGCGTAGTTCTGCTCGATGGCCACCGGGTAACGGGCCTCGGGGGAGAGGTCGTACTCCGGGAAGACCACGGCGGCGCCCGCACCGACGGCGAGCTCGCGCACCAGCCGGTCATGGGTGTGGGCGTTGCCGAACACCCAGCCCGCACCGTGGATGTAGAGGATCACCGGCAGCGGTCCCTCGGCACCGGCGGGCCGGACGAGCCGCACGCGGACGCTGCCCGTGGGGCCGCCGGAGACAGTGATCCACTCCTCGTCCACCGCCGGCTTGTCGATCTCGCCGGACTGGACCTCGTCGACGGCCTTGCGGCCCTCGGCGGGCGCCAGGTCGAACAGGTACGGAGGGTTCGCGGTCGCCTCGGCGAACGCGGCTGCCGCCGGCTCAAGTACCGGTACCACGGGTTCCACGGCGTCGGCCATGTGTATCTCCTGGGTATTTCGAGGGAGTGGCTTTTCGGGGAGTGACTCTGCCGCCGGATCCTCCTCCGGCGGGTGTACGGGACGGCTGTGTCGAGCCCGCTCGGTCCCGGTTTTCACCCTAGGGCGGGCGACGGAGGCAAGTTGTCCTTCGGCGCACCGGCTCTGACCTGGCAGCGCACGGGTGCCGACGGGGCGCCTCAGCCGGTCGCGGCCGGCATCCGCAGGTCGTCCCAGGACCGCTTCGTGCGCGGAGAGAACCACCCGCGCGCACGATGAGAACAGAACCGGACGCACGACACGGCTAGCGTGGACGACGTCGCGACCGATCCCGCCTCCTCCGGCCTCCCACCCGCACGGGGCCGGCGGGTGTGGTGGGCGTGATGGGTGTGATGGGTGGGCGACGGCTCACGCGTCGCGGAGCCCGTCGAGCCGTTCGCGTGCCTCCGTGACGGCCCGCGGGTCGGCGTCGGCACCCAGGGTCAGCACTCGGGCGTAGACGTCCTGGGCCTCCGCCGATCGCCCGGCATCGAGCAGCACGCCGCCCAGGTCGATCAGCCGACGGCTCTCCAGCGAGGTGTTGCCCGTGTCGTGACACATGCGGACTGCCGTCCACAGATGGACGAGCGCGTCGTCCCACTGCTTCAACTGGGCATACGCCACTCCCATGTTGCAGTGCAGTTCGAACCGGGTGATGTCGGCGATGTGCGGGTTGACGCGGTCCCCCGCCTGCCACAGGAAGGCGTGGGTGCGCCGGTAGGACACCAGGGCCTCCTCGGACCTCCCCTGGGCCATCAGACTCAGGGCGTGGTTGTGCATGCACTGGAGGCTGCCGTGCATGTCCCCTGCGGCTTCGAAGAGTTCGGCGGCCCTGACGATGTCCTTGCCGGACGTCACGTGGTCTCCGATCTTGCGCAAGGCCCACGCGCGGTACTGGTGCGCCCAGGCCTCCTGCAGCAGGTCGCCCGCTCGCCGCGCGGCGGCGAGGGCCTGACCGGCACGGGCGACGCTGTCGTGGAGCCGCCCTTCGCACACGAGAAGCGCCCACGCGTGGTAGTTGAGCTGAGTTGCTTCGAGCAGGGAATCCCCCAGCGCGTGCGCGGACTCGGCGGCCGTGCCGAAGACCTCCGGCCAGTGCACCCAGGAGATCCACTGGTCGGAGAACCAGTGCAGCGCCTCGGCCACCTCCACCACCGTGGCGTGCTCACCGGCCGCGGCGGCCGTACGCAGCGCCGCGAGCCAGTTGACGCCCTCCGTCTTCAGCCACCGGCGGGCGAGGTCGGCCGAAGACAGATCGACCGGTCCCCGCCAGTCCACCGGGGGAGCTCCGTGGCCGGGCTCGAACCAGCGGCCGGCCACGATCGTGGTCTCCAGCAGCCAGTCGTCCAGAGCTGCCGCCGCCCGGCCGACGGCCTCGGCACTCTCGTCGGCCACGAGGCGGGTACGCGCGAACAGGCACAGCAGGTCGTGCAGCCGGTAGCGTTCCCCGTCCGAGCCCAGCAACCCCGCCTCGACCAGCTCTTCCAGGGTGTCCTCGGCGTCGAACAACTCCTGCCCGGTCAACCGGGCGGCCGCGGCGACCCCGGCGTCCGGGCCCGCGATCAGCGAGAGGCGCCGGAACATCCGGGCGGCCGTGGGGGTGAGCTGACGGTAGGAGAGGTCGAAGGCGGCGGAGACACCTATGTCTCCGGTGGACAGCGCGTCCAGTCGGCGGTCCTCCAGCGCCAGACGGTCGGCGAGCCTGCGCACGGACCAGCCCGTGCGGGTGGCCAGCCAGTTGCCCGCCACCCGCAGCGCCAGCGGCAGGTGTCCGCAGAGCCGGGCCACCTCCGCGAGCGACGCCGGGTCCGCCGCCGCCCGTTCGGCTCCGACCAGGCCGGCCAGGAAGGCCGCGGCCTCCGTCGGCGTCAGCTCGCCCAACGGGAGCCACTGCACGCTCTCCAGGCCCGTGAGCATGCGCCGACTGGTCACCACCACCATTCCCGCGCCGGCGCCCGGCAGCAGCGGGCGCACCTGTCCTTCGTCGCGGGCGTTGTCCAGCACGAGCAGGCAGCGTCGTTCGGCCAGCAGATGCCGGTACAACCCGGGGTGCCCCTGCGGCCCCGCCTTCGCCAGGTCGCGGTCCGCCACCTGGAGAGCCTTGAGGACGGTGAGCATCAGCTCGGCCGGCCCCGGCGGCTCGTCGTCCATGCCTCGCAGGTCGACCACCAACTGCCCGTCGGGGAATCGGCCTGCCAGCTCCCGCGCCGCATGCAGAGCGAGGGCGGTCTTTCCCGTTCCGGGCGGCCCGGAGACCGCCACGGCCACCTGGCCCGCGTCCTTCGCGGTGCCGAGCCGGGCCACGGCCGACTCCGCGAGTTCGGTGAGGGACGCCATTTCCCGGGTCCGGCCCACGAAGTCGACGATGCCGCGCGGGAGGGCCCGTACCCCGGCAGGGCTGTAAGCCGTGGTGCGCCCGGCTCTGGCGACTGCCAGGAGCCGCTCCCGCTGGGCCTCGTCCAGCCCCAGTCCGTCCGCGAGCGCCGCGACGGTCCGCCGCTGGGGCGCGGCCCGCCGCCCACGCTCAAGATCTCCGATGCCCCGGACGCTGACCCCCGACGCCTCGGCGAGCCCCTCCAGGGTCAGTGAAGCGGCAACCCGCAGCGCGCGCAGCGCGGCTCCGAACGCTTCGTCATCACCGGTCACTCCGTGTTCCCCGTCCCGTTTCCGTTCCCCGTGCTCCCGTCGCTCCCCTTGAGCACGGTGACCAGAAGTCTAGACAGCGCAGGTCAGCAGGTCAGCAGGTCAGCAGGTCAGCAGGCCGGGAGGTCGGGAGGTCGGGAGGTCACAGCCGGGCCGGGCGTCTTTGCGCGCGCGTCCGGAGTCCCGGCACCTGTCTGTCACTGTCGGCGGCGCGGGCCGGCCACGGTGCCGTGCCGGGAGGTGGCGTCGAGCAGTGCGCTGTGGGAAACGGTCCGGTGCGCTGACCGGAAAGCCCGTGGCGCGGACCGGCATAGCGTGGCGTCGCAGCAGCCCGCGGGCAACTCCCGCGCGGAACACTCGCCGTGGTCGAGCTTGACCAACTGGGAGGGGCCGCCGCACTGGGTGCCGTGAACATGAATCCGGCGCGCGCGGTCGGCCCGGCCCTGGCAGGAGCTCTGGCGGCGGCGGCCGGAGCGGGCTGGGGCCGGCGCGGGCCGGCTACGTCCCCCGAGGTGACGCACCCCTTCGGCGCGTCCGCCGTCTCCTGGTCACCGTCACCGTCACCGCCAACCAGGAGACGGCGAAAACGGCGGAACCATAGGTCGGCCCTGGCCTCTGTGCCGCATTTCTGCCTGCTTTCTGCCTGGAGGGCCGGACGCCGGACTGCTTGGCTGGTCGCAGCGGAGAACCGGACGGCAGCGTCGCCGCCCGGGCCCGTCGCGAGGAACACCTTCCGCGACGGGACATCCGCACTCGCCCGGGTACGGCCGTCGCCTCTTCGAGGTGCCGGGCATCCGCCAGGTCCGTGCGGGCACGGGGTGTCCGAGGCCTCCGCCGGTGTTGCACGGATGAGAGGAGAGCCGGATGAGTCCGGTCCTGACGACCGCTTCGGTGCCCGACGAACACAGACTCACCTACTGGCGCCAGGCGGTGGAACAGGCACTGGTGCCTGTGAGCATCACCCTGCGCGGCCGGCACCCTTTCGAAGGGCGCATTGTCACCCACCGCGTGGGAGTCCTGCGGGTCACAGCCGTCGAGGCCGACGCGTACCGCGTGCGCCGGACGGCGGCTCACATCACGCGCTCACCGGAGCCGCTCGTGGCCATCGCCCTGCAGATGTCCGGTACGACGGTGCTCGCCCAGGACGGCCGACAGGTCGTGGCCAACCCCGGTGACCTTTTCGTCTGGGACACGACACGCCCGTACTCCCTGGACTTTCCCGAGCGTTTCTCCACCCGCGTCGTCCATATGCCGCGCCACATGCTGGTGCTGCCGGACGAGGATCTTCGCGGCGTCACCGGAACCGTGTTCAACACGGACCAGGGATGTGCCGCGGTCCTGATGCCGTTGCTCGCCACGGTCGTCGCATCGGCGCACGCGTTCTCCCCGGCTGCCGCGAGTGGTCTGGCGAACGGTCTGACCGACGTGTTCGCCGCGCTGGTCGCCGAACGCACGGAGGACACGGCGACGGAGGCCGGGAACACCCGGAATCACCTGGTGCAACGCGTCCGTGACCACATCGACGAGAACCTGGCCGATCCAGCCCTGTCACCGGAATCCGTCGCGAAGGCGAACCACATATCGGTGCGCTATCTGCACCGGCTCTTCGAGGGCGAAGGCGTCACCGTCAGCCGGCTCATCCAGCGGCGCAGGTTGGAGGAGTGCGCACGTGAACTGACCCGCGGCAGCCGGACGGCGCCCACCGTCTCGTCCATCGCCCAGCGCTGGGGATTCGTCAACCCCACCCACTTCAGCCGCGTCTTCCGGGGGGCCTATGGCCTTCCGCCCCGAGAATGGCGCACCATGCGGCTGGCGACCGGGGACACCGACGCCCGGCCCGCGCGTACCGTCCTCATACGCCCTCCTCGACTCCTTGAGCCGCCCGCACAGCCGACCTCCGCCGGCCGCCCGCCGGGCCGGTCTCACGGGTACGGCAGCGGCCTGCGGCCACTCGCGGCACTCGACTCCACCGCCATCGGTACGGATGTGACCCAGCTCCACACCTGACCCGTGCCGACGGACGTGCGCTCTTCCACGGAGAACACCGCCCTTCGCCTCGGCGCGGCCCGGAGCCCGAGCGGCCCGCGCCGCCCCCTCCGCCGTTCGGCCGACAGGGGGCGGCGCTGCCGACTCATGGGAGGCGGCACGGCCGCGTGTGTCTCACCTGTGGACTCACCCGGCCGCGCGCACCCGGTCGCCGTGCCGCCGTGCCGCCGTGCCGCTGTGTCCGACGTGGTCCGCCGGACGGTCAGTGAGCGGACCGAACGGCGTGCGCCGCCCGGAGGATGAGCTCGCTCACCGCGTGCGGATCACTCACCGCGGCGGCGTGGGGTGCGTGGACGCTGACCGTGTGGGCCTTGGCGCGGGCGGCCATCCACCGCTGCGCCGCCGGCGGAATGTTCCGGTCCTCGGTGGCGATCAGATACCAGCTCGGCAGCTTCTTCCACGCGGCGGTGGTGGCCCGCTCCTGGAGTGCGGCAACGGCGATCGGCCGCTGTCCCACGGCCATCGTCCGCGCGGTGGTGACGGGGACACCGGCCGCGAACTGCTGACGGAACAGGTCCTGACGGATGACGAGTTCCTCACCCTGTCCGCCACCGGACAGCGGGTAGTGCTGCGTGGTCGTGGCCCGTTCCAGGGTGCTGCCCGGGTACTTGCCGGTCAGCGACAGCGCGCTCTCACCCACCTCCGGGACGAAGGCGGCCACGTAGACCAGCGCCTTGACCTGCGAGGCACCCTCGGCGGCGTGGCTGATGACGGACCCGCCGTAGGAGTGGCCGACCAGCACGACAGGCCCTTCGATGCTGTCCAGGACACTGCGTACGTAGGCGGCATCGGTGGCCAATCCGCGCAGCGGGACCGGCGGGGCCACGACGCGATGGCCCTGACGCAGGAGCTTCCCGACGACGGCGCTCCAGCTGGAGGCGTCGGCGAAAGCGCCGTGGACCAGCACGATGGTGGGCAGCGGGCCCCTGCCCTTGCTCTTGCCCTGGTCCGCGGGAGCGGGTCGCGCTGCTCCCGAAGCCGAGTGGGCGATGCCGGCGGTCCCCAGGGCCGCGGCCCCGGCGAGCATCGACACGGTCACACTGCGGCGTGAAAACGATGAGTTCATGATCGGCTTTCTGCGCGATACGGTCCTCCGCCGCTTCGCACGCGCCCTCCCCGGCACGGCCCGCGAGCCGTGCTCCGGAGATCGTGCGAGCGGCGTGAGGACCGGTCGGGGAACTACTTGACGGTGGACTTGACGGCTTCTTCGATGAAGGCGACGACCTTCTTGGGGTGGGCCAGCATGACCAGGTGCGAGGAGTCGACCTCGATGGTGGTCATGCCGGCGCGCTGGTAGCCGAAGCGCTCGACGTCGGGGTTGATGGTGTGGTCGGAGGAGGACACCAGGCCGAAGGACGGCTTGGTCTTCCAGGCGGCGGCCGGGGCGGCGTCGGCGAAGGCCTGGGCCGCGAGGGGGCGCTGGGAGACCGCGAGTACGGCCGCGACCTCGGGGTCGACGTCGGCGGCGAAGATGGCGGGGAACTTCTCGACGTCCACCGACACATCGGTGCCCGGGGTGTCCGATCCCTCGATGGGGAACGGCGTGTAGACGAGGGCCGCGGCGAGGTCGGAGTCGGGGAAACGGCCCTGCAGTTCGCCGAGGCTCTCGCCTTCTTCGAGGGCGTAGCCGGACAGGTAGACCAGCGCCTTCACGTTCTCCTCCACGCCCGCGACCGTGATCACGGCGCCGCCGTAGGAGTGGCCGNNCTGCGGTTGGGGACCGCGGGAGCGACGACCTTCAGGCCGCGATTGAGCAGGGCGGGGATGACGCTGCTGTAGCTGGAGGCGTCGGCGAACGCACCGTGCACCAGCACGACGGTCGGGGTCTCGGAGCGGGACATGGCGGGGCTCGTTTCTCTGGTGTGGTGTGGTGAAAAGTGCGACTTTGCGCCGGTGGTACGTGGGCAAACCTAGGGGGTATTCGCCGGTGCCGCTTTGCTCTCTGTGCCCGGCCGTGGTCCGTGAGCGCACTGGTCCGGACGGGGCCGTGGGGACAAGGGAGGGGACCGCGTTGCCGTGGGCGGCCGGTGCTCCGAACCATGGGCGCCGGACAGGCGTCGGACCGGCGTCGGACCGGCGCTGGACCGGCGCTGGCCCAGCCGGTTGAGGTGCCGAAGCCCCTCGACAGCCCCTCGTCCCGGTGGGACAGGGGGGACGGCCTCAGCTGTGCCGGCCAGCCCTTCGTTGCTCATGGCCCCATGCAACCCGGTGGGTCGGACATCGCGCGCATGACCCCGCCCTCCTGTGGACAAGTCCTGACGTGGTCATGGTCGTGGTTATCCACAGGGCAAAGCGGAATTCCGGATTTCGCGGGATGGTCGCGGCATGACGAACCACAGCGAACCGGCCGAGAACCTCGGCGACGGTGACATCAGCGGTTGCGACGAGATCGTCGGTCAGGACGGACAAGCGAGCTGGGACGGACAAGAAGGCTGGGACGGGCAAGGCGAATGGGACGGGCAGGGTGAATGGGACGGAGGAGCCGAGGGGGGC
>NZ_LIPP01000263.1 GCF_001418335.1 Streptomyces aurantiacus | reverse complement strand
GGCGGATATCTCCAGGCAGTCGTTGTCCACGTCGCCTGCGGAGTACGAGGACTTCTGCCAGCGGAGGGTTTGAGACACCGGAGACCTTTCAAAGTTCCTGGGCGATACGTCGGATGAAACCGAGGGAAGCGTCCACCGCGAGCGCCACACTGTCAACGCGTTCGAGCTGGGTCCGGTACCGATGCAACTGAGCGGGCGGGTCGACGAATTCGGCACCGTGCGGCGTATCGATCTGCACAGTGTCCAATTGCGAGACGACTCCGCCGAAGTACTGCACAGCAAGGCCCGCGCCTGCGAAGTCCTCTGTGGCGAAGGGGATGACACGAAGGGCGAGTGATTCCCTCTCGGATGCCTGGAGGAGGTACGCGAGTTGAGCGCGGGTGACTTTGGAGCCGCCGACACGCATCCGTAGCGCGGCTTCGTGGATGATCACGTCGTACGGCGTCCCCGACTCAAGGACCTGCTGACGACGCATCCGGAACGAGATGCGCATCTCGCGCTCCTCCTCAGGGAGGTGCGGGTTCACGAAGAGCGAGGCGGCGCGTACGTGATCCTCGGTCTGGAGCACGCCTGGGATGTGCGCCATCTGGAAAGCGCGAGCGTACGCCGCGTGGTGCTCCAACTCGGCAAGGTCGAGCGCCGGAGGCGGCAGCACGCCCCGATACTCCTCCCACCAGCCCTTGAGCCGCTGCACGGTCATCTCGGCGAGGGCGTCCACGAGTTGGTGGTCGTGGCACTCGTAGAGCCCGGTCAGTCGGCGCAGCCGCTGCTCGCTGATTCCGAACCGGCCGGATTCGATGTGGCTGATCTGGGTCTGGTTCACGCCGAGGAACGCGGCTGCTTCCCGCGACTCGATGCCTGCGGCCTCGCGCAGTTTGCGTAGTTCGGTGCCGAGTCTCTCTTGGCGTGCCGTGGGATTGATCCTCGGCGGCATGACGCTCTCCCTGCTTATCGTACTTTTCTGGACCAGTTGGTGCGTATCAGGCTGAGCCGCTACCGTTGCAACGTACCTCACGGAGAGTGCCCATGTGGTCACTCATCCGCAATTCCCGCACGCCCACCCCCCGTTGGAAGCGCCACCCCGACCGTCGACACCGGGGCGCCGGACAGCAACGTGGGCCGGGCCCACGCGAACCCCCCTCACCTCACCGGAGTCGATGCCCCATGCCCTCGTACACCCTCATCTGCCCGCCTCGCGACACCTCCCCCCACATCGCCCGCGAGTTCGTCGCCACCGTCCTGCACACCCTGGAACTGGACCGCGCCCTCGTGGACGACGCGATCCTCTGTACCTCCGAACTCGTCACCAACGCCTGCGTGCACGCCAAAGGTGATGGCACCGTGCTGTGGCTGGCGGTGGAGGAGGGGAAGCTGCGGGTGGTGGTGTACGACGGGGACGAGAACCCGCCGGTGATAAGGGAACTGTCGACCGAGACGTGGGAGCGAGGTGGCGGCCGGGGCTTGTACCTGGTGGACAGCCTCACGGAGGGCCGCTGGGGCCACGGACCGGACATCCCGTACGGCGGGCAGGCTCACCCGGAGGGCAAAGCGGTCTGGTTCGACCTGCCCCTACCGCTTCCGGCGGCACCATGATCGGGCGGCAGCAGCAGAGCCGACTGCGGGAGTTGGAATCTGCGGCCGTGCCGCCGGGCCCCGCCCGCTCGATGATCCGCGGTCGCCGGTCGGAGCGGTGCGTCGGCGAAGAAGCAGCGGTCCGGCCCCGGGCGGAGAAGATCGGCACAACGCCCCAAACCACCACACCGCTCGCCCCTAGGATGACCCGCATGGCAATCGAAGGCGCTCAGACGCCCCCGGACGTGGTGGAGGACGTGTTCGATGGACGCGCCACGGACATCGAAGTGGAGGACGCCGGCGAGGACGCCACCCGTATCCAGCGGCCGTGGAACCCGGACCAGATCCGGGTGAACACGAGCCAGTTCTCGCTGCGCAACATCCTCGACCAGATCGACGAGGGCTCCATCGAACTCGCCCCGGACTTCCAGCGGTTGCGGGTGTGGCGGGTCGATCAGAAGTCCCTGCTCGTCGAGTCCCTGCTGCTGCAGATCCCGCTGCCCGCCTTCTACTTCGCCGAGGACGCGGACGGGTCGTTCAGGGTCGTCGACGGACTTCAACGGCTGTCCACCCTGCACTCCTTCGTCCGGGGAGGGGAGACAGGCTTCGCCCTCGGCAAGCTGGAGCACCTGGACGACCTCAAGGACCTGCGCTTCAGCGATCTTCCCGTACCGTTCCAGCGGCGGATCAACAACACCCAGCTGATCGTCAACGTGATCGACCCGACGACACCGCGCGGCGTCACGTACGAGATCTTCAAGCGGATCAACACGGGCGGAACTCCGCTCAACGCGCAGGAGATCCGGCACTGCATGAGCAGTCCGCGCAGCCGGGACATCCTGCACCGGATGACCCACACGGACGCCTTCGCCAAGGCCACCGGAGGCCGTCTGACCAACCACATCCGGATGAACGACCGGGAGATGGCGCTGCGGTTCGCCGCGTTCTGGCTGAAGGGCGTGGCGGCGTACCACGAGCGGCCGGTCATGGAGCAGTTCCTCATGGACGCCACCGAGATGCTCGACTCGGCGAAGCAGGTACCGGACGAGCGGGTGGCAGAACTGGAGGTCGTCTTCGAGAGGGCGATGCACCGCGCGTCCATGGTCTTCGGCGAGCATGCCTTCCGCAAGTGGCCACAGGGGGACGACTACCGGCGCCCGATCAATCGCGCCCTGTTCGAGACCTGGTCCATGGCCCTGGCCGACCCCGAAGACGCAACGCACGAAGACACATCGATGGATTTGTTCACGCGCCGCGAGGCGATCGTAAAAGCCGCCCGAGACCGGATGACCACCGACGTCACCTACCTCAACGCCATCACCTCCTCCACCGCGGACCGTCACCGCGTGGACTACCGGTTCAAGGCCGCCGTGGCGGATGCCGGAGCCGGCCAGTGATCACTTCCCTGGAGATCCGGGGCTTCAAGCGGTTCGAGGCGGAGTCGTTCGGCCTGCGCCCGCTGACCGTCCTGACCGGAGTCAACGGCGGCGGCAAGAGCACCGTGATCCAGTCCCTGCTCCTGGCAAGGCTGGCGGGTACGGCAGGCATGGCGGGCGGTACGTCGGGCGGCGGCACGGTCCGGCTGAACGGTCCGCTCGGGCTGGCCCTCGGCGAGGCCCGCGACGTGCTGAACTGGACGTCCGACGCCCGGGAGATCACCGTACGACTGGGCGGCCCGGACGGTGAGTCATGGGTGTACGTCTTCGGTCTGCCCGACGCCGAGCAGGCGCTGCACCTCGACGTACGGCGGCTGCCGGTGGCGCCGGTGCCCGGCATCGGGCCACGTGTCGCGGATCCCGCTTTCACCTATCTGTGTGCCGAGCGTCTGGGCCCACGCGACACGCTGGCGGTGTCCGCCGAGGAGCCGGACCGGATCGGTGTGGGCGTACGGGGCGAGTTCACGGCGCAGGTGCTGGCGTTGCGCGAGTCGCGCGCGGTCCATACCCGCGAGGAGGTGCGGGGCTCGCTGCGCCACCCGAAGGCCGCCGGTTCGCAGTTGAGGGTCCAGGCCGAGGCGTGGGCGTCGGAGATCATCCGGCCGCTGCGAATCACCGCACGGGTGGCCGTGGGCATCTTGGCCGGGACGATCCGCTTCGGCGAGCCGGGCCTCATCGGTGAGGAGATCCGCCCGGCCAACACCGGTTTCGGCGTCTCGTACGCCCTCCCCGTCATCGTCGCCGGCCTGCTCACCGAGCCGGGCGACCTACTGATCGTGGAGAACCCGGAAGCACATCTGCACCCGGCGGGACAGTCCCGGCTGGGCCGGTTCCTCGCGCGGGTGGCGGGCAGCGGGGCGCAGGTCGTGGTGGAGACGCACAGCGACCACGTCCTGAACGGGGCCCGGCTCGCCGTGGCGCAGGACCGCTCCCTCCCGGCGAAGGACATGGTGACGCACTACTTCGACCACGATCGGACCCTGCCGATCGACATCGACGACAAGGGTGAGCTCAGCCACTGGCCCAGCGGCTTCTTCGACCAGATCGAGACCGACCTCGGGAGGCTCGCCCGTGCTCGACGTGGCAGGTGACGACGGGCGGAACGTCTCGGGTGCCGCCCCGGTGACCAAGGTCGAGACCAAGGCTGACGCCGACTACCGCGTGGTCGTCGGGGAGGAGTGCTTCGACTGGCGGGAGCTGACGGGCTCAGGTCTGCTCGACGCCCTCGACGTACTCGCCGAGTTATTGGAACCGCTGGCCGACGGACGCAGGGCCGCGTTCATGGATCCCGCGTACGACACCGAATGCCGCCCGTCGGTCACGCTGCAGGACGCGCTGTACTCGCCGGACGGCGTACTGCCCCGTGACGAGCGCGTTCGTCTGCTGAAGCTGCTGGGCAAGTGCAAGCGCGTGGAACCCGACGAGGCGGATCTGCCCCAGCCGGTCCGCGTCGGCGACGGCCCTTGGCACGAGCCGTCCTGGGGCACGGCACACGCCCTGGCCAGAGCGGCGGAAGGCCGGGCCATGTCCTGCCTTCTCGCACCGTATGCCAAGGAACCCGACTGGCCGTCCGGATGGGTCACCGTCACGCGGACGACGGAGGCGGGCCACGACGAAGTGAAGACGCACGTGCTGCGATCGCCGAAAGACGCACCGGGCTTCTGGCGGGGCCTGCTCACCGAAGAACCCGTCGCGGCCGAGCACTTCTTCACCTTCACGGTGGACGCGTTTCCCCAACTGCTCTTCGCCGACTCCCTGCGCCTGCACCACTTCGAAGGCACCTATGCCGAAGTCCTGCCCTGGCTGGTGAAGCTGCTCGGCGCGCTCAACGACCACTTCACCGGGACACTGGCCGACTGCGGTGGCGACCTGAGCCAGGTCATGCGCAGATTCGACGCACTGGGTCTGGACATCTCCCCCGAGAGCGCGAACACGAAGAAGAACGCGAAGGCGTGGGAACAGCGCAACGTCGACCATGAGGGCGCCACCTATCGCTGCGACTGGCACGGGAAGCGCCTGTGGGACCGCGACCGGGTGCACTTCTCCCTCCCGATCGCCGCGTACGACGATCGGGTCCTCGTGGGAATCTTCGTGGGACATCTGGCGACCTGAGCCACCTCGTCACCTCGTACCTCGGGCGACGCCAAGCCGCCGCAGGGACCAGTACGGGTACGGACGGGTACGCGTACGGGGACGAGTACGGCGATCAGGCGCCGTAACCGTCGCTGTAGTCGCTGCGGTTGTGGTGGTGGTGGTGCGGGTCCTCGACCACCGGCGTGGTCGGCGGCATCACGACCCGCCGCCGCCTGGCGATGCTGCTGAACGTGGCCACGCCGATCAGGCCGACGATCATGAAGATGACGCCGACCAGGTCGAGGTTGACCCCCTGCATGTCCCAGTCGGTCGCGAATGTGAGGATCGCCCCTACGGCGATCAGAATGATGCACCCGCCCAGGCCCATGGGTGTCGCCTCCTGTTGCACACGGTGTCGTGCCGGGCCCGGAGACCGTACGGTTCCCGGGCCCCGTTCGAGTACCCGGAGTCGATCCCTCCATGCAGGGCGTCCAACTCGGTGCAGCGCAAAGCGACTTCCGCCGGGCCTAACCTTCCAGGAACGCCACCAGCGCGTTCGCCAGCAGGAACGGGTCGTCCGCGCCGCACAGTTCGCGGGCGCTGTGCATCGACAGGATGGCCACGCCGATGTCGACCGTCTTGATGCCGTGGCGGGCCGCCGTGATGGGCCCGATGGTCGTGCCGCAGGGCATGGCGTTGTTGGAGACGAAGGTCTGGAAGGGCACGCCGGCCTTGTCGCAGGCCGCGGCGAAGACCGCGCGGCCCGAACCGTCCGTGGCGTAGCGGTTGTTGACGTTCACCTTCAGGATCGGGCCCTTGCCCGCGCGCGGGTGGTGCGTCGGGTCGTGCCGCTCCGCGTAGTTGGGGTGCACGGCGTGGCCCGTGTCGGAGGAGAGGCAGACCGTGCCGGCGAAGGCGCGCGCCCGGTCCTCGTACGACCCGCCGCGCGCGAAGACTGAACGTTCCAGCACGCTGCCGAGCAGCGGGCCGTCCGCTCCCGTGTCGGACTGCGAACCGTTCTCCTCGTGGTCGAACGCCGCGAGGACCGGGATGTACGGCAGGGGCTCCTCGCCGGTCGCCACGGCCACCAGCGCCGCCGTACCGGCGTGCACGGACAGCAGGTTGTCCATGCGCGGGCCGGCGACCAGTTCCTTGTCGCGGCCCAGGTAGGAGGGCGGTTCGATGGAGTGGACCATCAGGTCCCAGCCGGTGGTCTCGCCCTCGTCGATGCCGCACTCCTGCTCCACGAAGCGGATCAGGTCGCCGTCGTGCACGTCGTCGCCCAGGCCCCAGACGGGTTGCAGATGCCGCTGCTTGTCGAGCTTGAGGCCCTCGGCGGTGACGGAACGGTCCAGGTGGACGGCGAGCTGCGGTACGCGCAGCAGCGCGCGGTCGATGTTCACGAGCCGCGTCGAGCCGTCCCGCAGGGTCAGCCGTCCGGCCAGGCCGAGGTCCCGGTCGAGCCAGGAGTTGAGCAGCGGACCGCCGTAGATCTCGACAGCGACCTGTCTCCAGCCGTGCCCACCGCTGTCGGGGCGCGGCTTCACCCGCAGGTTGGGGGAGTCGGTGTGCGCCCCGACGATGCGGAACGGCGTGTGCGGCTCGGCGTCCTCCGGCACGTACCACGCCACGATCGCGCCGCCGCGCAGCACGTATCTGCCGCCGGTCGTCCCGTCCCACGCGTCGGTCTCCGCGGCCTGGCGGAAGCCCGCCTTCTCCAGCCGCTCGGCGGCGTTCGCCACCGCGTGGTACGGGGACGGGCTCGCCGCCAGGAAGGACATGAGGTCGTCGGTGTGTCCGCGGTCGAAGCGGGGCGGTGTGCGCATGGGTTCACCTTAACGACGTACGAACGCCCGCTCCCGGGGACGGGAACGGGCGTTCGTGAGCGGCACCCACGGAAGCGGTCGGCCGGTGCTCACCGGGCCCGCCGGGCTGGTCGGCCGACACCCGCACGACCGGTCGGCCGGAGCCCGCCCGACCGGACCGGCGTTCAGAACGCGGACAGAACGCGGACAGAACGCGGTCGGTACGCCGTCAGAACGCGGACTCGTCCAGGGCCATCAGGTCCAGGTCGACGGACTCGGCGAGCTTGCGCGCGCCGGTGACGCCCGGCAGGACGTTCGCGGCGAAGAACGTGGCCGCCGCGATCTTGCCGGTGTAGAACGCGACGTCCTTGGCGGACACGGCCTTCGTCGAGGCCGTCTCCAGCTTCTCGGCGGCGACGGCCGCGCCCTTCAGAAGCAGGTAGCCGACGACAACGTCACCGGAGGCCATCAGCAGGCGGGTGGTGTTCAGCCCGACCTTGTAGATGTTCTTGACGTCCTGCTCGGTCGCCGCGAGGTCCGTGAGCATCAGGCCGACGATGGCCTCCAGCTCGACGGCCGCCTTGGCGAGGTACTCGCGGGCGCCGGACAGCTCCTCGCCGCCGGTGCCGAGCGCCAGGAACTTCTTGATGTCCTCGGCGAGCGAGTTCAGCGCCGCGCCCTGGTTGCGGACGATCTTCCGGAAGAAGAAGTCCTGGCCCTGGATCGCGGTCGTGCCCTCGTACAACGTGTCGATCTTCGCGTCGCGGATGTACTGCTCGATCGGGTACTCCTGAAGGAAGCCGGAGCCGCCGAAGGTCTGCAGCGACTGGGCGAGCTGCTCGTAGCCCTTCTCGGAGCCGTAGCCCTTCACGATCGGCAGGAGCAGGTCGTTCATCGCCTCCAGGGCGGCGGCGTCCTCGCCCTCGGCCTCCTTGACCTGGATCTCGTCCTGGATCGCGGCGGTGTGCAGCACCAGCGCGCGCATGCCCTCCGCGTACGCCTTCTGCGTCATCAGCGAGCGGCGCACGTCCGGGTGGTGCGTGATGGTGACCTTGGGCGCGGTCTTGTCCATGAACTGCGCGAGGTCGGGGCCCTGGACGCGCTCCTTGGCGTACTCAAGGGCGTTCAGGTAGCCCGTCGAGAGCGTGGAGATCGCCTTGGTGCCGACCATCATGCGGGCGAACTCGATGATGCGGAACATCTGGCGGATGCCGTCGTGCTTGTCGCCGACGAGCCAGCCCTTGGCGGGGTGGCGGTCGCCGAACGTCAGCTCGCAGGTGTTGGAGGCCTTGAGGCCCATCTTGTGCTCGACGTTCGTCGCGTAGACGCCGTTGCGCTCGCCCAGCTCGCCGGTCTCGAAGTCGAACTCGTACTTCGGTACGAGGAAGAGGGACAGGCCCTTGGTGCCGGGGCCCGCGCCCTCGGGGCGGGCGAGCACGTAGTGGAGGATGTTCTCCGACATGTCGTGCTCACCGGACGTGATGAACCGCTTCACGCCCTCGATGTGCCAGGAGCCGTCCTCCTGCTGGACCGCCTTCGTGCGGCCGGCGCCGACGTCCGAGCCGGCGTCCGGCTCGGTGAGCACCATGGTGGAGCCCCACTGCTTGTCGACGGCGATCTTCGCGATGTGTTTCTGGACCTCGTTGCCCTCGTCGAAGAGGATGCCCGCGAACGCGGGGCCCGAGGAGTACATCCAGACCGCCGGGTTCGCGCCGAGCACCAGCTCCGCGTACGCCCAGATCAGGGAGCGGGGCGCGGTGGTGCCGCCGATCCCCTCGGGCAGGCCGAGCCGCCAGTACTCGGCGTCCATGAAGGCCTGGTACGACTTCTTGAAGGACGCCGGTACGGGAGCCGTGTTGGTCTCCGGGTCGAACACCGGCGGGTTGCGGTCGGCGTCCGCGAAGGACTCCGCCAGCTCGTTCTCGGAGAGGCGGGTCAGCTCGTCGAGGATGCTCTTGGCGGTCTCGGTGTCCATCTCCGCGAACGGGCCGGTGCCGTACAGCTTGTCGCGCCCGAGCACCTCGAAGAGGTTGAACTCGATGTCGCGGAGATTCGACTTGTAGTGGCCCATGGCGACGGCTCCGTTAGGGATCGGGGAGGTGGTGAGTCCTCGTACCTGGTTCGAGTGCTGGTTTGAGTCCGGGTTCGAGTGCGGGTCCGAGTCTGGTGCGCATCCGGTTCACGTACCAACTAGTAGCTACGATGATGCTACCCGTCGGTAATAAGAAGCAACCCCTGATGGCTCAAGTGTGAGCAGGGTCTACGTTCGGGTGCGAGTCGACGGGTCCGCCACCTGTTCGACGAAATCCGGCCGGACGGGGAAATTCGGCTGGTCGAGGAAATCCGGCATGGGCGGTCCTGGGCCCCCTGCCCTCGGTACTCTTGCCCCCATGTACGGCTACGACCAGAACGTGGGACCGGGGCAGCAGCAGTACGCGCAGTCCCAGCCGCCGCCGCAGCAGCAGATGCCCGGTGGTGTCGGCGGGGTCGGCGGGTACGGCCAGCAGCCGCCGCTCTACCCCGAACCGTCGCCGCCGTCGCTCGCGGACGCGGTGCGCGCGTTCACCACGGGGTCGCTGACCCCCGAGGACTTCCAGCAGGTCTTCGCCACGTCCAAGGTCTACTGCCCACGCGGTGACAACCCCGGATTCCTGGCGCTGCACAACACCCAGCAGCCCGTGATCCCGATGTTCACCTCGCTCAAGGAACTGCGCCGGTACGCCGGCAAGGAGTCCAAGTACTTCGTGATCACCGGAGCCGAGGTGATCGACCTGCTCCCCACCGGCTACGGCTTCGTCCTCGACATGGAGGGCGAGCACCGCATCGTCTTCGACGCGAAGGCGGTCGAGCAGATGGTGGACTTCGCGATGCGCCGGATGTACGGCTGACCACCTCTGCCGCGCAGGCGGCCGAGTGGCCCCGCTTCATGAGTGACCACGCTTCATGCGTGACCCCGTTCCACCAGTGACGCCCGGAGGGAATTCCCTCCG
>NZ_LIPP01000262.1 GCF_001418335.1 Streptomyces aurantiacus | reverse complement strand
CTGCGCCCCCAGACCCCCGCAATCGCGCTGAACGCGCTCGTCCTCAAACGCCGGACGGGCTGAAAGAGAGGGGCGCAGCCCCGCCTTTCAGGGGCGCGGGGAACTGCGCGACCAGCCCCCACCCACCCGCACCACCCCGGACGGCACTCCCCCAAACCCCGAGTGACTCAAATCCCACGGTTCGATACCCGGCGCCACCCAGCGGAGCGCACCGGCAGAATGGGGGTATGCCGATACCCGGGACCCCCAGCCGCGCCGACCTCCTCGACCACCTCGTACAGACGCGTATCGCGGGCGAAGTGGCCACCCCCCGCGAGAACAACCTCTCCCACTACCGCAAGCTGGCCAACAGCGACCGCAACTTCTGGCTCGGCCTGGAACTCGGTGACCGCTGGACCGACGAGCAGGACGTCCTCGCGGTCATGGCCGAGCGCTGCGGCGTGAACGACGACCCGGAGTACCGGTACGGCCAGGACACCATCGACCCGGAGCTGACGGTCGACGCGCTGGAGCGGATGGCGGGCCGGCTGCGCAAGGCGGCGGCCGGCCGGCAGCGCGTGCTGTTCGCGACGGGCCACCCGGGCGGCCTGCTGGACGTGCACCGCGCGACCGCCGCGGCACTGCGCGCCGCGGGCTGCGAGATCGTGGTCATCCCGGACGGGCTGACCACGGACGAGGGATACGTCTTCCAGTTCGCCGACGTCGCCGTCCTTGAGCACGGCGCGACCCTGTGGCACACCCACTCGGGCGAGCCGATGCGGGCGATCCTGAAGGGCCTGGAGAGCGAGGGCCGCCCGCTGCCCGACCTGGTCGTCGCCGACCACGGCTGGGCGGGCTGCGCGGGCCAGCTGGGCGTGGACTCCATGGGGTACGCGGACTGCAACGACCCGGCCCTGTTCCTCGCCGAGTCCGAGGGCACGGTCCAGGTGACCGTCCCCATGGACGACCACGTCACCAGCCCCCGGCACTACGACCCGATGACGGCGTACCTGCTGGACGCGGCGGGCCTCACCACCAACGAGTGAGCCCTCGCCTCTCCCCGGGCACGTGTCACCGCGGGATCCGGACCACACCCTCCTGGATCACCGTGATCGCGAGCCGTCCGTCCTGCGTGTAGATACGGGCCTGCCCGAGGCCCCGCCCGCCGGACGCGGACGGCGACTCCTGGTCGTACAGCAGCCATTCGTCGGCGCGGAACGGCCGGTGGAACCACATCGCGTGGTCCAGCGAGGCCCCGACGACGTCCCCGGTGACCCAGCCGCCGCGCCCGTGGGCGAGCAGCACGGAGTCGAGGAGCGTCATGTCGGAGACGTACGTGGCGAGGCAGACGTGCAGCAGCGGCTCGTCGATGGCGCCGTCGAGCTTGCCGTTGGTGCGGAACCACACCTGCGAGCGCGGCTCGCGCGGCTGTCCGACAGTGGCGAACGGCGGCGCGTCGACATAGCGGAGGTCGACGGCGGCACGCGCCTCCAGCATCCGCTGGGCGACGCCTTCGTCCCCGTACGCCGCCAGGTACCGCGGCAGCATCTCGGCGGTCGTCTCCAGGGTCTCCGGATCGGGCGCGGGCGGCATGTCGGCCTGGTGCTCCATGCCCTCCTCGTACGTCTGGAACGACGCGGAGAGATGGAAGATCGGCTGCCCGTGCTGGACGGCGACCACCCGGCGCGTGGTGAAGGAACGGCCGTCGCGGATCCGGTCGACGGTGTAGACGATGGGCGCGCCCGCCTCCCCGGCGCGCAGGAAGTACGCGTGCAGGGAGTGGGCGAGCCGGTCCCCCGGGACCGTGCGCCCCGCGGCGACCAGTGCCTGCGCCGCGACCTGCCCGCCGAAGACCCGCGGGACGACGGCGAAGCGGGACTGACCGCGGAAGATGTCCTGCTCGATCTGCTCCAGGTCGAGCAGATCGAGCAGTCCTTGAAGTGCCTGACTCATGCGTCAGTTGTACCGTGCATTGGTTTCCCGAATGTTTTCCGGAGCCCTACGGGCCCATGTTCCCGGAGTCCTACAGGCCCATGTTCTTGGAGACCTACAGGCCCATGTTCTTGGCGATGATCGACTTCATGATCTCGCTGGTACCGCCGTAGATGCGGTTGACGCGGTTGTCCGCGTACAGGCGGGCGATCGGGTACTCGTTCATGAAGCCGTAGCCGCCGTGCAGCTGGAGGCAGCGGTCGATGACGCGGTGCGCGACCTCGGTGCAGAACAGCTTGGCGGACGCGGCCTCGGCCGCGGACAGCTCGCCCTGGTCGAGGGCTTCCAGGGCGCGGTCGGCGACGGCCTGCGCGGCGTCCACCTCGGCCTGGCAGGCGGCCAGCTCGAACTTGGTGTTCTGGAAGTGGGAGACCGGCTTGCCGAAGACGGTGCGCTCAAGGACGTACTCCTTGGCGAAGCGGACGGCCGCCGCGGCCTGGGCGTACGCGCCGAAGGCGATGCCCCAGCGCTCGGAGGGCAGGTTGCCGCCGAGGTAGGAGAAGCCCTTGTTCTCCTCGCCGAGCAGGTCCTCGACCGGCACCCGCACGTCGACGAACGCCAGCTCGGCGGTGTCGGACGTCTTCAGGCCGAGCTTGTCGAGCTTGCGGCCCACCGAGTAGCCCTCGGCCTTGGTGTCCACGGCGAAGAGGGATATGCCGAAGCGGCGGTCCTCGGCCGTGGCCGCGGAGGTGCGGGCGCAGACGATCACCCGGTCCGCGTGCACGCCACCGGTGATGAACGTCTTGGCGCCGTTGAGAACGTAGTGCGTGCCGTCCTCGGAGAGCTTCGCGGTGGTCTTCATGCCCGCGAGGTCGGAACCGGTGCCCGGCTCGGTCATCGCGAGGGCCCACATCTCCTCACCGGAGACGAACTTCGGCAGGAAGCGCTTCTTCTGCTCGTCGGTGGCGAGCGCCTTGATGTAGGGCAGGCCGAGCAGCACGTGCACACCGGAGCCGCCGAAGGAGACACCCGCACGCGCGGTCTCCTCGTACATCACGGCCTCGAACTTGTACGAGTCGATGCCGGCGCCGCCGAACTCCTCGTCCACGCGGATACCGAAGACGCCCAGCTCGGCGAGCTTGTAGTAGAAGTCGCGGGGCACCTGGCCCGCCGCGAACCACTCGTCGTAGACCGGGACGACCTCGGCCTCGATGAAGGCGCGCAGGGTCTCCCGGAACGCCTCGTGATCCTCACTGAACACCGTACGGCGCACCGCGCCCACCTCCGCCTGGCTCAAGATTCCGTGTCTAAGCGCTTGCTCAGCCTTACGTTACCGGCCGGTCATGACGGTCGTCCAGACCAGGCCCCGCAGGCACCCCGAGACGCTCGTCACGCCCCTGCCGCACCCGCCGCCTCCGCCGCCCCCGCCGCCGTGAAGGCACCCCTCGCCATCCGGTGCAACAGCTCCGCCGTGGCGGTACGCCCGGGCAGCGCCCCGGGGCGGCCCAGGTGCGGGGTCGAGTTCAGGAGGCCGAAGACCGAGTGGACGGCCGAGCGGGCGCTCGGTTCGGCCAGGCCGGGGTGGAGCTCGCGCACGACCGTCACCCACAGTTCGACGTACTGGCGCTGGAGCTGCCGTACGAGCTTGCGGTCGCTGTCCCGGAGGCGGTCCAGCTCCCGGTCGTGCAGGGTGATCAGCGGGCGGTCGTCCAGCGCAAAGTCGATGTGCCCCTCGATGAGCGCGTCGAGGAGCGCTTCCGGGTTCCCACCGCCGGACTCCGACTCCGCCACGCGAAGCCTGCCGCCGGCCAGCAACTGCTCACTGATCCCCACCAGCAGTTCGGCGAGCATCGCGTCCTTGCCCGCGAAGTGGCGGTACAGGCCGGGACCGCTGATCCCGACCGCCGCACCTATCTCGTCGACACCGACCCCGTGGAAGCCGCGCTCGGCGAAGAGCCGGGCAGCCTCCTTGAGGATCTGCTCGCGGCGGGTGAGGGCGTCGGTTCTGGTGGCCATGAGGCAATTCTAGACAGAGAGGTTAGCGTTCGTTAACCTGAGGGAAACGCGTTAACGCTCATTAACTTGGTTCGTCTGCTTGATTCGTTGGCTTGGTTCATTGACCGGTGATCGCCGGGTGAGGGGACCGCAGGATGCACGAGGCACCGGAGCTCCACAGCGCGGCCGACCCCGCGTCGGAGGCCTGGCGGGGGAACGAGGCGGCACACCGCGCGCTCGTCGACGAGCTGCGGCGCAAGCTCGCCGCGGCCCGCCTCGGCGGCGGCGAACGGGCCCGCGCCCGGCACACCGCCCGCGGCAAGCTGCTGCCGCGCGACCGCGTGGACACGCTGCTCGACCCCGGCTCACCGTTCCTGGAGCTGGCCCCGCTGGCGGCCGACGGGATGTACGAGGGCCAGGCCCCGGCGGCGGGCGTCATCGCCGGGATCGGCCGGGTCGCCGGGCGCGAGTGCGTGGTGGTCGCCAACGACGCCACGGTCAAGGGCGGCACGTACTACCCGATGACGGTGAAGAAGCACCTGCGCGCCCAGGAGGTGGCCCTGGAGAACCGCCTCCCCTGCGTCTATCTGGTGGACTCGGGCGGCGCCTTCCTCCCCATGCAGGACGAGGTCTTCCCCGACCGCGAGCACTTCGGGCGGATCTTCTACAACCAGGCCCGCATGTCGGGAGCGGGCATCCCCCAGATCGCGGCCGTCCTCGGCTCCTGCACGGCCGGCGGGGCGTACGTCCCGGCGATGAGCGACGAGGCTGTCATCGTGCGGGGCCAGGGCACGATCTTCCTCGGCGGTCCGCCCCTGGTGAAGGCCGCGACCGGCGAGGTCGTCACCGCGGAGGAACTGGGCGGCGGCGAGGTCCACTCCCGGGTCTCCGGGGTCACCGACCACCTGGCGGAGGACGACGCGCACGCGCTGCGGATCGTACGGACCATCGTCTCCACGCTCCCCGACCGCGGGCCCCTGCCCTGGTCGGTCACGCAGGGCGTCGAGCCGAAGGTGGACCCCGCGGGGCTGTACGGCGCGGTGCCGGTCGACTCCCGCACCCCGTACGACGTGCGCGAGGTCATCGCACGCGTCGTGGACGGCTCACGGTTCGCGGAGTTCAAGGCGGAGTTCGGGCAGACGCTCGTCACCGGCTTCGCGCGGATCCACGGGCACCCGGTCGGCATCGTCGCCAACAACGGCATCCTGTTCTCCGAGTCCGCCCAGAAGGGCGCCCACTTCATCGAACTGTGCGACCAGCGCGGCATCCCGCTGGTGTTCCTGCAGAACATCTCCGGGTTCATGGTGGGCCGCCAGTACGAGGCCGGGGGCATCGCCAAGCACGGCGCGAAGATGGTGACCGCGGTGGCCTGCGCGCGCGTACCGAAGCTGACGGTCGTGGTCGGCGGGTCGTACGGCGCGGGCAACTACTCGATGTGCGGCAGGGCGTACTCACCGCGCTTCCTCTGGATGTGGCCGAACGCCAAGATCTCCGTGATGGGCGGCGAACAGGCCGCGTCGGTCCTCGCGACCGTCAAGCGCGACCAGTTGGAGGGACGCGGCGAGTCCTGGCCGGCGGAGGAGGAAGAGGCCTTCAAGGACCCGATCCGCGACCGGTACGAGACCCAGGGCAACGCCTACTACGCGACGGCCCGGCTCTGGGACGACGGCGTGATCGACCCGATGGAGACCCGGCAGGTACTGGGACTCGCCCTGACCGCCTGCGCCAACGCGCCCCTGGGTGACTCCCAGTTCGGCGTCTTCCGGATGTGAGGGGACGCATGGGGACGGACGCGAGGGACGCGAGGGAACAGGCGGGGCCGGTGGGGCCGGATGTGAGGGGACGGACGACGATGTTCGACACGGTGCTTGTGGCCAATCGGGGCGAGATCGCCGTCCGGGTCATCCGGACGCTGCGGTCGCTGGGCGTGCGCTCGGTGGCCGTCTTCTCCGACGCGGACGCCGACGCCCGGCATGTGCGCGAGGCGGACACGGCGGTACGGATCGGTCCGGCGCCGGCCGCCGAGAGCTACCTGTCGATGGAGCGGCTGCTGACGGCCGCCGCGCGCACCGGCGCCCAGGCGGTGCACCCGGGATACGGCTTCCTCGCGGAGAACGCGGAGTTCGCGCGGGCGTGCACGGCGGCCGGCCTGGTCTTCATCGGCCCCCCGGCGGACGCGATCTCCCTGATGGGCGACAAGATCCGCGCCAAGGAGACGGTCCGGGCGGCCGGGGTCCCGGTGGTGCCCGGTTCGTCGGGCAGCGGCCTCACCGACACCCAACTGGCCGACTCCGCCCGGGAGATCGGCATGCCGGTGCTGCTGAAGCCGTCGGCGGGCGGTGGCGGCAAGGGCATGCGCCTGGTGCGGGACGCGGCCGCGCTGGCGGACGAGATCGCCGCCGCGCGCCGTGAGGCCCGCGCCTCCTTCGGGGACGACACCCTCCTCGTCGAGCGGTGGGTCGACCGCCCCCGGCACATCGAGATCCAGGTCCTGGCGGACGGCCACGGGAACGTGGTGCATCTGGGCGAGCGCGAGTGCTCCCTCCAGCGCCGGCACCAGAAGATCATCGAGGAGGCGCCGAGTGTGTTCCTCGACGAGAGGACCCGCGCCGCGATGGGCGAGGCGGCCGTCCAGGCGGCCCGCTCCTGCGGCTACTCGGGCGCGGGCACGGTCGAGTTCATCGTGCCGGGCAGCGACCCGGCCTCGTACTACTTCATGGAGATGAACACGCGTCTGCAGGTCGAGCACCCGGTGACCGAGCTGATCACGGGCCTGGACCTGGTGGAGTGGCAGTTGCGGGTGGCGGCGGGCGAGCGGCTCGCCTTCGCCCAGGACGACGTCACCCTCACGGGTCACGCCGTGGAGGCCCGCGTCTGCGCGGAGGACCCGGCCCGCGGATTCCTGCCGTCCGGCGGTACGGTCCTGCGGCTGCACGAGCCGCAGGGCGACGGCGTCCGCACGGACTCGGGGCTCAGCGAGGGCACGGAGGTCGGCTCGCTGTACGACCCGATGCTGTCCAAGGTCATCGCGTACGGGCCCGACCGGGCGACGGCACTGCGTCGGCTTCGCGGAGCGCTGGCGGAGACGGTGACGCTGGGGGTGCAGACGAACGCGGGGTTCCTCCGGAGGCTGCTGGCGCATCCGGCGGTGGTGGCGGGCGAGCTGGACACCGGGCTGGTGGAGCGGGAGGTGGAGGGGCTGGTTTCGGGGG
>NZ_LIPP01000261.1 GCF_001418335.1 Streptomyces aurantiacus | reverse complement strand
CCTCGGGCCCGAGGGGCAGCGCGTACGGGTACTTCACGCCGCGGTCCTTGAGCGCCGCGGCGTCGGACGCGAGCTGGCTCCAGGTCTCCGGCGGGGTGAGGCCGGCGTCGGTGAAGAGCTTCTTGTTGTAGAAGAGCAGCCGGGTGGAGGAGGCGAACGGCATGCCGTACTGCGTGCGGTTCAGCTCCCCCGCCGTGGTGAGCTGCGACACGAAGTCGGCCTGGGTGTCGATGGAGAGCAGGTCGTCCGCGCTGTAGAGCTGCCCCGCGGCGGCGTAGTCGGCGTACGCGCCGATCTGGGCCATGTCGGGCGGGTCGCCGGCGTCGACCATCGCCTTGACCTTGGCGTCGACCTCGTTCCAGGAGTAGACACTCACCTCGATGTCGACACCGGGGTGCTTCGCCTCGTACGCCGTGGACAGCTTCTCCCAGTACTTCTGGGAGCTGTTGGCCTTGGAGTCGCCGTAGTCGGCCGCCACGAGCCTCAGCGTGACGTCCCCGGACCCGGCGGAGCTGCCGCAGCCTCCGAGGGCCACGGTCGCACCCAGTGCGGACACCCCCGCTATCAGACCTGTCAGTCGCCGCTGCACCGCTGCCGTCCCCAACCCTGTCGTCGCATCCGCGGATTCGCTCGTGCGATTCCCATACTTTCGATTCGCAATTTTCGATCCAAGGTCTACACCACGTGAGTGGACTAGACCTCTCACGGGGTAAGGGGCGACACTGTACGCGTGAGACACGTCATCGCCCTCGATGTGGGCGGCACCGGGATGAAGGCCGCCCTCGTGGGGGCGGACGGCGCGCTGTTGCACCAGGCCCGCCGCACAACGGGCCGGGAGCGCGGCCCGGACGCCGTCGTCGAGTCGATCCTCGGCTTCGCGGCCGACCTGCGGGCGCACGGCGAGCGGCACTTCGGCGAGCCCGCGGCGGCTGCCGGAGTCGCGGTCCCCGGCATCGTGGACGACGACCGCGGCATCGCCGCCTATTCGGCCAACCTCGGCTGGCGCGACGTACCCCTGCGGGACCTGCTCAGCAAGCGGCTGTCCGGAGTACCGGTCGCCCTCGGCCACGACGTACGCACCGGCGGCCTGGCCGAGGGCCGGATCGGCGCGGGGCGGGGCGCGGACCGCTTCCTGTTCGTACCGCTGGGCACGGGCATCGCGGGCGCGATCGGCATCGACGGCCGGGTGGAGGCGGGCGCGCACGGCTTCGCGGGCGAGATCGGCCACATCGTCGTACGCCCCGGCGGCGCCCCCTGTCCGTGCGGGCAGCGCGGCTGTCTGGAGCGGTACGGGTCGGCGTCCGCGGTCAGCGAGGCCTGGGCCGAGGCGTCCGGCGACCCGGCCGCGGACGCGGCGGACTGCGCGAAGGCCGTCGAGTCCGGGGACCCCCGGGCGCTCGCGGTCTGGCAGGAGGCGGTGGACGCGCTCGCCGACGGGCTCGTCACCGCGCTCACTCTGCTGGACCCGCGCACCCTGATCATCGGTGGCGGTCTCGCCGAGGCGGGGGAAACCTTGTTCACACCGCTGCGGGCCGCGGTCGAGCGGCGCGTCACCTTCCAGAAACTGCCGTCCGTCGTCCCCGCGGCACTGGGCGACACGGCCGGCTGCCTGGGCGCGGGCCTCCTCGCCTGGGACCTGCTGGCCACCACCCCCACGTCCCCCGCCCCGGAGGTAACCGCCCGATGACCACGAACCGGCCGCACGAGGGCGCCCCCGCAGGGGCGCGGGGAACTGCGCGCCCAGCCCCCACCGGCCCGCAGCCGACGATCCTCACCGGAGCGAACGTCGTTCTCCCCACGGGCACCGTGCGGAACGGACGAGTGATCGTCGACGGCACCCGCATCGCCGGGAGCGCCCCCGAAGGCGCCCGCACGGTGGACCTGCGCGGCCACTGGGTGGTACCCGGCTTCGTGGACATGCACAACCACGGCGGCGGCGGGGCCTCCTTCACCTCGGGCACGGTCGAGGAGATCCTCCAGGGCGTCCGCACCCACCGCCTGCACGGCACGACGACCCTGGTCGCCTCCACCGTCACCGGCGACATGGACGGCCTGGCCCAGCGCGCCGGACTGCTCTCCGAGCTGGCCGAGCAGGGCGACATCGCGGGCATCCACTTCGAGGGCCCGTTCATCTCCCCGTGCCGCAAGGGAGCGCACTCCGAGGAACTGCTGCGCGACCCCGACCCGGCGGAGGTCCGCAAGCTGATCGACGCGGCCCGCGGCCAGGCCCGTATGGTCACCCTCGCCACCGAACTGCCGGGCGGCATCGACTCCGTACACCTCCTCGCCGAGCACGGCGTCATCGCGGCGATCGGGCACACGGACGCGACGTACGAGCAGACGGTGGAGGCCATCGACGCGGGCGCGACCGTGGCGACGCACCTGTTCAACGCGATGCCCGTGCTCGGCCACCGCGCACCGGGACCGATCGCGGCCCTGCTGGAGGACGAGCGGATCACCGTCGAGCTGATCAACGACGGCGTCCACCTCCACCCGGCCTCCCTCCAGCTGGCCTTCCATCACGCGGGCGGCGGGCGGGTCGCGTTCATCACGGACGCGATGGACGCGGCGGGCTTCGGCGACGGCCGCTACATGCTCGGCCCGCTGGAGGTGGAGGTCGCGGACGGTGTGGCACGCCTGGTGGAGGGCGGTTCGATCGCGGGCTCCACACTCACCCTCGACCGGGCCTTCAAGCGTGCGGTGACCGTGGACCGGCTGCCCGTCGAGGACGTCGTCGCGGCCATCTCCGCCAACCCCGCCCGGCAGTTGGGCCTGTACGACCGGGTCGGCTCGCTGGAGCCGGGCAAGGACGCCGACCTGGTGGTCCTGGACGCCGCCTTCGAGGTCAAGGGCGTGATGCGCCGGGGCGAATGGCTGGTCGAGCCCTCGATCGGCTGAGCCCCGCCCGGGAGAGGGACTGGGAGAGGGTCTGGGCCGACCGGGCTGTCTTTGACATGATCGACCCTTCGGATCGGACAGGCAGGCGCGCTCGGCGAGCGCGTCCACATCGGGGGAGGCCGGCCCAGGTGATCCTCACGGTCACGCTGAACACCGCTCTCGACATCACGTACCACGTACGGGAGTTGCGCCCGCACGCGTCCCACCGGGTCACCGAGGTGACCGAACGGCCCGGCGGCAAAGGGCTGAACGTGGCCCGGGTCCTCGCGGCCCTCGGCCACGAGGTGAGCGTCACGGGCTTCGTGGGCGGCGGCACCGGGCAGGCCCTGCGCGACGGGCTCGCCCACACGCCCGGGGTCGCCGACGCGCTGGTCCCGGTGAGCGGCCCGACCCGCCGCACGATCGCGGTGGTCGACACGACGACCGGTGACACGACTCAACTCAACGAACCCGGCCCGCAGATCAGTCCCGCCGAGTGGTCCGCCTTCCAGGAGGCGTACGAGATCCTGCTGCGCTCCGCCTCGGCGGTGGCCCTGTGCGGCAGCCTGCCACCGGGGGTGCCCGTCGGGGCGTACGCCCAACTCGTGCGGACCGCGCGGGCGTTGGCCGTTCCGGTGCTGCTCGACACGAGTGGCGAGCCGTTGCGGCGGGGGATCGCGGCGCGGCCCGACATCGTCAAGCCGAACGCGGACGAACTGGCCGAACTCACCGGTGCCCACGATCCGTCGCAGGCCACCCGGGACGCGCGCCCAGCGGCGCCCACACGGTCGTGGCGTCGCTGGGCGCGCGTCCCGGGTGGCCT
>NZ_LIPP01000260.1 GCF_001418335.1 Streptomyces aurantiacus | reverse complement strand
GCCCACGCGGCGGAGCCGCATATGGACACAGCCCCGCGCCCTTGTCGGGGCGCACGTCGGGGCCCGGCCCCGATGTGGCGTATGGCGCACAATGGAGCTATGGATTCTTCGGCCCCGCCCCCTCCCGTCAGCCCGTTGGAGCAGGCGTTGCACGCGGCTCGTGCGCTCGTGCTCGCCGATCTGGTCGCGGGTGCGGTCGCCGAGGCCGATGTCGTGTCGATGGTCGAGGAGTCGGTCGTACAGCGGCGGTGGTGGGTGGAGCAGTGGCCCGAGGGCGTCGAGTACGTGGCCGGGCTGATCGCCCAGGATGTACAGGACGCGCTGTTGGAGAAGTACGGGCGCTGGCCGCTGTGTCCCGTCTGCGCCGACGGCGACCCCCACGCCCTGGAGGTGGAGCCGGAGCTGGGCCCCGACCCGCACTGGGTGTGCCACAAGGCGGGGGTCTCCGTCTCCGCGGTGGGCACGCTCGCACCGGCCATGGGCGGGCCCGGCGGGGAGAGTGGCCGGGAGAGCTCCTCGTGACCGTCTATATCGACCCGCCCGACTGGCCGGGGCACGGCCGCATGTGGTCCCACCTCGTCAGCGACGTCTCGTTCGACGAACTGCACGAGTTCGCCCGCCGGCTGGGCGCCCCCGCCCGCGCCTTCGAGCGGGACCACTACGACATTCCCTCGCACCGGTACGAGGACGCCGTGCGGGCCGGCGCGGTACGGGTGCGCAGCCGCGAGGTCGTACGCCTCCTGCACGCGTCCGGGCTGCGCAGGCCCAAGGGGCGGCCGGGGCGGCCGGGGCGGCCGGGCTCAGCCGCGTAGCTCGTACGCGTACTGCCCCTCGGTGTCTCCGGTGTCCCCGGTGTCTCCGGTGTTCCCGGTGGCGTCCGCCGTGTCCGTGTCCACCCGGGTGAAGCCCGCGCGTGAGATCACGCCCTGGGAAAGGGAGTTGGCGCGGTCCACCGTCGCGAACAGGTAGGTGAGGTCCTCGCGGGCCAGGGCCCAGGCGGACAGGGCGCGCAGGGCCTCGGTGGCGTAGCCGTTGCCGCGGGCCGACTCCGTCAGGTCGTAGCCGACCTCGGCGCGGCCCTCCTCGTCCGGAGCGCCGTGGAAGCCGATGCCGCCGACCGCGCGGCCGTCCTCGCGCCGGACGAGGACGAACATGCCCCACTCGGGGCGGTGCACCCCGGCCTCGTACGCCTTGACCACCATGCCCGCCGCGTCCCGGGTGCCCTCGAAGGGGCCGCCCTCGATCCACTCGAAACCCCCCGTGCCGCCCGCCCGCAGGTCGGCGGCGGACGCGGGGGTGACGCCCTGGAGGGTGAGGCGTTCGGCCGGGATGACGAGGTTGTTGCTCCAGCGCCAGGCGGCGAGGGGCGCGCGGCCCGGCAGCTCGCCGCGCCCCGTGGCCCACAGGAGCGTGCGCCAGTGGTCCGGGCCGGGCTCCGGGCGGACGTGCGGGAAGATCCGGGTCAGTACGCCGGCGCAGAGCGCGGCCGGCGGCTCGTACGCGATGCCGAGACCCTCTGCCACGTCGTGCGTGTGCACGAGCACCTCGGTGACACCCATCGCGGCGAAGCCCTCACGGCCGGCGCTGCGGAAGGGGTACGGGTGGAACGCCCGCGCCTCCCGCGGAGTGGTGCGCACGGCCGCCGCGAGCAGGGCGCCGGTCGCCTCGACGACCTGGAGGACGTCCTCGACGCTCTCGCATGCCTCGAAGCCGATCTCGAACGGTACGTACCGGTCGGCGGGGCGGCCCGCCAGCTGGCCCGCGTACGAGACGAGGTCCGACGCGATGTGCTCCGCCGTTTCGCGGCAACTCCATTCGAGACGGCCCGCCTTGACGCTCCAGTCCCGGTCGGCCGCGCCCCGCAGGGCCGCCACCGCACCCGAGACGGCCTCTTCCACCTGGTCCCCACCCATGGCTCGCATGCCGGTGAGGATAAGCCTGTCGGTGTCATCCGTGTCATCCGTATTTCGGCGTCGATTCCGGCTGACCGCTGCAGCCTCCCACCGGCGTGGGCGTGGGCGTGGACGTGGTCGTTGATGCGGTCACGGGCGCGGCCTGGGCTCCGGTGACCAGCCGCGACGACGCCCCGCGCCGGTGCAGGCGCAGCGAGATCGTGGTCAGCACCCCCGCCGCGACGGTCAGCGCCGCTCCGGCCCAGGCCGTGGAGGCGAAGCCGAGCCCCGCGTCGATGGCGGCGCCGCCGATCCAGGGGCCGCCGGTGTTGCCGAGGTTGAAGGCGGCCGTGGTGGTGGCGCCGGCCAGGGTGGGGGCGGCGGCCGCGACGTCGAACATCCGGGCGTTCAGCGCCGGGGCCGTGTAGAAGGCGGAGACGCCGAGGAGCAGGGCGAGGACGGCTGCCGCGACGGCGTACTGTCCGAGCAGCGCGAGCGCCACGAGCAGGACCGTCGAGGCCGACATGCCCGAGAGCAGCACCCCGAAGAGGTGGGCGTCCGCGATCCGGCCGCCGATCGCCGTCCCGATGAGCGCGCCGATCCCGAACAGCGCGAGCACGGCCGGCACCCAGCCCTCGTCGAGCCCGGCCACGTCGGTGAGCAGCGGGGCGAGATAGCTGAACGCGCAGAAGACGCCGCCCGCGGCGAACGCGATCAGCGAGATGGACAGCCACACCTGCCGGTCGCGGTAGATCCGCAACTCCCGCCTGAGCCGGGGCTTCTCGTCGGGGACGGGGATACGGGGGATGAGGGTGGCCACTCCGACGAGCGCGATCGCGGAGGCCCCGCCGACCGCCCAGAACGCCGAGCGCCAGCCGAGGCTCTCGCCGAGGAAGGCGCCCGCCGGGACGCCGAGGACGTTCGCGATCGACAGGCCGCCGATCATCACGGCGAGCGCGCGGGCGCGGGCGTTCACCGGGACCATGGCGACGGCCACGGCCGCGCCGACCGCCCAGAACCCGGCGCACGCCAGCGCGCTCACGACGCGGGACGCGAAGAGCACGGCGTAGTTCGGGGCGAGGGCGCCCGCGATCTGGCCGAGGCCGAAGACCGTGATGAGCGCGATGAGGGTCGTACGGCGGGGCAGCCGGAGCGTCGCCACGGCCAGCAGGGGCGCTCCGACGACCATGCCGACCGCGAAGGCGGATATCAGGAGTCCCGCCCGCGGTATTGACACGTGCAAGTCGTCCGCGACAGCCGGCAGCAGGCCGGAGAGCATGAACTCGCTGGTGCCCAGGGCGAAGACGGAGAGCCCGAGGATGTAGACGGCCAGGGGCATACGGGTGTGGGTGCGGGTACCGGCGCTGGCGTTGGTGTCAGTGCCGCTGCCGGTGCTGTTGCGCGTGGGGACGGGCATACCAGGTGCCAACCTCTACGGGGAGCAGCCCATTCCATCGGGCGGGGTTCAGCTGGTCAACAGGGTCAGCTCGTTCGTCAGGTTGTGGCGGGCCGGGCCCTCCCATTCCCTTGTTCCGTGCGGAGTGTGGAAGAGGCGGGGCAGGTCGAGGAGTTGCCGGAGGATCGCCGCACGGCCCTCGCGGAAGGCGTCCGGGGGCACGAACGCGTACTCCTCGCGGACCGCCGTCGTGTAGGCGGCGTACGCGTCGGCGGGCGAGGCGAGGATCGCCAGGTCGGCGTCGCACAGGACCTGGCCGTTGGGGTCGTCGTCGGCCGGGGCGTGGGTGACCGTCAGCCGGACGAGGCGGGCGACCTCGGCGGTGGCGGCGGCGGAGAGGCCGGCCTCGGGGAGCGCGTGCTCGGCGAGCCGGGCCGAACGCTCCTCGTTCTCGGAGCGGTCGGGGAGGTAGACCGCGTCGTGGAACCACGCGGCCAGCCGTACCAGATCGGGGTCGTCCGCGGCCTTCTCCAGCACGTCGACGTGGTCCAGCACCGCGGTGAGGTGGTCGAGGGTGTGATAGCGGCGCTGCGGCTCGGACCAGCGGGCGAGGAGGTTCTCGGCGTACGGGGAGGGGTCGGGGGAG
>NZ_LIPP01000026.1 GCF_001418335.1 Streptomyces aurantiacus | reverse complement strand
GGCCTGGGCGAGCCCGGCCTCCCAGGTGGTGCGTAGGTCGGCCGCCCGAGTGTTCGTCATGACCGTTCCCGCTCCTGCTCCCGTTGCTGTTGCCGTCCCGTCCCGGCCCCGCTGCCTCCGCGGCCCCCCTGGTGCCGCTCAACTCACGGTCGGTCAGGCGGGGTTGAGGAACGAGGGCTCCTCCGGCTCGGGCACCTCGTAGTCCCGCTCCCAGCCCTCGCACTCCAGCTTCAGCGACTGGATGGCCACCGCGTTGGCGTTGGCGTCCAGTTCGCCGAGCACCTGGTACTCGCTGGGCCAGGTGCGGTAGAGCTTGTGCGAGACGGCCACCTGCCCGGCCTCGTTGAGGACCTGGATCACGATGTCCTTGCGGAAGTCGGCGAGGGACACCTCGGCGCCGAGGCCGGCCCCGACCTGCCAGACCTTGTTGGCCCAGCGGTCGAACTCGGGGTCGTGCGTGACCCCGCGCTCCAGCGTGACGCCCTCGAACTCGGAGCGCCCCGGCGACTTGCGCGGCGAGCTGGGGTCGCCGCCGTGCCGGTGCTTGACGACCTCGGTGGTCCGCTTCAGCGGACTGATCTTGCTGATGCCCGCGACCGTACGACCGTCCCACAGCACGAGGAACTTGAAGTTCTTGTAGGGGTCGAAACGCTGGGCGTTGACAGTGAACTCAGCCATCGGTTTCCTTCACGTTCTCCTCGTCGGGCCAAAGGCTCGAAGGTCCTAGAGCTCGAACTGACCGGACGTCTGCTGGATGCTGACGATCACGAACTCGGCGGGCCGCACCGGTGCGAAGCCGACCAGCACGTTCACGACGCCGTTCGCGATGTCCTCGTCCGTCGTGGTGTCGCGGTCGCACTTGACGAAGTACGCCTCGCGCGGTGTGCCGCCCTTGAAGGCGCCCTGACGGAAGAGCGTGTGCAGGTACGAGGAGGCGCCGAGGCGGATCTGCTGCCACAGGTTCTCGTCGTTGGGCTCGAACACGACCCACTGCAGGCCGCGTCGCAGGCTCTCCTCGACGTGCAGGGCGAGCCGCCGTACGGGCACGTACTTCCACTCGCTGTCGAGCGCGTCGGAGCCCTCAAGGGTGCGCGCCCCCCACACGAGCGGGCCCACCATCGGCATGGTGCGCAGGCAGTTGACGCCGAGCGGGTTGAGCAGTCCGGTCTCGCGGTCGGTGAGAGCGACCGTGAGCGAGTGGACTCCCGCGAGCCGTGCCTCGGTGCCGGCCGGCGCCTTCCACACGCCGCGCTCGGAGTCCGTGCGCGCGTAGACCCCCGCGACGGCGCCCGACGGCGGGAAGGCACGCAGCCGTCCGGTGAGCGGGTCGGTGAGCTGGAGGTGCGGGAAGTACAGGCCGGCGTGGTTGCCGCGGACCGCGTCGAAGGCCGCGAGCCCGGCGCGGGCGGTGTCCACGCTGACCCAGGTGCCGGGCGCGTCGACGAGCAGGAAGATCCGCCGCTCCTCGCAGAGCCGCTGAGCCGCGGAGACGACCGTGACCGCGTCGTCGGTCGACTCGTACGCCGCGAGTTCGGGCAGGACGAGGAGATTGACGTCCTCGACGTCGCGCAGCGCCTGGATGCCGGTCTTGTCGGCCTCGCTGCCGATGAGGTCGCCGGGTCCGGGGGCCTCGCCGTCCTCGCCGCCCTCCAGGGGGAAGACGGGCGGGTTGACGGAGGCCTCCAGGCCCAGGTCGTTGGCGCACTCGCCGACGAAGCGGACGACGTCCTCGGGGTCGGTGGAGCCCGCGACGACCTGGAGGCGCCTGCCGAAGGCGGTGACCTCGGCGCCCGCGAAGGCGTGCCTGCCCGGCGCGTCGGGCAGGGCCCGCAGCTTGCGTTCGAGGAGCAGCGCCAGCTCGGTCACGGTGGAGGGGGCTTCGCCGTCGCAGTCGGGGTCGTGGAGCGTGAACTCGCGCTCGACCTCGCCGATCTTGACGGTCAGGTCGACGGCCAGGTTGGGCAGTTCGTGCCCGAACGGCTTGGAAACGGTGCCGGACGGGTCGGGCCGGCCCTCGCCCACGGCCTCGACACGGATGAGCCGTGACCCCGCGTTGATCACGGTCGGCGCGTGCCGGCCGTGCGAGGCGTCCATGGACAGACCGGTGAAGCTCTCGCGGGCCGCGCCCTTGGCGTCGTAGACCCGCAGGTTGAAGGTGTCGTCCGGGCGGGGCGTGTCGTAGTCGACGGCGACGCGCAGGCCGTTGCCCCACCCCCCGGGTTCCTTGGCGTGCACTTCGAGAACTGCGCTCTCGCTGTGGCCCTCGGTGGACTCCAGGGTGACGCAGGCGGCCCTGCCGCTGCCCGACCTGGCGACGCGGACGATCACGGCGACCGTGCCGCCGTTGCCGAAGAACTGGTGCGCCGCGTAGCCGACTGCGCTCCGCGAGCTCAGGCCCCCGAAGCGGCGCTCGAACTCGGTGAAGCTCGTGACGCGTACCGGCTCGTTCAGCGGTCCGCGCCGGGTGTGTCCCACGAAGGCGGTCACCGAGGTGGTGACGGTCGAGATGGTCCGTGCGCTGCTGGGAAGTTCTTCGACGTAGACGCCGGGATACGTCGGCCTGGCAGTGTTCACCGCGTTCATCGGCATTCCCCCTCCTCATCCGTTCTCGGGCACCGGGTGACATGCACCAAGAGGCGGCAGAGGGGGCGGTCTCGTCCGGCGCGCGCGGAGACTTCCGGGCATGCGACGGCACGCCGGTCCACGGCACCGCATCAGCTTCCCCCGTCAGTGCCCCGGTCGGACGGCCGTCCGGGGTCAAGCAGCACGCTTGTGACTCCTGATGCTCAAGTGCTCGACCCACGGTGCGGGTCCGACGGCGGCTCTTGCAAGGCATGTTCACGCCACGCCTGAAGGAGGTTCGATGAAGGGCGGCACGCACAGCTCGCACACGATGTGCTCGTGTCGGGGCGCATGGTTCACAGATTCACCACAGGCCGTGTTGCAGCAGAATGGAGCGCATGTCCCGACGCACCCCGCACTCTCGCGACCAGCGCCGTTCCGCCTCGGCGCGCAACCCCTCCTGCCCTTGCGGTCTCGGGGAGACGTATGAGCGGTGTTGTGGCCGGTTTCACCGGGGTGAGAGCACAGCGCCGACGGCCGAGGCGCTGATGCGGTCGCGCTACTGCGCGTTCGTGCGGCTCGACGAGGCGTACCTGCTGCGGACCTGGCATCCCCGGTCCAGGCCGGCGGGCCTGGACCTCGATCCGGCGATGCGCTGGACGGGGCTGGAGATCCTCGGCGCGACGGAGGGGACGGTCTTCCATGACACCGGCACGGTGACGTTCCGTGCGAGTTATGCCGGCGGCTCGCTGTGGGAGCGCAGCCGCTTTGAGCGGGTGGGTGGGGTGTGGGTGTATGTGGAGGCTGAACCGGGTGGCGCTGTGGGGTAGTTGGTCGGGTGCGGGTCGGGTGCGGGTCGGGTGTGGCTGGTCGCGCAGTTCCCCGCGCCCCTGAAGACAAAAGATTGCGCAGTTCCCCGCGCCCCTAAAAAGCAAGGGTTCGCGCCGTTCCCCGCGCCCCTAAAAGCAAAAGATTGCGCCGTTCCCCGCGCCCCCAAGACACCGCGCCGCTGAAGCTGGACGTTCAGCCCTCCGGGCTGAGAATGTCCAGTTCCTGTAGTGCTCCCAGGACTACCTCTCGGGTCAGCGCCTCCGCCCGGACCGCGTCGCCCGCGCGAACCGCCTCCGCTACCTGTACGTGCAGGGTGACCGCCGCCGGGTCCGGGTCCTCGAACATCACCTGGTGATGGGTACGCCCCGCCAGGACCTCGGCGACGACATCCCCGAGACGGGCGAACATCTCGTTGCCGGAGGCGTTCAGCACGATCCGGTGGAACGCGATGTCGTGCACGAGATACCCCTCCAGCTTGTGGCCACGCGAATTGGCCACCATGCCGAGGGCACACTCGGTGAGCTCGGCGCACTGCTCCGCCGTGGCGTGCTTCGCGGCCAGCCCCGCCGCGACGGGCTCGACGGCGCAGCGCAGCACGGTCAGCGAGCGCAGTTGCCGCGGGCGGTCGGCGCCCGCCAGCCGCCACCGGATGACCTGGGGGTCGTACACGTTCCACTCGTTCGCGGGGCGTACGGTCACGCCGACCCGGCGGCGGGACTCGACCAGGTGCATCGACTCCAGGACCCGTACGGCCTCCCGCATCACGGACCGTGACACCTCGAAACGCTGCGCCAGCTCGTCGGTGCGCAAGACGCTGCCCGGGGGGTACTCGCCCGCGGTGATCGATGGACCGAGGCTCTCCAGTACACGGCCGTGCAGCCCCCGGCCCGATGTGCTCATGAGGTCAGGGTACGAGGCGGAGAGACGGAACAAAAAGTCAGACTTATACGTCACAGACTCTTGAATTCATCTGACCTATGAGTTTCAGTGGCGTGACGGATGCGGCACCTGACGTTCATCCGATGTCGAAGAAGACAGCGAGGCAGCAATGAGTACCCCCCACGTCGTCGTGGTCATGGGTGTGGCCGGCACGGGCAAGACCACCATCGGGCCCCTGCTCGCAAGCCGGCTCGGCGTTCCCTACGCCGAGGGTGACGACTTCCACCCCGAGGCCAACATCGCCAAGATGACGGCCGGTACCCCGCTCACGGACGAGGACCGGTGGCCCTGGCTGGAAGCCATCGGCGCCTGGGCCCACGGGCGGGCCGGGCTCGGCGGCGTGGTCAGCAGCTCCGCGCTGAAGCGCGCCTACCGGGACCGGATCAGGTCGGCCGCTCCCGACGTCGTCTTCGTCCACCTCACCGGTGACCGGGCGCTCATCGAGGACCGGATGGCGCACCGCCAGGGCCACTTCATGCCCACGGCGCTCCTCGACTCCCAGTTCGCCACCCTCCAGCCGCTCCAGGCGGACGAGACGGGTGTCGCCGTGGACGTCACCGGCAGCCCCGACGAGATCACCGACCGAGCCGTGTCCGCACTGCACGGCCTCACCGAATAGCACAGGGGTAGCAGCTCCCACAGCTCCGGTCGCCCTGGGTAGTCCCCGGTAGTCCCCACACACTCTCCCCTCCTCCCACGCAAGGAAAAGCACCGTGACCAGACTCAGCGTCGAGATGCTGGCAGCGGATCCCGTCGAGCCGATCACCTCGGCGGGCCACGCTCAGCTGGGCATCGCCGTTCTGGCGGGCATCGCCGTCATCGTCCTGCTCATCACCAAGTTCAGGCTCCACGCCTTTCTCGCGCTGACCATCGGGTCGCTGGCGCTGGGTGCCTTCGCCGGAGCCCCGCTCGACAAGGCGATCACCAGTTTCTCCGCCGGTCTCGGCTCGACCGTCGCCGGCGTGGGCGTGCTGATCGCGCTCGGCGCGATCCTCGGCAAACTGCTCGCGGACTCCGGCGGCGCCGACCAGATCGTCGACACGATCCTCGCCAAGGCGGGCGGGCGGTACATGCCCTGGGCGATGGTGCTGATCGCCTCGGTGATCGGACTGCCGCTCTTCTTCGAGGTCGGCATCGTGCTGCTGATCCCGGTCGTCCTGATGGTGGCCAAGCGCGGCAACTACTCGCTGATGCGCATCGGCATCCCGGCGCTCGCGGGCCTGTCCGTGATGCACGGGCTGATCCCGCCGCACCCCGGCCCGCTGGTCGCGATCGACGCGGTCGACGCGAACCTCGGAGTCACCCTCGCCCTCGGCATCCTCGTCGCCGTGCCGACCGTGATCATCGCAGGACCGGTCTTCTCGAAGTACGCGGCCCGCTGGGTGGACGTCCCGGCGCCGGAGAAGATGATCCCGCAGCGCGCCTCCGAGGACCTGGAGAAGCGCCCCGGCTTCGGCGTCACCATCGCCACCGTGCTGCTGCCGGTCGTGCTGATGCTGGCCAAGGCGCTGGTGGACATCGTCGTCGACGACCCCGAGCACATGGTGCAGCGTGTCTTCGACGTGATCGGCTCGCCGCTGATCGCCCTGCTCGCGGCGGTACTCGTCGCCATCTTCACCCTCGGCCGGGCGGCCGGGTTCACCAAGGACCGGATCTCCTCGACCGTCGAGAAGTCCCTCGCCCCGATCGCCGGCATCCTGCTGATCGTCGGCGCGGGCGGCGGCTTCAAGCAGACGCTGATCGACTCCGGCGTGGGCCAGATGATCCTGGACATCTCCGAGGACTGGTCGATCCCCGCGCTGCTGCTCGCCTGGCTGATCGCGGTGGCGATCCGGCTCGCGACCGGTTCCGCGACCGTCGCCACCATCTCGGCGGCCGGTCTCGTGGCCCCGCTGGCGGCCGACATGTCGACCACGCACGCCGCGCTGCTCGTCCTCGCGATCGGTGCCGGTTCGCTGTTCTTCAGCCATGTGAACGACGCCGGGTTCTGGCTGGTCAAGGAGTACTTCGGCCTGAGCGTCGGCCAGACCATCAAGACGTGGTCGGTCATGGAGACCATCATCTCGGTGGTCGCCGGAGGCCTGATCATGCTGCTGTCACTGGTGATCTAGGACAGGTCCCGGGTCCCAGGTCCCGGGTCCCAGATCTCAGGTTCCAGATCCCAGGTCACAGGCCCTGGCCGGCCACGAGGGAGTACGAAGATGGCTCACCCCCTGTTCGACATCGGCGGCCGGACGGCGCTGGTCACCGGGTCCAGCCGGGGCATCGGCCTCGCGCTGGCCCGGGGCCTGGCCGAGGCCGGCTGCACGGTCGTACTGAACGGCCGCGACCCCGACCGGCTCACCGAGGCCGCGGCGGAACTGCCCGGCGAGGTCCACACCGCCGCCTTCGACGTGACGGACGGCCCGTCGGTGGCCGCCGGCATCGCGGACGTCGAGGCGCGGGTCGGCCCGCTGGACATCCTCGTCAACAACGCCGGGATGCAACTGCGGTCCCCGCTCCTGGAGTTCACCGACACCGACTGGCACCGCATCATCGACACCAACCTGACCAGCGCGTTCCTGGTCGGCCGCGAGGCCGCCCGGGGCATGACCGCGCGCGGCCACGGCAAGATCGTCAACATCTGCTCGCTGCAGAGCGAGGTGGCACGGCCCGGCATCGCTCCGTACGCCGCCACCAAGGGCGCGCTGAAGATGCTCACCAAGGGCATGTGCGCCGACTGGGGGCCGCACGGGATCCAGGTGAACGGGCTCGGCCCCGGCTACATCGAGACCGAGCTCACCCAACCCCTCGTGGACGACCCGGAGTTCAGCACGTGGGTGCGGCGCCGGACGCCGGCGGGGCGCTGGGGGCGTACGCGGGACCTGGTCGGCGGCGTGCTGTTCCTCGCCTCCCCGGCGGCGGACTTCGTCAGCGGCCAGGTGCTGTACGTCGACGGCGGCATGACCAGTGTCCTCTGAAGGGCCTGCGCCCGAAGAGGCCGAAAGGGGCCTTCCCATGCTGGGTTGCGTGATCCACGGTCAGGGCGACCTGCGCGTGGACGAACTCCCGCCGCCGTCCGCCGGCCCCGGCGAGGCACTCGTCGCCGTGCGGTACGGCGGGGTGTGCGGATCCGATCTCCATTACTGGCGCCACGGCGGGGTGGGCGACTTCAAGCTCCGCGAGCCGATGGTCCTCGGCCACGAGGTCGTGGGGACGGTGCTCTCGTACGGTGCCGGGGTCGCCGGCCCTTCCGCACCGGGTACGGCCGTCGCCGTGCACCCCGCCACGCCGTGCGGGGTGTGCCCGGAGTGCGCCGACGGTCGCCGGAACGTGTGCCGTGACACCCGCTACCTCGGCAGCGCGGCCCGCACCCCGCACGTGCAGGGCGGTTTCGCGGCCCGTGTCGTGGTTCCCGCGGAGCAGTTGAGGCCGCTGCCTCCCGGACTCCCCCTGCGGCGCGCCGCGTTGGCCGAGCCGTTGTCCGTCGCCCTGCACGCGGTCGGGCGGGCCGGTGAGGTCCGGGGCAGGCACGTCCTCGTGACCGGCGCGGGGCCCATCGGCTGCCTGGTCGTCGCGGCGGCGAAGGCGGCGGGCGCGGCGCGGGTGACGGTCACGGACCTGCTGCCGCGGGCACTGGAGTACGCGGTGGCGGCGGGCGCCGACGTGGCCGTACGCGCGGACGACCCCGCCTCCCCCGACTGGCCCTCCGAGGTGGACGCGGCCGTCGAGGCCTCCGGTGTCGCCGCCGGTCTGGACACCTGCCTGCGCCTCGTGCGGCGCGGCGGGGTCGTCGTCCAGCTCGGCATGCTGCCCCCCGGCCAGAGCCTCTTCCCCGGCAACCTCGTCGTCAGCCGTGAGATCGAACTCCGGGGAGCCTTCCGCTTCGACGCGGAGTTCGACGACGCGCTCGCACTCCTCGCCGCTGAGCCACGCCTCGACAGCCTGATCAGCGCGGTGGTTCCACTCGCCGAGGCGGAGTCGGCCTTCGCCCTGGCGGCGAACCGCGCCGCATCCTGCAAGGTACTGCTGGACTTCGGCGAGGAGACGCCCCACGACCCGCGGCCTTCCGACGCATCAGGAACCGCACGAGCCCCGCAGAAGTCTCTCTCCGTGTACTGATCATCGATCGAAGAGAGAGCCGTCTTGGAAAGCTCAGGATCCCACCGCAGCCGCCGAGCCGTACTCGCCCTGGGCGCCGGAGCCGCGCTGGCCACCACCGCGGCCCCAGCTGCGTACGCTGCCCCGTCCGCGCGCGCGGCGACGAAGGCGGACACGCGGGCACACTCGGCCGCGCGTGCGCACAGGACCGGGAGTGATGTCGTCGGGGCACTGGCCGAGCTGGAGCACGCCCACTCCGCCCGCCTCGGCGTCTTCGCCCGCAACACGGTGACCGGCAAGGCCGTGCGGTACCGCGCCGACGAGACGTTCCCGATGTGCTCGGTGTTCAAGACCCTCGCCGCCGCGGCCGTACTGCGGGACCTCGACCGGCGCGGCGAGTTCCTGGACCTGCGCATCCGGTACACCGATCAGGACCTCACGGACGCCGGGGGCTCCCCCGTCACCGGACTGCCGGAGAACCTCGCCAACGGCATGACCGTCGCCGCGCTGTGCCATGCCGCCGTGACCCGCAGCGACAACGCCGCGGCGAACCTGCTGCTCCGCGAGCTGGGCGGCCCGACCGCGATCACCCGCTTCTGCCGTTCGATCGGGGACACCACGACCCGCCTCGACCGATGGGAGCCGGCGCTGAACTCGGCCGAGCCCTGGCGTACGACGGACCTCACCAGCCCCGCCGCCATCGGGCGCACGTACGCGAAACTCGTCCTCGGCGACGCGCTGGTGCCCCGGGACCGGCGGCAGCTGACCGAGTGGCTGCTGGCCAACACCACGAGCACCGACCGTTTCCGGGCGGGCCTGCCCGCGGACTGGGCCCTCGGCGACAAGACGGGCACGGGCGAGTACGGCACCACCAACGACGTGGGCATCGCCTGGACGCCGGAGAGGTCACCCGTCGTGCTGGCCGTCCTGTCGACCACGTCCGACCCGGACGCCCCGATGGACAACGCGCTCGTCGCGGAGGCCGCCGAACTGCTGGCGGCGGCGCTGGGCTAGGCACTCCTCCCGGTAAGGCCCGCACCCACCAGGCCTTACCGGACCAGCCGCGCCTCACCGCCGTGCCCTACGGCCGCCAGCGCGGGTGTTCCCGTTCGGCCCACTCGCGGCTGACCGAGCCCGTCCGCAGTCCCCTTCGGGACTCCGGGCGGGCGATGGCCATCCCGATGTGTCCCGCGAGGACGAGACCGACGGTCAGCGCGAGCCAGTCGTGGACGAAGGTCGCACTCGTGCGCCAGACCAGCGGGGCGAGGTGGGTGAACCACATCAGCAGCCCGGTGCCGAGCATGACCAGGACGGCGCCGGCGATCCAGGCCGCGTACGTCTTCTGTCCCGCGTTGAACTTCCCCGCCGGCCGGGACTCGGGCCGGGCGTCCCGGCGCAGCGCGGCCCGCAGCCAGACCCGGTCGTACGGTGCGAAGCGGTTGAGCAGCCGCAGGTCCGCCCGGAAGGCACGCGAGGCGAGCCCGGACAGGACGGGTACCGGCAGCAGCAGCCCCGACCACTCGTGGATCCTGACCACCAGTTCGCGGCGGCCGACGAGTTCGGCGAGCTGGGGCAGGTAGAGGCAGCCGGCGCTCAGCACGCACACCCCCATCAGGATGGCCGTCGTGCGGTGCACCCAGCGTTCGGCGGGCGAGAAACGGCGGACCCGTACCGCGCCCGCGAGGCGTTCTCCGGGGGGCGGTGCCTGCGAGGTGTCGGTCTCAGGTGACGTCATCGTCCCGTCCGTTCGACCGGCCCACCCACGCGTCCACGTCGTAGCCCCGCTCCTCCCAGTAACCGGGGCGGACGTCCGAGGTGACGGTGATGCCGGAGAGCCACTTGGCCGACTTGTAGAAGTACATGGGCGCCGCGTAGAGGCGGACGGGGCCGCCGTGCGCGTGGTTCAGGTTCTTGTCCTGCATGCGCAGGGCGACGAGCATGTCGGCGCGGCGGGCCTGGGGCAGGGTCAGGCTCTCCGTGTAGGCACCGTCGAAGCACGTGAAGCGCACCGCTCCGGCCGAGGAGCGCACTCCCGCGGCGTCCAGCAGCTGGGACAGGCGTACCCCTTCGACGGGGGTGTCGGGCACCCGCCAGCCGGTGACGCACTGGATGTCGCGGACCATCCGCTTCTGCGGCAGGGCACGCAGATCGGACAGCGTGTACGTGGTGGGGTGGTCGACCAGGCCGTCGATCCTGAGGCGGTAGGAGTCCTCGTCCTTGTGCGGGACGGAGGAGGTGACCGAGTAGTAGCGGAAGCCTCCCCCGTTCGGGAGGAGGGCGGTCAGCCCTGTGGGGTCCTTGTCCGCGGCGCCGCCGAGGAAGGACTCAAGGCCGCGCTGGAGGCCGGGCGCGGTGGCCACGCCGAGGGCGCCGAGTCCGAGCATCCCGAGCATGACCCGGCGGCCCACCGGGGCGCCGCCCTCTTCGGGCTCGCCTGCGGCTGCTGACGAAAGTTGCGGGTTCACACACTGATTCGAGCACCCCTGGCCGCCGGAAGCCAGGGGCCGGGGGTGCTCGTCAGAGTTCCGTAACCACTTCGCCTCCAGTTACGGCCTTCAGTAGTTCACGGTCTTCAGTTCACGGCCTTCGCCGCGGCACGCCCCGCCGTGCGCCCGGAGAACAGGCAGCCGCCGAGGAACGTGCCCTCCAGGGACCGGTATCCGTGCACCCCGCCGCCGCCGAACCCGGCCGCCTCCCCCGCCGCGTACACCCCGGACAGCGGGTCGCCGCCCTCGGTAAGGACCCGGGACGAGAGGTCGGTCTCCAGGCCGCCGAGTGTCTTGCGGGTGAGGATGTTGAGGCGGACGGCGATGAGCGGGCCGGCCTTGGGGTCGAGGATGCGGTGCGGGGCGGCCGTGCGGATGAGTTTGTCGCCGAGGTAGGCACGGGCCCCGCGGACCGCCATCACCTGGAGGTCCTTGGTGAAGGGGTTCAGGGTCTCCCGGTCGCGCGCGGTGATCTGGCGGCGCAGTTCGGCCTCGTCGATGAGCGGTTCCTCGGTGAGCGCGTTCATGCCGCGGACCAGTGCGCTCAGGTCCTTCTCCACGACGAAGTCGGCGCCGTTGTCCATGAACGCCCGCACCGGCGCCGGCACGTCGGCCCGCGCCCGCTGGAGGACGCCCTTGACGGACTTGCCGGTGAGGTCGGGGTTCTGCTCGGAGCCCGAGAGCGCGAACTCCTTGCCGATGATCTTCTGGTTGAGCACGAACCACGTGTAGTCGTACCCGGTCGTCATGATGTGTTCGAGCGTGCCGAGGGTGTCGAAGCCCGGGAACAGCGGTACGGGCAGCCGGTTGCCGCGGGCGTCCAGCCAGAGCGAGGACGGGCCGGGAAGGATACGGATGCCGTGCTTCTCCCAGATGGGGTTCCAGTTCTGGATGCCCTCGGTGTAGTGCCACATGCGGTCGCGGTTGATGAGGTGCGCGCCCGTGGCCTCCGCGATGCCGAGCATCTCGCCGTCCACGTGCGCGGGCACGCCGGAGATCATCCGCTCGGGCGGGGTGCCGAGGCGCTCGGGCCAGTTGGCGCGCACGAGTTCGTGGTTGCCGCCGATGCCGCCCGAGGTGACGATCACCGCCTGGGCCCTGAACTCGAAGGCGCCGGTGACCGCCCGGCTGCTGGCCCGGCCGCGCTCGACGCCCGACGGCTCCAGGATCTCGCCGCTCACCGTGTCGACCGTGCCCGCGCTGCGCGAAAGACCCGTGACGCGGTGGCGGAACCCGAGCTGTACGAGGCCTCGCGCGACGCCCTCGCGGACCCGCCGCTCGAAGGGTGCGACGAGCCCGGGACCCGTGCCCCACGTGATGTGGAAGCGCGGCACGGAGTTGCCGTGGCCGCCCGCGTCGTAGCCGCCGCGCTCGGCCCAGCCGACCACCGGGAACCAGCGGACGCCCTGCTTGTGCAGCCAGCCGCGCTTCTCACCGGCCGCGAAGTCGACGTACGCCTCGGCCCACTTGCGGGGCCAGTGATCCTCCGGACGGTCGAAACCCGCGGTGCCCATCCAGTCCTGGAGGGCCAGCGCGTGGCTGTCCTTGATGCGCATCCGGCGCTGTTCGGGAGAGTCCACGAAGAACAGGCCGCCGAACGACCAGTGTGCCTGGCCGCCGATCGACTGCTCGGGCTCCTGGTCGAGGAGGATCACCTTGCGTCCCGCGTCGACGAGTTCCGCGGTCGCCGCCAGGCCCGCCAGGCCCGCTCCGATCACGATCACATCTGCGTCGTACGCCATGAGCAGGTCCTCCTCGGCCTTGTTACTGGTCGGTCAGATCCTTGGGCAACGGGAGTGACCAGTCAACTGCCGGGTTCCGGGTACTCGGGCTACAGTCGTTCGACACCCACACCTCGCCCTGCCCCCGTCCCGTCCCCGTCCGAAGTCTTGAGGTACGCAGCGTGTCGGTTCTGGTTCTCGCCCTCGCCGTCGGCGCGGCCTGCTGCCTGGGCTTCGGATTCGTCCTCCAGCAGAACGCGGCGGCCAACGCTCCCCTGAGCGACTTCCTCTCCCCCCGGCTGCTCCTCGACCTGGTGAAGGTGCCCCGCTGGCTGGGCGGCATCGCGTTCATGGTGGTCGGCATGGTGCTCGGCGCGATCGCCCTCGCGAAGGGCGAGGTGTCCCTCGTCGAACCGCTCCTCGCGACGAACCTGCTGTTCGCGCTCGTACTCTCCCGGCGCCAGACCCGCCAGCCGCTCGGCCGGCAGGGCTGGGGCGGGCTGCTGCTGCTCGCGGGCGGGGTGACGGCCTTCATCGTGGCCGGGCAGCCGGAGGGCGGCGCCGACATCACCGACCCGGTACGGCACTGGCTGATCATCGGCGTGATGGTGGTACTGGCCCTGCTGCTCACCACGTACGCCAAACGGTCCCGGCTGAGTGCGGGGCCCGCGCTGCTCGCCGTGGCGGCGGGGTTGCTGTACGGGGTGCAGGACGCCCTCACCCGCGTGAGCGGACAGCGGTTCTCCGAGGGCGGCTGGGTCGCGCTCGCCACCGGCTGGCAGGTGTACGCGGTCGTCGCACTCGGGATCACGGGACTCGTCCTCGTGCAGAGCGCCTTCGAGACCGCGCCGCTGCGGATGTCGCTGCCCGCGCTGACCGCCGCCCAGCCGCTCGCCGGGATCGTCTGCGGAGTGGGCTTCCTCGGCGACCGGTTGCGGACCGACACCGGGGCGCTGGCCTGGGAGGCCGCCGGACTCGCCGGGATCGTGGCGGGCGTGGTCCTGCTGGGCCTGCATCCCGCGATGCCGAACGGTGCCGCGGGCAAGGAGCGACTGCGAGACCTACAGCCCCGCTGACGTGCACTGACGTGGGCCGACGCGGGGCATGCTGCGTGGGACCTGGTGCTTTGATGGCCGGATGGATTCAGCTGAGAGTTCCGCTGACGAGATCCTCGATGTCGTCGACGAGCACGACGTGGTGGTGGGCAGGGCCCGGCGTGGGGACGTGTACGCGCGCGGGATGCGGCATCGATGCGCGTTCATCCAGGTCACAGACGCGGCCGGGCGCCTGTTCGTGCACCGGCGCACGTCGACCAAACTGGTGTTCCCCTCCCAGTACGACATGTTCGTCGGCGGAGTCGTGGGCGCGGGCGAGAGCTACGACGACGCGGCGCTGCGGGAGGCCGAGGAGGAGCTGGGCGTCCGTGGGCTGCCCCGGCCGGAGTTCCTCTTCAAGTTCCTGTACGACGACGGGGCCGGGAAGAGCTGGTGGTCGGCCGTCTACGAGGTGCGGTGCGAGCTGCCGGTGCATCCACAGGTCGAGGAGGTCGCCTGGCACGCGTTCCTGCCGGAGGACGAGGTGCGGGAGCGGCTGGCGCGGTGGGAGTGGGTGCCGGACGGGCTGGCGGCGTACGCGCGGCTGCGGGCCTTTCGGGAGGGACCTGCCGGCTGAGGTCGTCGCGCAGTTTCCCGCGACCCTGCCGGAGCATGCCGCCCCGGTAGGGTCGCAGGCGTGATCGAATTTGTGCGGAACGTCCGGTTGTGGTTCGCACCCGAGCGGATCGGGGAAGAGGGGGCCACCCCCGACTACCGGTTCTCGCTGGCGAACGAGCGGACGTTCCTGGCGTGGCTGCGGACCTCGCTCGCCCTGATCGGCGGCGGTTTCGCGGTGGACCAGTTCCTGCCCGATCTGCGATGGGCCTGGCGGGTCGGGCTGGCGCTCGGGCTGCTGGCCGCGGGGGTGCTGTGCGCGTTGCGCGCGGTGAACCACTGGGTCCGCTGCGAGCGCGCGATGCGCCGGGGCGAGGACCTGCCGGTGTCCCGTTTCCCGGCCCTGCTGAGCATCGGTGTGGCTCTGGTGGCCGTCGCGATGGTGGTGGTCGTGCTGGTCGGGTGGGAGGGATGACGGCACAGGACCGGGGTCCCGAAGACAGCGACCACTCCCCCCGGGACCCCGGACTGCAGCCGGAACGTACGCGGCTGGCCTGGCGGCGTACGACCCTGGCGGCGACCGTGGTCGCCGTGCTCGCGGGGAAGTCGGCGCTGCGCGGGGGGCCGGGCGTGACGACGTTCGTGGTGTGCGCGCTCTGCTGCGGGCTGTGGCTGGGGTTCCTCGGCGTGGCGCACCGGCGGATTCGTACCCTGTCCGGGGCGGTGCCGCCGGCGGTGTTCACGCCGAGGCATGCGAGCGCCGCGGCCCTGTGCACGATCGCGCTGGCGGTCTGCGCGACGGCACTCGTCCTCTGAAGCACTGAGAAACACTGTGAGGTGCTGAGAGGTGCAGTGAGGTGCAGTGAGGTGCTGCTGCGAGGTGCTGTGAAGTCCCGGTGGAGCGCTGTGCGGCCTTCCGGGGCACTCGGGGACGGCCGAGACGCCGGTCACGTTTCGTTCGCCCACTGGACGGCATACCGACCGGTCGGCATCATGTGGGGAGTCATTGTTCCCGCCTACGGAGGCAACACGATGAGTCCAGACCACCCGCCGGGTCTCGATCTCGACCGGCTGCGCGGCCTGCTCGACAGCGAGCGGCCCGGGCTGGTCCACGGCCCGTTGACCGGCCGGCTGATCGAGGGCGGACGGTCGAACCTCACGTACGCGGTGACGGACGGCGCCTCGAAGTGGGTCGTGCGCCGCCCTCCGCTGGGTCATGTACTGGCGACCGCGCACGACATGAAGCGCGAGCACCGGGTGATCAGCGCGCTGCACCCGACCGCCGTACCCGTGCCGCGGACCCTGCTGCTCTGCGAGGACACGGAGGTTCTGGGCGCGCCCTTCTACGTCATGGACTTCGTGGAGGGCACGCCCTACCGGACCGCCGAGCAGCTGACTCCGCTCGGTCCGCGGCGCACGCGCGACGCGGTTCTCGGCCTCGTCGACACCCTGGTCGACCTGCACGCTGTGGACCCCGCCGCGGTGGGCCTCGCCGACTTCGGCCGGCCCGAGGGCTTCCTCGACCGGCAACTGCGGCGCTGGGGCAAGCAGTTGGACGCCTCCCGCAACCGCGAGCTGGCCGGGATCGACGAGTTGCACGCCGCGCTGGGGCGCGAGCTGCCGCACTCCCCCACGGCCACGGTCGTGCACGGCGACTACCGCCTCGACAACGTGCTGGTCGGCGCGGACGACCGGATCACGGCGGTCCTCGACTGGGAGATGTCCACGCTGGGCGACCCGCTCACCGACCTGGGCCTGCTGGCCATGTACAGCATTCCGCTGGGGATTCCCGACTCCCCCGTCTCCACGACCGCGACGGCCGCCGGGCACCCCGAGCCGGCCGAGCTGATCGAGCGGTACGCCACGCGCTCGGGGCGCGACGTGTCCGCCGTCGCCTGGTACACGGCGTTCGCGTGGTTCAAGCTCGCCGTGATCCTGGAGGGCATCCACTACCGCTACACGCTCGGCCAGACCGTCGGCGCGGGCTTCGACCTCATCGGCGACCTGGTCCCCGTGTTCATCGAGCACGGCCTGACCACCCTTCAGGAAGGCTGACGGATCATGGACTTCGCATTCGACGCACGCACCGAGGAACTGCGTGCCAAGCTCCTCGCCTTCATGGACGAGTACGTCTATCCGGCGGAGGCGGTCGCCCACGAGCAGCGTGAGCGGCTGGCCTCGCCGTGGGACACCCCTGCCGTGGTCGAGGAGCTGAAGGCCGAGGCCCGCCGTCAGGGCCTGTGGAACCTCTTCCTGCCGGACTCCGAGTACGGGGCCGGGCTGACGAACCTCCAGTACGCGCCGCTCGCCGAGATCACCGGCCGTTCCCCGCAGTTGGCGCCCACCGCGCTGAACTGCGCGGCGCCCGACACCGGCAACATGGAGGTGCTCAGCCAGTTCGGCGACGAGCAGCAGCGCAAGCAGTGGCTGGAGCCGCTGCTCGCCGGCGAGATTCGTTCGGCGTTCGCGATGACCGAGCCCGAGGTGGCCTCGTCCGACGCCACGAACATCACCACGCGGATCGAGCGCACCACGGCCGGTACGGACAGTACGGCCGGCGCCGACGGCACGGACGAGTACGTGATCACCGGGCGCAAGTGGTACATCTCCGGGGCCATGAACCCCGACTGCAAGATCTTCATCGTGATGGGCAAGACGGACCCGCAGGGGTCCGACATCCGCCGCCAGCAGTCGATGGTGCTGGTACCGCGCGACACTCCGGGTGTCGAGATCAGGCGGGCCATGCAGGTGTACGGCTACGAGGACCACTCCCACGGGGGCCACGCGGAGGTCGTCTTCCACGGTGCGCGGGTCCCGGTCACGAACCTCGTCGGCGAGGAGGGCGGCGGCTTCGCCATCGCCCAGGCGCGGCTCGGTCCCGGCCGTATCCACCACTGCATGCGGCTGATCGGCATGGCCGAGCGGGCGATCGAGCTGATGTGCCGGCGGGCGGTCTCCCGTGAGGCCTTCGGCAAGTCGCTGGCCCAGCAGGGGGTCGTGCACAACTGGATCGCGGACGCGCGGGTGGCCGTCGAGCAGCTTCGTCTGCTGGTCCTCAAGACGGCCTGGATGATGGACACCGTCGGCAACAGGGGCGCGCACACCGAGATCCAGGCCATCAAGATCGCCACGCCTCGTACCGTGGTCGACATCATCGACAAGGCGATCCAGTTGCACGGCGCGGGTGGCGTCAGCCAGGACTTCCCGCTGGCCGAACTGTGGGCGGGCGCCCGCACCCTGAAGCTGGCCGACGGCCCGGACGAGGTGCACCAGCGCTCACTGGCACGCAACGAGCTGAAGAAGTACGCCTGATCGACGCGGGCCGAGGGGTGTTGCGACGACCACTGGAACGGAAGGGTTGAGGGGCCCCTGTTCGCGCCCCCTCAGCCCCTGCCGAAGGCCTGTGCGGGAAAGGCACCCGCGGCCGTCACGATCCCGGTGAAGGCGCCGGCCAGCTCGGTGAGGCGCTCGGTGGCAGCGGGACCGAGGTGTTCGTACGGAGCGACGTCCAGGCGGTCGGTGAGCGTCTCGGCCTCCTCGCGCAGGGCCACGCCCGCCTCCGTGAGGTCCCCCGCCCCGTCCAGCAGACCGCGCTCGCGCAACCGGTCCCGGGCGGCGGCCCACTGCTCGGCGGACCAGCCGCGGGTCCGCAGGAACACCGCCGAAGTCGGCGCCGTACCGGTGGCGTTGTGCAGGACCAGCGCCTCGATCCCGGAGAGGCCGGCCGTCAGCAGAGCCGCGAGGTGACCGTCGCCCCGGTGCTCGCGCAGCAGCGTCGCGGCGTGCCACAGGGCCAGGTGCGGCTCCTCGGGCACGGGGAGTTCGGCATTCGCGGCGTACAAAGGCCGTGCCTGCCGCTGGCACCCCTCGGTGGCACGCAGCGCCAGCTCGGCCGCCTCGGCCATCTCCTTCGACGCGAGTGCGTCCTCCCCGAGCAGCCGCCGCAGCATCCCGTCCGCGCCGCGCAACCGTGCGGCGAGCACCGCCTCCGGGGTGGTGACCGTCCAGGCCGCGGGGATGCTCCGCGCCACGTGCTCATGGTTGAAGTTGTAGAACGTCGCCGTGACGGTGCCGGCCCCGACCGCCCCGAGCGGGGCCGCGCGGCCCGCGAGGTAGGTCATGGACCCACGCTCCAGCCCGAGCGCCGCGAGTTCGTCCGTCGGCTCCGGCGCGAAGTAGCCCGCCCGGTGGAGGGGGCTGACGGCGTTGTGGCAGCGACGACCGGCACCCATGACCATGTCCGTGCCTGCGTACGTATCCACGTTTATCTCCTATATATATGCGTATCAGCTAAATGCAGCAGTTGACCGGGGTAGCCCCGGCGGGTGGTCAGTCCTTGTGGGCGGTCAGGCCCTGGGCGGTGTGCAGGACATGCCGGGCGAGCAGGCCGGCGGCGCGTTCGGCGTCCCGGCTCAGGGCGGCCTCCTCAAGAGCGGCGTGCTCGGCCGGGCCGTCCCGCTCGGGGAGGATGGCGCCGGACCAGCGCCGGGCCAGCTCACTCGCGGTCCACGTGCGATCGAAGCCGTCCAGAAGCACCGGGTTGCCGCAGCCCTCCAGCAGCGCGCGGTGGAACTGGCGGTGCGCCTCGGACCACTCGTCGGAGACGAACGCGCCGCCCGGTTCCCAAGGTGGCGTACGGGCGAGGTGGTGGTGAGCCGCCCGGACCCGTACCTCCCAGTCGACGCCGCCCCGCTCGATCGACAGCCGGAGCATCACCGGCTCGGTGAGGGCCCGCGCCTCCGCGATCTGCTGCCAGCGCTCGGCGTTGACCGCGGGGACCGCGAAGCCCCGGTTCGGCAGCCGGGTCGCCAGGCCCTCGCCCACCAGACGGAGCAGCGCCTCACGTGCGACGGCGAGGCTGACCTTCTCGGCGTTCGCCAGTTCCTGCGGCTTGAGCGCCTGTTCCGGCGCGAACACCCCGTTCAGGATGGCCGCGCGCAGCGTGGTGTAGAGCCGCTCCGATGGTGATCCGCGTCCTGTCATGGGTCGACGGTAGCAGAAAATCGATTCTTAATGTAATAATCGATTCTGCGATCGACCGATCGCCCAAGGAGAGGAACCCAGAGCAATGAACCAGAACGATCCCTTCGCCGGGCTGCCGTCGGTACCCGCCTTCACCGTGACCAGCACCAGCGTGCGGGCCGGGGAGGCGTTGCCCGCCGCGCAGCTGTCGGGCGTGTCCGGGGTTCCGGGCGGCGAGGACCGCTCGCCGCAGCTGAGCTGGTCCGGCGCGCCCGAGGGCACGCGGGGCTACGCGGTGACCGTGTACGACCCGGACGCGCCGACGCAGTCCGGCTTCTGGCACTGGGCCGTCGCGAACATCCCGGCGGACGTCACCGACCTGCCCGAGGGCGCCGGCGACGACAGCGGCTCGGGCCTGCCGGCCGGTGCCTTCCAACTGCCGAACGACGCGCGGATGGCCCGCTTCATCGGCGGGGCACCGCCGGCCGGGCACGGCCCGCACCGCTACTTCATCACCGTGCACGCGCTGGACATACCGGACATCGGCGTCCCCGCCGAGGGCACTCCGGCGTACCTCGGCTTCACGATCGCGTCCCACATCCTGGGCCGGGCGACACTCGTGGCCACCGCGGAGACGCCGGCATCTTCCAGCCCGTCCGGCGTTTGAGGACGAGGCCGTTCAGGCCGATAGCGGGGGTCTGGGGGCGCAGCCCCCAGAAAGGGCGGCGGGGGCCGAACCCCCCGACGCCCTACGGGCGAAGCGCGCGCAGCAGCAGGTCCGCCAAGTGGTCGGCGACCTCCCGCTGCGTGAGCGGCCCATCGGGCCGATACCACGTCGACAGGTGATGCACAGAGCCGAAGTGATAGTCGACGACAAGATCCGCCGGAGTCTCCTTCGAGAAGACCCCCGCCTCCTGCCCCTCCTCGATCAGCGCCCGGAACCGCTCGTGATAGCGCCGCCGCTCGGCCCGTACCTGCTTGTTCTTCTCCGGGCTCAGGTGATGCATCGAGCGGAAGAAGATCGACGCGTCGTCGAGGTTGTCGATCGTCGTGACGACGACATCGGCGGCGGCCCCCCGCAACCGCTCCTCCACCGGCGCCTCGGCGTTCGCGAAGGAGTCGAGCCGCTCCTGCTGCACCCGCAGCACGCGCGCGTACACCTCGTGGAGCAGATCGTCCTTGGACCCGAAGTAGTGGTACAGCGCGCCTTTGGTGACGCCGGCCGCCTCGACGATCTCCTGGACCGAGGTGCGGTCGTAGCCGCGGTCGGCGAAGAGCCGGGTGGCGGCGGCCAGCAGCCGCCTCGGAACGGGCGTGCCGTCCCCGTCCGTCGTCCTGGGCACTGCCGCCACCTGCCTTCCAGTTTCTCTTTGTGTGGTTCTACGCGCGCGTGGTGCTCCACGCGCACGTGGTGCTCTACGCGGGCGGCCGGGAACGCAGTTCCCGACGGAGGATCTTCCCACTGGCCGTCTTCGGCAAGTCGGGCAGGATCTCGACCTGCCGCGGGTACTTGTAGGCGGCCAGTCTCTCCTTGCAGTACGCGGCGAACGCAGCCGGGTCCTCGTCCGCGCCCGGCCGGAGGCTGATGTACGCCTTGACGGTCTCGCCGCGGTACCCGTCGGGCACCCCGACGACAGCCGCCTCGCGCACGGCGGGGTGGGTGTAGAGGACGTCCTCCACCTCGCGCGGCCACACCTTGAAGCCGGACGCGTTGATCATGTCCTTCTTGCGGTCGACCACGTAGAGCCAGCCGTCCGCGTCCATGAACCCGATGTCACCGGTGCGCAGTTCGCCGTCCGGGAAGGTCTCCGCGGTGGCCTCGGGGCGCCGCCAGTAGCCGGGCACGACCTGCGGACCCCGTACGAGGATCTCGCCCTGCTCGCCGAACGGCATCTCCTGACCGTGGTCGTCGACGATGCGTACGACGGTGTCGGGGCCGGGCACTCCGACGGCGAGCGTCCCGGAGACCGGGTCGACCGGCGCTTCCCGGCCGGGCGGCACGGAGGCGCAGGGCGCGGTGCACTCGGTGAGCCCGTAGCCGTTGCGGATGTACGGCCCGAAGCCGGCCCGGAACTTCTCGACGAGCGCGGGCGGCAGCGGGGCGCCGCCGGAGGAGATGTTCACGAAGGAGGAGAAGTGGTCCGGCGTGACGGACGGGTGCGCGGCCAGCGCCATGAAGGCCGTCGACGGGCCGACCGTGTAGTGCGGCCGGTGCTCGGCGAACGCGTCGAGGACGACGCCCGACTCGAAGCGGTACGCGAGGACGAGCGTGCCGCCGCTGTTGAGGCACGCGATGAACTGGCAGACCATCCCGGTGATGTGGAACAGCGGCGCCATCGCGAAGTACACGGGCCCCTCGGGCAGGGCCAGGCCCGTCCGCTGGCGCTCGGCGTTGTACATGATGTTGCCGTGCGTGTTGGTGGCTCCCTTGGGGGCGCCGCTGGTGCCGGAGGTATAGCTGATCAGCGCGATGTCCGAAGGACCGAGGCCGAAGCCGAGACTTCCGTCCCCGTCCCCGTCCCCGGGCGCCTTGTGGCCGGCCTTCGCGACGGTCGCCAGGTCGTCGGCGTCCGGTGCCTGCGGCAGCCGCTCGAACGTCAGCACGCGCGCGTCGCCCCGCGTCTGGAAGTCCAGTTCGCAGCCGGTCAGCACGATGCGTACGGACGAGTCGGCGGCCGTGTCACGCAGATACGAGTCCCAGGCCCGGTCGGAACAGATCAACGCGGCGACCTCGCCGTCCCGCAGGACGTGGGTCACCTCCCCCGACTTGTACATGGGGTTGACGGGCAGGACGGTCGCGCCGGCCTTCCAGGCGCCGAGGACGGCGAGCACGAAGAGCGGGGAGTTCTGCAGCAGGACGGCGACCCGGTCGCCGCGCTCCAGGCCTCGGGCGGCGAGGTGTCCGGCGACGGAGTCGCTCAGCTCGTCGACCTCGCGGTAGCTGAGGCGTCCGTCGAAGTAGGCGAGGAAGGTGCGGTCGGGGCTCTCGGCGACGGCCCGGCGCAGGGCGTGCACGGGTGAGTCGTCGGGGCTGACGGGCCCGCGCTGGGCCTCATCGAGGAGCGCGACCCACGGCCGGGCCGCGTACAGGGACGTGGTCGCAGGGGGTGTCATCGGCCGTCCGCCTCCCACTTCTGCTGGATGTGGTTCATGCTCGTCAGCCACCGCTCGGGGGTGGCGGCGCGTGCCTGGTAGTACTCGGCGACCTCGGGGTGCGGAAGGATCAGGAAGCGGTCCTCCTCCATGCCGGCGAAGAGGGCGTCGGCGACGGCCTCGGGCTCGATGGCGGTGGGTAGCAGGACGAGATCCCCGGCGCTGCCGGTTCCCGCGAGCATGTCCGTGCGGACGCCCTGCGGACAGATCGCGTGGACCTTCAGACCGCGGTGGCGGTAGGTGAGGGAGAGCCATTCGGCGAAGGCGTACGCCCCGTGCTTGGTGACGCTGTAGGGGGCGGCGCCGACCATGGTGAGCAGCCCGGCCGCCGAGACGGTGGAGACGAACCGGCCGCTGCCGCGCTCCAGCCAGGCGGGTATCAGCTGGTTGGCCGCACGGACGTGCGCCATCACGTTCACGTCCCAGGCGAGCTCCCAGACCTGCTCCGGAGCCGCTTCCGAGCCGCCGGAGCCCACGCCGGCGTTGGCGCAGTAGACGTCGACGGTGCCGCCGAGGGCGTCCCGGGCCTCGGCCACGATCGTGGAGGCGTCGCCGGGAACCGCGATCCCGCCGATCTCGTCGGCGACGACCCCGGCCTTCGCCCCGTCGAGGTCGTTGACCACGACCCGGGCCCCCGCGGCGGCGAACCGGCGGGCCAGCGCGGCCCCGATCCCGCCCCCCGCCCCGGTGACGACCACTCCGGCATCCTGCATGGCTTCCACCATCGGTCTCCTTCGACACGACGAGATCTCGGCTCCCTACAACGCCAGACTAACCGGTCGGTATGTCAAGAGGGAAGGTCAAGCGCGCCCCCGAAGGGGCGCGGGGAACTGCGCGACAAGCCACATCCGACCCGCAGCTTCCGAACAACCGGCGGAAGCCCATACCGTGCACATGCCCACCTTCCGCCAACACGGAGGTCCCACATGCGCCCCCTGTCCAGACGGAGTCTCCTCGCCGCGACGACCACCGCGGCGGCCCTGTCGGCGGGCCCACCCGCCACGGCAGCGGGGGCCACCACCCCGGAAACGGCGACCCGCCGTTTCCGGACCGGCTTCGACCGGCTCGCCGCGGACCACTACGCCCTCCTGGAAGGCGCACGCGTCGGGATCGTCACCAACCCGACGGGCATCACCAGGGACGCCCGTCACATCGTCGACGTGATGCACGCCGACGACCGCGTGGACCTGGTCTCCGTCTTCGGCCCGGAGCACGGATTCCGCGGCACCGCGCAGGCGGGCGGCTCCGAGGGCCGCTACGACGACCCGGCGACCGGGCTGCCGGTCTACGACACGTACCTGAAGAGCGGACAACCGCTGGCCGACGCCTTCACCGCCTCGGGCGTGGACACGGTCGTCTTCGACATCCAGGACGCGGGCGCCCGCTTCTACACGTACATCTGGACGCTGTACGACTGCATGGAGGCGGCGCGGCTGGCCGGCAAGCGGTTCGTGGTGCTCGACCGGCCGAACCCGGTGACCGGGCGTGGCGCGTACGGCCCGGTGCTGCACAAGGAGTTCGCGACCTTCGTGGGCCGGGAGCCGATCGCGCAGGCGCACGGCATGACGGTCGCGGAGCTGGCGCGGTTGTTCAACGCGGAGTTCCTCACGGCGCCGGTGCCCCTGGACACCGTGCTGATGTCGGGCTGGCAGCGGTCGGACTTCTACGACGCCTCGGGACTGCCCTGGGTGCCGCCGAGCCCGAACATGCCGACGCCCGACACCGCCCTCGTGTACGCGGGCACCTGTCTCTTCGAGGGGACGAACCTGTCGGAGGGGCGCGGCACGACCCGTCCGTTCGAGCTGATCGGCGCCGAGGGCATCGACCGCCGGTGGGCCGCCGAGGCCGGGCAACTCGGGCTGCCCGGGGTGCGTTTCCGGGAGGCGTACTTCGCGCCCACCTTCTCGAAGTTCCAGGGCAGGACCGTCGGCGGTGTGCAACTCCACGTCCACGACCGCGCCGCGTACGACCCCGTACGCACCGGGATCGCGCTGCTGGTGACCGCCAAGCAGGTCTGGGACGGCTTCGCCTGGCGCCCGGACAACTGGATCGACAAGCTGACGGGCTCCACGCTGGTCCGCACGATGATCGACGCGGGCGCGACGCCCGACGAGGTCGTGGCGGGCTGGCGGGACGAACTGGCCGCGTTCCGGCGGGTGCGCAAGGAGTACCTCCTCTACCGCTGAGACACCACTCGCCACCCGCCACCGCCACTCACTACTCGCCACTCGCCACTCGCTGGGACATGAGTTCGGGCTGGTCGGATCGGACGTGGCCCCTGGCCGACGCGCCCCGTCGGCGGGACGATGTGCGCACCGCGCACGGGTTGCGCAGGCCGAAGGGGGCTCGTCATGGCGGATTCCGAAGTGGGCGTGACTCCTTACTGGGAGCTGACGTTCGACGCGGACGGAGATGTGAACGGCAAGCAGCGCGACCGGCTGCTCCGGGAGGTCGTGGAGCGGGGCGTCAAGGACCTGATCGTGTTCGCGCACGGCTGGAACAACGACCGCTCGGCGGCGACTCGGCTCTACAGCCGCTTCTTCGAGCCGATCCCCGCACTCGCGCCGAACGCCCGGCTCGGGTACGTCGGCGTGATCTGGCCGTCGATGCGGTTCAGCGACGAACCGATCCCCGACTTCGAGCGGGCCGTCACCGAGGTGACCGAGGTGTCGGTGGGCTCCGCCCTGGACAAGGGCACGCGGAGCGCTCTGCTGCGGGCCTTTCCCGGCCGGGCCACACTGATCGACCAGATCGCCCGGATGCTGGACCGACAGCCGGATGGCGACGCCGCGTTGGAGGAGTACGGGCGGCTGGTACGGCTGCTCGTCGAGCTGCGGCCGGAGGCGCCGGGCGCCGCGTTCGCCGCCGACACTTCGTCGGAGTCGGAGGAGGGGTCCCCGAGCGACCCGGAGATGTTCGTCGGGGACACGGCGGAGATGTGCCGCGAGTTCGCGCGAGCGCTGGCGGAGGCGAAGGCGGAAGCGGAAGCGACGACGGAGGACGCGGCAGGGACCGCTGCTGGAGCCGGGCCCGGCGACGAGAGGCCCCGGGCCGGGGCCGCCGCGGCCGACATCCCGCAGGCCTGGGACGGGGCGCACGAACTGCTGCGCCAGGCGACGTACTTCGCGATGAAGCGGCGCGCGGGCGCGGTGGGCGAGCGCGGGCTCGGGCGGACGGTCGGGCGGCTCGCGCAGGCGGCGCCCGGGGTGCGCGTGCATCTCGTGGGGCACAGCTTCGGCGGGCGTCTGGTGTCGTTCGCGCTGCGCGGGCTGCCCAAGGGGGTACGGACCGTGAAGTCCGTGACGCTGCTCCAAGCGGCCTTCTCGCACTACGCGTTCGCGGCGCGGCTCCCGCACGAGGCGCGGTCCGGTGGTGTGCTGCGCGGCCACCAGGAGCGTATCGACGGCCCGTTGGTGTGCTGCTTCTCCCGCTTCGACTCGGCGCTCGGCACGGTCTACCCGCTCGCCTCCCGTACGGCGGGCGACGACCGGACGGCCGCCGGTTTCGGCCTCCCCCGCCTTCTCGGCGCCCGGTGGGGCGCGTTGGGTCACGACGGGGTGCAGGCGGTGTCCGGCACGAAGGCGTTCACGCTTGCCGACGCGCTGCGGGCGAGGGCGACGCTGCCCGCCTCGGGGTGCGTGAACATCGACGCGTCCGCGGTGGTGCGCCACGGCGGACTTCCGGCGGGCGCCCACAGCGACATCTGCCACCGGGAACTGGCCCAGGTGGTACTGGCGGCGGGCCGCATCCACTGACCGACCCGCCGCCCGTACGTACGTACGTGTTCGCGTGTGTACGTACGCGATCACGTCACCGGTGTGAGGTGAACTCCACGACCTGCTGGTAGGTCGGCCGGTTCTGCCAGCTGATCTTGCCGTGCTTGATGCCGCCCAGCGTCCGCTGGTTGATGGAGTCGGCACACCACTGGTCGCCCGCCGAGCAGAGGTCGTCGCCGGGATAGACCTGGGCCGCGGTCCGTCCTGCCGCCTGCTTGAGCGTGCTGATCAGGATGTCCCGGCAGGCGCTGAGGCTGCCGCCGCCGCAGTACGACTGGGCGAGAGGGCCCTGCACCGACTCGCCGAGCACCGCCCGGATGTCCTTGTGGACGTAGCTCCACCAGCCGTACTGGAAGGAGCTGCCGGCGTGCGATCCGGTGGGCCCGTGTCCCGCCGAAGGCGCCTCGTCCACGGGCAGGTTGGCGGTCATGGCGGTGTAGAGGTCGCTGCCGAGGCCGGGTTCGAACTCGGCCTTCACCAGCAGCGGCCACCAGGCGTCCAGGAGCCGGATCGCGTCGGCGTTCGCGTACGTCTTCGAACCGGCCGACGTCTCCTTGCGCCTGGCGCCGGCCGTCACCCAGTCGGACAGCTTCGTCACCGCCGCCGCGGCCGTCGGGTCGGTGACCGGCGAGGTGCGCACGACCTGCAGCAGCTTCGGCAGTACGTCCTCGGCGCGCAGGTCGGCCAGCGCCGCGTCGGCCATCGCCTTGGTGAGCGACGCTCTTGTCACCCCGCCCGCGATCACCAGCTTTTGCACCCGGTCCTCCAGGAGGTCGCCGCGGTGGACGGAGCCGTTGCCCCAGGAGGCCGTGGTGTAGTCCTTGGCCTGCTTGTTGTTCCAGGAGATGTAGTAGTCCTGGTCGACGGAGTTGGGGTGGGCGGACGCCGGGGTGTAGTCGGCGGTGTTCGTCGTCGGCGTCCAGTTCCGCCACTCGTACGCCGGCCGCGCCCAGACCGGGAACTCGGCGTCGACCCCGTCGGCGCGCACCGGGTTGTCACCGCTGTTGTAGTACGCGGTGTGCTTCGAGTCGGCGTAGAACCAGTTGAAGGTGAAGTTGATGTGCTGGACCGCCGCCTGGAAGGTCTGGGGACTCTTCACGTAGTCCGGGTCGTTGAGCATCTGGAAGCCGATGATCGAGTCGGCCTCGTGCATGAAGGAGGAGCGCAGGCTGGTGTACGCGACCTTCTTGCCGTCGACCGTGGCCCGGTGGGTGACCGGGCCGTACGCGGTGCGCCAGACCTGCATGCGGTAGGAGCCCGCGGCGGTTCCGTCGGCGGTGGTGGGCTTCCAGGCGTTGGTCTGCTCGATCTTCTCCATGGCCGTGCAGGTGCCGCGGTAGAGGTAGTGGGTGTCGTCCTGGCACAGCTCGACCGCGTACGTGTCGATGATGTCCTGGCCGGAGGTGGTGGCGCTCCACGCGTAGTCCTGGCCGCGGCCGAGTTCGACGTACATGCTCAGGCCCGCGAAGGAGGCGCCGCGGGCGCTGAGGCCGGGGCCCTGGATCTCCTGGAGCATGAGCAGCTGTGGCGCGAAATAGCCGGTTTGCGGTCCGAAGACGGCGACCGGGTGGCCGCTCGCGGTGTGCTCGCCGCTGACCACGAGGGCGTTGGACATGCCGCGCTTCGCCGAGCCGAGGGCGCTCGCCGTCGCCGAGGCGGACGTCCCGGTGGCCGTGGAGGTCGCGGCGCTGCCGGTGCGGTCGTAGACCAGCGGCTCCTGGGTGACCGTGCCGGCGGTGGGCAGGGCCTCGCCCTGCGGGTCGGCCGGCTTGGTGGCGTACGGGAAGCTCTCGCCGTTGTGGACGGTGAGGGCGGCCTCGGGGTCGTTGCGCTCGCGGAAGGACTCCCAGACCTTCGTGCCCTCGGCCACGCCGTACTTGGACTGGGCGGCGAGCAGTGAGACGGCGTTGTTGACCTCCCCGCCGCCCCCGGAGCCGAAGAGCGCGCCGATGACGGAGGCGAGGGCGACCAGGTCGGTCTCCTTGAAGTGCTCGATGGTCCCGGCGTTGGTGATGGAGTCCTTGTGGCCGGTCAGGACGTACTCGCCGGGGAAGTAGCGGCCGCTGTCGGAGGCGTCTATGTAGGAGTTGATGCCCGCGAGGTAGGCCCGGATGTCGGCGAGAGCCTGCTGGCCACGGGCCCCGTTCTTGGCGACGGCACTGTCGACCTGGGCCTGCAGATCCGCCTCGGTGTACGGGGCGTGGCGCCAGAACTCCTGTTCCAGGCCCTGGTTGGAGGGGGCTCCGCCGGCGAAGGGGGTCAGCTTGCCGCGGCCGACGTGGCGGAAGACGTCCATCAGCCACAGCCGGTCCTGGGCCGCCGCGTAACCGGCGCCGAACTCGGTTCCGTAGCGGGTGGTGCCTGTGATGTGCGGCACACCGGTCTTCTTGTCGCGGACGATCGTCACGTCGGTGCGTCCGGCGGGCTTCAGAGTGGACTCGACCTGGTCGGCGGCGACTCCGAACGAGGCGTCTCTGAAGAAATCGTTAATTTTGGCGTCGGTGAGCGCGGAATGGCCGGACGCCAGATTGCCATAGGGCGCCAGTTGGTCGTCCGCATGGGCGGGCTGGGTGCCGAAGGCCTGGTTGAGAATGATCTCGGCGAGGGTCGCGTTACCGTTCTGACCTGCTGGAAGAATGTCCGAACACTGGCCGCCGCAGTAATCGTTCGCCGCCGCGACCGTGGTGTCGGCGGCGACCGCCTGGGAAAGCGGCGACAAAAGACCGGCAATGAGAACGCATACAGAAGCGCCCATGAGGAACTTGGGGAATCTGCGGGGAGTTCTCAGTCTGTCGAGGATGGTGCGTGGGGTACGCCGGGGCATGGCTGACTCCTCACGACGAGGGTGGTCACGACGGGGGTGGACTGGACGTTACCGCCGGTATCCCCGTGTTTGAAGATGAACATGCGTCACTTTCGGCGCCGGAGGGGCCAAGGAGCCCCGCCGGGGCCGCCGGCCACCACCGCCGGCGGCCGGGAAAGGGTCGACAGACGGCCGACAACCGCCTTGCGGGTGGCCGATAACCGGCTGATCGGCGGGTGATTGGCGGGTGATTGGCGACCTTGCGGCGGTCACCGAAAAACAGATGGAGCCGAATCGCGTGTCGATACGTCTATTCGACGACGTCCCTACGACGACGCCGAAGTGACCGAAGTACAGGTGCAGGTGTGACGGAGGTGCAGGGCGATGGCGGGATTCCGGAGTCTGGCGAGACAGGTGCGCGACCCGAGGAGCGATCTGGCACTGCGGCGCTATTCACTGCGCAAGTGCCTTGAGCGGTTCGCTCCTTACGGTCACCGGGCGACCTGGGACCATCTGTGCTCCCGGGCCGGGTTCGGCCCCGAGGACCGGTCCCCCGATCCGGCGCGGCTCGTGGCCGCACTGGACGAACTGGAGGAGGCCCGCTCCGTCTGGCTCGCCTACGAGGCCGGATTCGCCGAGCGCCGCAAGAAGGAGAAGCACGACGGTCTGCGCAGCCCCGGCAGCGTGGACGACTGGCACCGGCTCACCTGGGGCGGCTTCGGGGTCGCCTGGTGCGACGACCCGAGGGTCCACCCCCATGAGCCACTGGCCGAGGTGCTGCGCCGGCTGATCGCCGCCCTGGAGCGGGAGCCCGGCGCCGTCTGCCCGGTCTGCTCGGGCGAGCGCCTCGTCTGGAAGTACGACCTGGCCCACGAACCGTCCTCGGGCCCGGTCTGCACGGCCTGCGGGATCGTGGTCCCACGGCCGGTTCTCACCCCCGAAGCCCTGACCGACTGCAGGAGGGGACGCCTGTTGGTCGCGGTCGCGGGCTAGGAGATGCCGGGGGTGCGCCGGCTCAGCCGCACCCCCGGGCGCATGCCTACGGAACCTTGACGTCGGTGTGGATGGCGAGCTTGAGCTCGGCGAGCATCAGCGGTGTGGAGATCTTCACGTCCCCCGCGCCGCGCACGGAGACCTTCAGACCGACCGGTGTGTCCGGGTGGACGAACATCTGCCACATGTACGAGCGGTACTGACCGCCCCTGGTGGGCGCGATGTCCGTGGTGGCCGTCGAGTTGTAGCCCGTGGTGAGACTCAGCGGATCGCGGACGAAACGCACCCGGTATTCGAGGTCGTCGGCGTCCGCCTCCCAGAAGACCAGCGCGGACAGGACACCCCAGCCGTCGTGACTGGGCCAGACGAGACCCGAGCGGGCGTCGGGGAACTTCGACGCGGCGCTGCCGCCCTTCGCCGGGTCGTGCATGCTCCAGCGGTCGTACTGCTCTTCCCCCGTGACGTACGGGAAGCGCACCAGGTGGTACCCGTCGCTGTCGTACGTGATCCGCTGCGCCCCCGTGTGTGCGGCTTCCCACTTCAGCGAGCAAATGGCCAGGCTCATCGCCTCTTCCCCTTCCGGTCTCCGGTTGGCAGTGCCACCCCAGCGCCATCGGGGCATGGGGCAGGTCTGTGTGAACGGGAGGTGCGGGTCCGGCGACGGGGCGGCGCTCGTGCCGGTGTCGCCGAAAGCGATGGCCGGCGCCGCGACGGAAGCGGAAGCCGTCCCGGCCGGGGCGTCGGACGTCGCTGAGCATCCTAAGTCCCCTGCGGAGAAGGCACCCTGTCCCCGAAAGCGGTTTCGGCGGCGCTGGTCGAAATCCGGTCACGGGTGTACCGGGTGTCCGGGTGTCCGGCGTACGTGGAGGCCGGACTCAGCGGCAGTTCCCGGGCGCCTGCTGCTGCTTCTGCCCCTCCTGCCCCTCCTGCCCCTCCTGCTGCTCCTGCTGCTCCTGCGTCCGGGGCCGGTGTCCGCGCCGGCCACCGCGCTCCACCATCAGACGGGAGCCGCTCTGCCGTTCACCGAAGGCGTCGTCGGGGTTGGACAGCACACAGGTCTCCAGGGAGAGGCAGCCGCAGCCGATGCAGTCCGTGAGGTGGTCGCGCAGGCGGCCCAACTGCTTGATGCGCTCGTCGAGTTCGGAACGCCAGGCCGCCGAGAGCCGGGCCCAGTCCTCCCGGGTCGGCGTACGTTCCTCGGGCAGCTCGGCGAGCGCGTCACGGATCGTGGCCAGCGGGATGCCGACGCGCTGAGCGGCCCGTACGAAGGCGACCCGCCGCAGGGCGTCGCGGTGGTAGCGGCGCTGGTTGCCCGCGGTGCGGCGGCTGCTGATCAGGCCCTTGGACTCGTAGAAGTGCAGGGCCGAGACGGCGGCTCCACTACGGGCCGACAACTGGCCGACCGTGAGTTCATGGATCTTCTCGGGAATCTGGGGCACCCCTCGAACCCTACTCAGCCCGTCACCCTTCCGGTCCGTTGACAGGGGACCTCCCGACGACCATGCTAAGCAGTTGCTTAGACATGGGTGCTCCGAGATTCCGAGACGCAGCGACGGGAAAGGCCAGGGACATGGCAGAGCCGAGGATCTTCACGTCCGCCGACGAGCTGAAGGCGGCGGTGGGAGAACAACTGGGGCACAGCGACTGGCTGGAGGTCGACCAGAAGCGGATCGATCTGTTCGCCGAGGCGACCGGTGACCGTCAGTGGATCCATGTGGATCCCGCGAGGGCCGCGGCCGGCCCCTTCGGGACGACCATCGCCCACGGGTATCTGACGCTGTCCCTGCTGCCGTTGTTCGGGCCCCAGCTGATCGCGGTCGAGGGCGTCAAGATGGGGGTCAACTACGGGACGAACAAGGTGCGCTTCCCCGCGCCCGTCCCCGTCGGATCGCGGCTGCGCGCCACGGCGAAGATCACCGGGGTCGACGAGGTGGCGGGCGGTGTGCAGGTGTCCGTCGGCTTCACCGTGGAGCGTGAGGGTGGCGACAAGCCGGTCTGTGTGGCCGAGTCCGTTTCCCGTTACTACTTCTGAACTATTTCCGCAGGGCGCGCCATTGCTTGCTTCCGCAGGACGCGCCACTACGTCTGAGGGGCGCGCCCCTACTTCTGCAGGGCGCGCCGGTCGGGGCCGATCACCTGCGCGCGCCGACCATGCGGAGCACCAGGTCCGCGTACAGGTCTCCGACCATCTCCGGCGTGCGCGGGCCGTTCACGTTGAACCAGCGGGCCACGTCGATGCACAGGGACAGCACGGCGAGCGTGGTGCCCGGTACGTCCGGGACGTCGAAGTCCCCCGCGGCCACGCCGTCCTCGATGATGGTGCGCACTACGGCGTCGACCTCGCGGCGCAGGCCGATGATCTCCGCGCGGGCGTCCGCGCCGAGCGAGTCGAGCTCGTACTGCACGACCCGCGCGGTGGTGCGTGCGCCGGCGTGCCAGCGGACGAAGGAACTCACCGCGTCGGCGAGCCGCTCGGTCGGGCTGCCCTCGCGCGCGGACGCCGTCCGCAGGATGGCGAGGGCCTTCTCGTGGCCGATGCGGCTGATCCGGTGGAGCAGCTCTTCCTTCGTCTTGAAGTGGATGTAGAGCGCGGCCGGGCTCATGCCCGCCCGGCCCGCGATGTCCCGGGTCGTCGTCGCGTGGTACCCGCGCTCGGCGAAGGCCTCCACGGCGGCGGCGAGCAGGCGCCGGGCCGCGTCCGGGGTGACCTCGGCCCACGGCTGCGTCTCGCCGTCGGCCGTCTCCTCCACCGTACTCATCGCTCGTTCGCCCCTTCCGGTGACAGGACGAACACCATACCTCCGATACTGAGCGGGCGCTTAGAGTGCCCGCTCAGTAAAGGGATCGTGGTCGGCGAGGAGCTTGTCGAGGCGGGCCTGGTCGACGCGACTGACGATCTGCCCGGCCTCCTGCCGGTCGCGGATCACCTTGGCGAGGGTGAACGCCGAGGTGACGAGGTACAGCACGGCGATCCCGAGGAACGCGCGCACCCAGGTGTCGGCCTCCAGCTTGAAGATGCCGATGGCGGTGGCGACGATGGCGACGGCGAACGAGAGGACCGCCTGGCCGTAGAAGGCGGCGGTGGACTGCTGCTTGACCGGTGTCTCACTCATGCGACCAGGATCGGCGGGGGCGGCCGACGCCACATCCGCGCAGGTACTCAGCCACCTACTCAGCCGGGCGCCCAGCTGAACACGTGCCCTCAGTTCCGCGCTCACGCTCGGCCATGTGCTCAGAAGGCCGAAACCCCGGTCAGCGCACGCCCGATGACCAGCTTCTGTATCTGGCTGGTGCCCTCGTAGAGCGTCATCACCCGGGCGTCGCGCAGCAGCTTTCCGACCGGGTACTCGTCGATGTAGCCGTAGCCGCCGAAGACCTGGAGCGCGTTGTTCGCGGCGCGCACCGCGGCCTCGGAGGCGAAGAGCTTGGCCTTCGAGGACTCGGTGGCGAACGGCTCGCCGCGGTCGACGAGATCGGCGACGCGCCAGGTGAGCAGCCGTGCCGCGTCCACGTCCACCGCGATGTCGCTGATCAGTTCCTGTACGAGCTGGTGGCGGGCGATGCTCTTGCCGAACTGCTCGCGCTCGGTCGCGTACGTCACGGCGGCCTCCAGCGCGGCCTGGGCGATCCCCACACAGCCCGCCGCCACCGACATCCGCCCCTTGGCCAGCGCGGACATGGCGACGGCGAAGCCCTTGCCCTCGGGGCCGAGCATCGCGGAGGCGGGCACGCGGACGTCCGCCAGGGCCAGTTCGGCAGTGGCCTGGCCGCGCAGTCCGAGCTTGCCGTGGATGGTGCGGCGGGTCAGACCGGGGGTGTCGGCCGGCACGAGGAAGGCGGAGACGCCCTTGTGGCCGGGGGCGTCGGTCGAGCGGGCGAAGAGCAGCACGACGTCCGCCCAGGTGCCGTTGGTGATGAACATCTTGCTGCCGCTGATCAGGTAGTCGTCGCCGTCGCGCACCGCCCTGGTCGACAGGTTGCCCGCGTCGGAGCCGGTGCCCGGTTCGGTGAGCCCGAAGCAGCCGACGTACTCGCCGGAGGTGAGCCCCGGCAGCCACTGCCGTTTCTGCTCCTCGCTCCCCCAGGACGCGATGGTCTTGGCGACGAGTCCGAGCGAGACCGAGACGATGCCCCGGACCGAGGAGTCGCCCCGGCCCAGTTCCTCCGTCACGAGGCAGTACGCGAGGTGGTCGCCGCCGGAGCCGCCGAACTCCTCGTCGACGGTGAGGCCGAGGAAGCCGACGTCGCCGAGCTTCTTGACGATCGAGCGGTCGACGTCCTCCGCCCGGTCCCAGGCGATCACGTTCGGGGTGATCGCGCGCGCGACGAAGTCCCTCGCCAGTCGCCGGACGGCGGTCTGCTCCGCGCTGAGTTCCAGGTTCATGACGGTCCATCCCTGCCTGACATACTTAAATTAGCACTGCTAGTTTAACGTCCGCAGCCCTACTATGTGCGCCATGGCCCGACCGCGCAAGCCCCTCCTCAGCACCGACCGCATCGTCGGGGCGGCACGGACACTCGTGGACGCCGAGGGCCTCGCCGCGCTCTCGACGCGCAGGCTGGCCGCGGAACTGGGCGTGAGCGGTCCTTCCCTCTACAACCACTTCCGTACGAAGGACCAGATCCTGGAGGCCGTCGCGGACTCCGTGAGCGCGCAGGTCGACCTGTCGATGTTCAAGGACGGCCGGGACTGGCGCACCGCGCTGCACGACTGGGCCGTCTCCTACCGGGCGGCACTGCGCGACCACCCCAACATCGTCCCGGTCCTCGCCCGCGGCCCCGGCCGCCGCCCGGCCGGACTGCGGCTCGCGGACGCCGTATTCGGCGCGATGGTCGACGCCGGGTGGCCAGCGGCGCAGGCCACGTCCATCGGCGCGCTGATGCGGTACTTCGTGACGGGCTCCGCGCTGGGTTCGTTCGCCGGGGGCTTCGTGGACGACGAGACGGCGTACGATCCCGCCGACTATCCGCACCTCGGGCAGGCCCACCTTCTCGCCGAGCAGCAGGAGAAGATCGACGACCGGGCCTTCGAGACGGGGCTCACCGCGTTGCTGGACGGGTTGGCCCAGCAGTACGCGGCTCTCCACCAGTAGCGCTGTTCGACGGGTGCCGGCCGGTGGGGGCTGGGCGCGCAGTTCCCCGCGCCCCTATCGGGGCGCCCCCGTGCGGGGCGACGCACAGTTCGGCGCCCGCCGAAGTGTGCGTCGCGCATGCTGGGTGCATGACCTCCTCACGTACCGGGGCCGCCGGGCTCGCCGCCCTCGCCTCGCTGGTCGCCGACGAGACGCGGGCCGGGTTTCTGCTGGCACTGCTCGACGGGCGGGCGTGGACCGCCGGGGAACTGGCGCGGCACGCCGGGGTCGCCGCGTCGACGGCCAGCGAACACCTGGGCAAGCTCGTCGCGGGTGGGCTGCTCGCCGAGGAACGGCAGGGCCGGCATCGGTACGTACGGCTGGCCGACGCCCGGGTCGCCCAGCTCGTCGAGGACCTCGCCGCCCAGGTCACGCCGTCGGCCGCCGCACGGCCGCGCACCCTGCGCGCGGCGGGCGCCGGCAGCGCGATGGCTCGCGGCCGTACCTGCTACGACCATCTGGCCGGCCGCCTCGGCATCGCGGTCACCGACGCGCTCACCGGGCTCGGGCTGCTCAGGCAGGACACCGGGTTCGCGCTCACGGACGAGGGCGTGAGCTGGTTCGAGGGCCTGGGCGTCCCGCTCGTACGCACCGGCCGGCGCCCGCTCGCCCGGGCCTGCCTGGACTGGACGGAACGGCGGTCCCATCTCGCGGGCGTCGCGGGCGCGGCACTGTGCCGGCACGCCCTGGACGCGGGCTGGTGCGTACGCATCGGCTCGGAACGGGCCGTGAAGGTCACCGGCCGGGGTGAGCGGGCGCTCGCGGAACTGCTGGGAATCCAGCCGGACACCCTGCGCTGACCCGCGCCCGCACGGAGGGCGTCCGGTCCGAAAACCGCGAGCCCTTTGCCGCCACCCCTCCTACCCTCTGGAACGTGATGAACTCTTCCCCATCCCCTCGCCGCACGGAACTGCTCGCTGCCGGGGCGGCGACAGTCACCGTGCTGCTGTGGGCCTCCGCGTTCGTGTCCATCCGCAGCGCGGGCCAGGCCTACGCACCCGGCGCGCTGGCCCTGGGCCGACTGCTCGCCGGGGCGCTGGTCCTCGGAGTGATCTGTCTGATACGCCGGGAGGGGCTGCCCGGGCGTGCCGCCTGGCCGGGGATCGTGATATCCGGACTGCTCTGGTTCGGGCTGTACATGGTGGTGCTCAACTGGGGGGAACAGAAGGTCGACGCGGGCACCGCCGCACTCGTGGTGAACATCGGACCGCTGATCATGGCCCTGCTCGCGGGGTGGCTGCTCAAGGAGGGCCTGCCGTCACGGCTGCTCGCCGGGATGGCCGTCTCCTTCCTCGGCGCCGCGGTCGTCGGGCTGTCCATGTCGGGCGAGGGCAGCGCCTCCGTGCTCGGCGTACTGCTCTGTCTGCTCGCCGCGTTCGCGTACGCGGGCGGTGTGGTCGCCCAGAAGCCGGCCCTGCGGCACGGCTCCGCCCTCCAGGTGACGACGTACGGGTGTGTGATCGGCGCGGTGGCCTGCCTGCCGTTCGCCGGGCAACTGGTCTCCGACGCCCGGGACGCCCCGCTGTCCGCAACCCTCAACATGCTGTATCTGGGCGTCTTCCCGACCGCCCTGGCGTTCACCACCTGGGCGTTCGCGCTGGCTCGTACGACGGCAGGGCGGATGGGCGCCACGACGTACGCGGTGCCCGCGCTGGTGGTGCTGATGTCCTGGGTGGCGCTCGACGAGGTGCCGGGCTGGATCACGCTCGTCGGCGGCCTTGTGTGTCTCGCGGGGGTGGCGGTGTCGCGCTCCGGTCCCCGGGCCGGGGCGAACACCGTGACGGTCGGCACGGCAGACACCGCAGACACGGCAGACACGGCTGGGACAGCGACGGCGGCTGTTCCCGCCACGGCTGTCGGTGCGACTCCGGAACCACCACGTCTGCAACCATGCCCGGAGCCGCAGTCCGAGAACTCCTGACCGGAGGAGCCGGCCTTGGTCTTCGGCTTCGGCTCCGGCTCCGGTTCCAGGACCGGGACCGGGACTAGAACATCACCAGTGCCCGTCCGCCCTTGCCTGCCAGCATGTTGTCGAACGCCGACGGGATGCCGTCCAGGGTGATCCGTTCCGTGACGAGGGCGCTCAGGTCCAGCCGTCCCGCCCGGACGTGTTCGCCGAGGATCGGCACGTCGCGGGCGGGGTCGGAGTTTCCGTAGACGCAGCCGGAGAGCGTGCGGCCCCAGTGGAAGATCTCCAGCGCGTTGAAGGTGACCTGCTGGTCCTTGCCGCCGATGCCGACGACCGTCGTCCGGCCGCCCCGGCGGGTGGACTCCCAGGCGGTACGGATCGTGACGGCGCGGCCCGCGCACTCCACGGCCACGTCCACTCCCTGCTTGCCGGTGAGCCCCCGGATCTCGCGAGCCGTGTTGTCCGAGGCGACCACGTACTCGGTGGCTCCGGCCTGGCGTGCCAGGGCCTCCTTCGCCGGTGACACGTCGACCGCCACGATCGTCGAGGCACCGGCGATCCGCGCGGCCTGGAGAGCCGCGAGTCCCACCCCGCCGACGCCGAAGACGGCCACGGTCTCGCCCTGCCGTACCTGGGCCGAGTAGTGCACGGCTCCGTAGCCGGTCAGTGCGGCGCAGCCGAGCAGGGCCGCGTCCGCCAGGGGAATCCCGGCCGGCGCCGGCAGCACGCACGCGGACGCCACCACCGTCTCCTCGGCGAACGCGGCGACGTTCAGCCCGGGGTGGAGGTCCGTCCCGTCGGAGGAGCGGTGTGCGTAGACGTTCGCGGCTCCCGCCAGCGCGTTGGCGCACAGCCACACCTCTCCCAGCGAGCAGGCGTGACAACTTCCGCAGGACGGAGCCCAGTTGAGTACGACCGGGTCGCCGGGCGCGACGTGCTCGACGCCGGGTCCGACGGAGACGACGGTCCCCGCTCCCTCGTGGCCGAGTACGGCGGGCACCGGCACCCGCATGGTGCCGTTGGTGAGGGACAGGTCGGAGTGGCAGACCCCGGCGGCGGCGAGGCGGACCCGCACCTGCCCGGGGCCGGGCTCCGGCAGGTCGATCTCGGTGAGCTCCAGCGGAGCCCCGACGGCGGGCAGCACAGCGGCGCGGGTCATGACGTACAACGCTCCTGGGACTCGGGACTCGGGGCTCTGGAACTGGCTGGGGACTCTAGAACTGGAGGGACTTGGTCTGGAGGTACTCGGACAGTCCGTGCGAGCCCAGTTCGCGCCCGACGCCCGACTGCTTGTAACCGCCGAAGGGTGCCCGGGGGTTGAAGCGTCCGCCGTTGATGTCGACCTGCCCGGTGTCCAGGCGCCGTGCGAAGGCCACGGCCTCCGTCTCGTCCCCGGCCCAGACGGCGCCCGCGAGCCCGTACACCGTGCCGTTCGCGATCCGCAGCGCGTCGGCCTCGTCCTCGTACCGCATGATCGACAGGACCGGGCCGAAGATCTCCTCCTGGGCGATCGTCATCTCGGGGCGGACGTCCGCGAAGACGGTCGGGCTGACGAAGTACCCCTGCTCCCGCGGGGCTTCGGGCCCGCCCGCGACCAGTCGCGCGCCCTCGGTGACGCCCTTCTCGATGTAGCCCCGCACCCGTTCCTGCTGCTTGGCGTTGACGACGGGGCCGATGCGCTCGCCGTACTTCGCGGCGGCTTCGGCGGCCAGGGCGACCGCCTCGTCGTACTGGGAGTCGTGCACCAGCATGCGGGTCCAGGCGCTGCACGTCTGGCCGGAGTTGGACATCACGTTGGCCACGCCGACGTTCACGGCCTTGGCCAGGTCGGCACTCGGCAGAATGACGTTGGCGGACTTGCCACCCAGTTCCAGGGCGACGCGCTTGACGGCCGCGCCCGCCGTCGCGCCGATCTGCCTGCCGACGGCCGTCGAGCCCGTGAAGGAGACCAGGTCCACGCCCTCATGGCCGGCGAGCGCCTGTCCCGCGACCGGGCCGAGGCCGGTGACGAGGTTGAAGACGCCGGCCGGCACTCCGGCCTCGTGGACGGCCTCCGCGAAGAGCTGCGCGACGAGCGGGGTGTCCTCGGCGGGCTTCAGCACCACCGTGCAGCCGGCCGCGAGGGCCGGGGCGACCTTGGCGACGATCTGGTGCAGCGGGTAGTTCCAGGGCGTGATCGCTCCGACGACGCCGACCGGTTCCAGATGGACGGTCGAGTTCCCGACCTTCTCCTCGAAGGCGTACGAGGCGGCGAGGTCGGCGTAGGAACCGGCGACCGCGATCGGCGCCCCGACGTGCACCGCGTGGGAGAACTTCAGCGGCGAGCCGAGCTCGGCGGTGACCGTTTCGGCGATCTCGTCCTTGCGGGCGACGAGGACGTCCCGCAGGGCGCCGATCCGCGCGGCGCGCTCGGCGGGCGGGGTGGCGGCCCAGGCCGGAAAGGCTGCGCGCGCGGCCCGTACGGCGGCGTCGACGTCCTCGATCGTGCCGGCCGGGACGTGCGCGATGACCTGCTCGTCGGCCGGATTCACGACGGCGATCGTGTCCGGACCGGCGGCGGGGCGCCACTCGCCGTCGATGTACATGCCGTCGTGTGCCTTCATGCGTTGCGTTCCTCCCGGGAGGGGCGCGGTCGGCCCGCCCACCACCCAAACTAGCGCTGTTAGTTTTTACGCGCCAGGCCGATCCCGCCGGGGGTTCAGCCGAACGGCGGGTCGGCGGGCGGCTGTGGGCGACTGCGGGCCGAGTGTGGCTGGTCGCGCAGTTCCCCGCGCCCCTGAAAAGCAGGGGCGCAGGGGAACTGCGCAGTCTTTTGTCTTTAGGGGCGCGGGGAACTGCGCAGTCTTTTAGGGGCGCGGGGAACTGCGCGACCAGCCACGACGCACCCGCACCCGTAAGCGAACCCGGTCTCAGTCCTCCAGGTCAGGCGACCGCGCCGGCGCCGGACAGATCCGTACCCCGGCGTGGTCGAAGACGAACAGATGCGCGAGGTCCACGAGAAGTGGGACATGCATGCCATGGCGCAGCGCGTGGTCGGGTGTCGTGCGGACGATGAGGTCCCCCGGCAGCCGGCCCTCCGCCGGCGCCGGTTCCGTGCGCTCCGACCCCGCGTCGCCGGGGTGCTCCAGGACCACGACCGGCCCGGCGCGCAGGGTGCCCGCCCGGTCCCGCAGCCGGTCGAGGACCCTGCCCTCCCGGCGGCGACGCCTGGTCGGCCGAGACACGGGACGCGGCGCCTCCAGGTCCGGCACGAGCGCGGGGCGCGAGCCGGTGTTGAGGTGGACGAGGACCTCGTGCCCCTGGAACTCCACGTGCTCGACGAGCCCGCTGATCGCCACCTCGCCGGGCCGGGCCTGCGCGGGCCGCGCGAGGCGTACGGCCTCCGAGCGCAGCCCGACGATGACCTCGCGGCCCTGCTGCACCCGGAGCAACCGGTGGTCCGGGGACAGGGGCTCGGGCAGGACGAGTGCCTGGCGGCCGAGACCGATCGACATGGCGCCGTCCAGCGGGGCGAGCACGACGCCCCGGAGCAGGTTGATCCTGGGGGTGCCGATGAACGCCGCGACGAAAACGTTCTCCGGCAGTGCGTAGACCACGCGCGGAGTACCGACCTGCTGGAGGACACCCCCGCGCAGGACGGCGACCCGGTCGCCCAGTGACATCGCCTCCGCCTGGTCGTGGGTGACGTACACGGTCGTCACGTCCAAGTCCCGGGTCAGGCGCGCTATCTCGGCCCGCAGGTGGTTGCGGAGCTTGGCGTCGAGGTTGGCGAGCGGCTCGTCCATCAGGAACGCGGAGGGGTGCCGGGCGATCGCCCGGCCCATCGCCACGCGCTGGCGTTCCCCGCCGGAGAGCTGGTGCGGGAAGCGGTCGAGGAGGTCCTCGATGCCGAGCATCCGGGCCGTGGCCTCCACGCGCGGCCCCGGGTCCCGGCCGGGTGCCTCGATCCGCAGAGGGAAGCCGATGTTCGCGCGGCTGCTCATGGTCGGGTAAAGCGCGTAGTTCTGGAAGACCATCGCCATGTCACGCTCGGAGGGATGGACATGGTTGGCGTACGTTCCGTCGAGCCGTACCTCTCCCTCGGTGGGCTCCTCAAGCCCGGCGATCATCCTCAGCACCGTCGACTTGCCGCAGCCGGACGGCCCGAGCAGCACGAGGAACTCGCCGGGCGCGATGTCGAGCGACAGCCGCTCCACCACCCGGACGCCTTGCGTATAGGACTTGCTCACTTGGTGCAGAGAGACGGCGCGTGGCATGAGACGTGACCCCCGGGGGCTCACGGGGCACTGATGCTCCGTGGTCGGACGTCTCGTGCGGGTTTGTACGAGACCCGTGAGTCACGGAAGCTAACGGACCGCGCATGCCCGGGGAAGCCTTTGGACACCCCAACTCACGGGCGGCCGTGTCCCGTTCGGCGTTCTTCGAGTTCAGGCGCGGTACCGGTCCTGGCCGGGCTTCCGGCCGCCGCGGTCCCGGCGGCGGTCCGGCCCTGCCGGAGTCCCAGCCCGGAGGCGATCAGCAGGAGCGCTCCGAGCATCACGAACGGCGCGGCCACGCCCGCGACCCCGGCGATCAGGCCCGCGGCGGCGGGCGCGGCGACCTGGCCGAGCCGGTTGCCGGTCAGCCGCAGGGCGAGGGCGGTGGAGCGGGCGTCGTCCGGAGCGGCCTGGACCACGGTGGTCATGGACAGAGGCTGCCCGACGCCCAGACAGAAGCCCAGCGCGGCGAGCATCACGGCGAGGGCCCAGACCGGCACGGGCAGGGCGATCGCCGCGCACAGCAGGGCCGCCGGCAGGCAGGTCGCGGTGAGCAGCGCGGCCCGGCCCAGCAGCCGCAGCATCGGTGTCATCACCAGCCGGCAGGCGATCGTCGCCGCCGCGCGCAGGCTGAGCAGCAGCCCGATCACCGAGGGCGCGATGCCGCGGTGTTCGCCGACCACCGGCAGGTACGCGGTGAGGATGTCCGTCGCGGAGAGCACGGCGAGGCTGATGAAGATGCCCGCGGGCACGCCCCGGGTGCGCAGGATGCGGTGCACGGGCACGCGTTCGCCCTGTCCGGTACGGGACGTGGGCGGCGTACGGTGCTCGATGCGCCACAGGGAGACGAACGAGACCGCCGCGACCCCGCCCGCGACCAGCAGGGCCAGGGCGCTGGTGCCCGCCATGTCGGGGCCACCGATCAGGGCGCCCGCGGCGATCGGTCCGACGAGCTGGCCGAGGGACGCGCCGATGGTGAAGTGGCCGAAGTTGCGGTCCTGTTCGTGGGGTGCGGACTGGCGGGCCACGATCGACTGGGCGCCGATCACGAAGGAGAGGTGTCCGAGGCCCATCACACCGCTCCAGGCCGCCATCGCGGTGAGGGAGTCCGCCGTACCGCTGAGGGCGCAGCCCCCGGCTATGAGGACGACGCCCACCGGGAGCAGCGGGGCGCACCGGCCGTGGTCGGTCCTGCGTCCGAGCGGTACGGCGGCGAAGAGCGGCAGCAGCGCGTACACGCCGGCGATCACGCCGATGGCACGCTCGTCGGCGCCCAGCGCGAGGGCCCGGTAGGAGACGGCGGGCCGTGCCATCGACACCGCCCCCTGCGCGCAGCTGAAGGCGATGACCAGGCGGAGCAGCCAGCCGCGGTTCCCACCGGGTCTCACAGTGACGTTCTCCATCGGACGGAATCGGCCTCCCGGCCGGACGAGCGGCAGCGGTGGTGCGGGTGAGGTGGGTGCGGCGGGTCAGATGATGCCGAACAGGATTCCGGACGCGAGCACCACGAGCGAGGTGAGGGCGGCCCACTTGACCACGAACCTGGTGTGGTCGCCGAAGTCGACCTTGGCCATGCCGACCAGCACGTACACGGCTGGGACCAGCGGGCTCGACATGTGCAGCGGCTGGCCGACGATGGAGGCGCGGGCGACTTCGAGCGGCGAGACACCGTGCGCGGCGCCCGCCTCGGCGAGGACCGGCAGGACTCCGAAGTAGAAGCCGTCGTTCGACATGAAGTAGGTGAGCGGGATGCTCAGGACCCCGGTGACGACGGCCATGTGCGGGCCCATGCCGTCGGGGACGCCGTCGACGAGCCACTTGGCCATGGAGTCGACCATGCCGGTGCCCTGGAGGACGCCGGTGAAGACAGCGGCGGCGAAGACCATGCCGGAGACGTTGAGGACGTTGTCGGCGTGGGCGGCGAGACGCTCCCGCTGGTCCGGGATGTGCGGGAAGTTGACCGTCAGGGCGAGCGCGGCGGCGAGCAGGAACAGGACCGGGATCGGCAGCAGCTCCATGATCATGGCGGTGAGGAGGACGACCGTGAGCAGCGCGTTGAACCAGTACAGCTTGGGACGCAGCGTCGCACGGTTCGGGTCCAGGCCCTGGAGGCGGACGTCGTCCTCCGCCTCTTCGTCGTCACCCTCGCCGGAGTTGTCGGAGTTGTCGGAGGCGTCGGGGGCGTCCGTGCTGCCGCCGCCACCCGTGGTCTTGGTGAACCGCACCTTGCCGTCACCCGGACCGCCGGAGACACGGGCACCGGTGCCTGCACCGACCAACACCGTCTCGGTCTCGGTCTCGACCTCGTTCTCGACCTCGGTGATCCTTGTCCCGGCCTCGGAAACCTCGGTCTCCTGCTGCTCGTCCCCCCGTACGGTGCCCAGGCTCAGCACGCCGAGTCGCCTGCGCTCGCGGAGGCCGAGGACGTACGAGAGGGCGATCACGGCGACCAGGCCGACGGCGAGCGCAGGGATCATCGGGACGAAGATGTCGCCGGCGTCGACCTTGAGCGCGGTGGCGGCGCGAGCCGTCGGGCCGCCCCAGGGCAGGGTGTTCATCACGCCGTTGGCGGTGGCGGCGACCCCGGTCATCACCACGAGGCTCATCTTGAGGCGCTTGTACAGCGGGTACATCGCCGAGACCGTGATCATGAAGGTGGTCGAGCCGTCGCCGTCCAGGGAGACGATCGCGGCGAGCAGGGCCGTGCCGATGACGATGCGCAGCGGGTCGGCCTTGCAGAACCTGAGGATGCCCCGGACGATCGGGTCGAAGAGGCCGACGTCGATCATGACGCCGAAGTACACGATGGCGAACATCAGCATCGCGGCGGTGGGCGCGAGGGTGCCCACCCCTTCGATGACGTAGTCGCCGAGATGGGCCCCCTTCCCGACGAACACACAGAACAGTGCCGGGATCAGCACCAGCGCCGCGATCGGCGACATCTTCTTCAGCATGATCAGGACCAGGAAGGTCGCGATCATGGTGAAGCCGAGGATGGTCAGCATGGATGGATACCTAACGTTCGCCCTTGAACTCCCACCAGGGCCGGCGGTGCGAGTGACGTTAGGTCGGGCCCACAAGCCTTAACAAGATGTTGACACGAGAGCAATAAGCGCAAAACTCCTGGTCACAGAGGTGTGCTTGTAGGCGCGATGTCGATGGGTACGCCGTTGAGGACGGCCGTGCCGGACAGTGGGTCGAGCAGGGTGCCGTCCAGGAGCTGGTTGACGTTGACGCCGGGGTTCTCCGCGGCGTGGGTCAGGCGGGTGCCGGGCCGGTCGTGGCCCCAGCCGTGCGGCAGGCTCACGACCCCGCGTCGTACGGAGTCGGTGATCTCGGCGGGGGCGACGACCTCTCCCCCGGCGCCCTTCACGCGCACCGGTGCCCCGTCGGTGACGCCGAGGCGTTCGGCGTCGTCGGGGTGGATGTGCAGGGTGCAGCGGTTGGTACCGCCGGTGAGGGCGGGGATGTTGTGCATCCAACTGTTGTTGGACCGCAGGTGGCGGCGGCCGACCAGGACGAGGCCCTCGGGACGCCGGCGCAGTGCCTCCCTGAGGCGCGGGAGATCGTCGGCCAGGGGCCCCGGGAGCAGTTCGACGAGTCCGCTGCGGGTCCTGAGGGGACCCGGCAGCCGCGGCTTGAGCGGCCCGAGGTCGATGCCGTGCGGATGGGCCAGCAGCTTCTCCAGGGTCAGGCCTTCGGGGTGGGCGCCGAATCCGTCGCCGTACGGGCCCAGCCGCAGCATCATGTCGAGGCGCCGCTCGGGGCCGGTCTCGCCGGTGAGGGTGGCGGCGAGTTCGCGGGGGTCGCGGCCGTGCGCCGGGGAGTGCGGTTCCTTGACTGCCTTGCCGAGGGTCTGGCCGATGACCAGGTCGTCCACGGCGGCCGGGTCGGCGCCGTGTATGCCCGTCGCGGCGAGGACGAGCCTGGCCAGGATCTCCGTCTCGGCCATCCGGCCCGGTTCCAGGGGGACGGCGGCCCTGGTGTAGCGGACCTGGTTGCGTACGGCGAGGGTGTTGAAGGCGAAGTCGTGGTGCGGGCTCTGCGAGGGCGGGGGCGGCGGCAGCACGACGTGGGCGTGGCGCGAGGTCTCGTTCAGGTAGGGGTCGACGCTGACCATGAAGTCGAGCGAGTCGAGGGCCTTGTCGAGGCGGTCGCCGTCGGGGGTGGAGAGGACCGGGTTGGCGGCGATCGTGATGAGGGCGCGGATCGGCTCGCCCTCGGCGGTCGCGGTGTCGATCTCCTCGGCGAGCGCGGCGATGGGCAGTTCGCCCTTGGCCTCCGGATGGCGGCTCACCCGGCTGTGCCAGCGGCCGAGCGCAAAGCCGCGGCCGGGTCCGGCGGGGCGGGGCGTGCGGTCGGTGGCGGCCTGCGGGAAGAGGGCACCGCCGGGCCGGTCGAGGTTGCCGGTGAGGATGTTGAGCACGTCGACCAGCCAGCTGGCCAGGGTGCCGTGCGGAACGGTGCAGCTGCCGATGCGGCCGTAGACGGCGGCGGTGGGCGCGGCGGCCAGTTCACGGGCGAGCGCCCGGATCGTGTCGGCGTCGACGTCGCAGGCCTCGGCAGCCTTGTCCGGCGTGAAGTCCCGTACAGCCTCGGCGAGTTCGTCCAGTCCCTGCACCAGGTCGCGGAGGTCGCCGAGATCGGTGAGCCGCTCGTCGAAGAGGACGTACGCCATCGCCGCGAGGAGCAGCGCGTCGGTGCCGGGGCGGATGGCTACGTGCCGGTCGGCGAGTTTGGCGGTGCGGGTGCGGCGGGGGTCGATGACCGTGAGGGTGCCGCCGCGTGCCTTGAGGGCCTTGAGTTTGCCGGGGAAGTCGGGCGCGGTGCACAGACTCCCGTTGGACTCCAGGGGGTTGGCGCCGATCAGCAGCAGGTGGTCGGTGTGGTCGAGATCGGGTACGGGGATCGCGAGGGCGTCGCCGTAGAGCAGGCCGCTGGAGACGTGCTTGGGCATCTGGTCGACGGTGGACGCGGTGAAGAGGCTGTGCGTGCCGAGTCCGGCGAGCAGGACGGGCGGATAGAGCGCGCCGGCCATGGTGTGCACGTTCGGGTTGCCGAGGACGGCTCCGACGGAGTGCGGCCCGTACCGCTCGACCACCGGTCGCAGTCCGGCGGCGACCGCGTCGAAGGCCTCCTCCCAGGTGGCCTCGCGCAACGCGCCGTCCCTGCGCACCAAGGGGGTCCGCAGGCGGTCCGGGTCACTGTCGGCAGCCCCGAACGACGCTCCCTTGGGGCAGATGAACCCCTGGCTGAACACGTCGTCGTGGTCCCCGCGCGCGCTCGTCACCCGGGTCCCCTCGATGGTGAGCGTCAGCCCGCAGGTGGCCTCGCAGAGCGGGCAGATGCGCAGGGCTGTGCGGGAGTCGGTGGTGGTGGACACGGGTCCTCCGGAGGGGTGGCGGCAACGGTGACGCACTGGCCGAGCCCAGCATACCGACCGGTATGGACGGTGGGGAGGGGTCGCGGGGGTCCGGTCGCACATTCGCGTACGGGGCGATCCACGAAGGTACGCCGACATGTCGACGTACCGGCGGGCCCCACACTCGCGCCCCGCGCCTCACGCCCGGTCCCACACCTCACGCCTCACGCCTCACGCCTCACGCCTCACGCCCGGTGGGCCTACCGGGCGCGCACCGCGTGGGTCAGCCCACCCGATCAGTCGAGCGAGCGTGACAGATACGCCCGTAGCAGTTCCCGTGTCTCCTCTATGACCCGTTCGTCGCCCGACGGGCTGAGGCGGAAGGCGAGTTGGACGAGGGTGTCCGCGGCCTCGACCGCGATGAGCGAGCTGCGCCGGAGGTCGTCGTCGGGGGCGCGGTCGAGAAAGGCGGACAGCATGTCGGTCAGACCGTCGGCGACGCGCGTGTTGGGTTCGGCGTCGCGGGTGCCGACCGGTATCTGGTTGCCGAAGTCGACGAGGGAGAAGCCGGGCGCGGTGCGCTTCATGGCGATGTACTCGTCGAGGATCGCGTCCACGGCCACCCGCCAGCCCGCCCCTGCCCCGGTCTCCTGGAGGCGGCGGCTGACCCGCTCGGTGTAGATGTCGAGGTTGCGCTGCGCGAGCGCGTCGGCCATGGCCCGCTTGTTGCCGAAGAAGCGGTAGACGGACCCTATGGGCACCCCGGCGCGCAGGGCGACCGCGCGGGTGCTCAGGGCGTCGTAACCGACTTCGTCCAGGAGGTCGGCGCAGGCGTCGAGGATACGGGTGAGTCTTTCGGCGCTACGGCGCTGGACGGGCGCGCGGCGCAGCGAGGTCGCAGGAGGCACAGGCTTCATGATGCCTTTCCGCCGGAGTCCGGTGAAGCGTGCCCTTGTGTACGAAGTCGGTGCCCGTGCCACTCATCTGCCGTTCAGCTGCCGTTCAGCGGCGACTCGCCTGCCACTCGGCCAAGAGGCGGCGGGCCACTGGTCGTGACGGCCGGGACGGCCTCGTCGGCCCGCGTGCCGGCCGCTGTGCCGGTCGCCGTGCCGGTCGTCGTGCCGGTCACCGTTCCGGTCGTTGTCTGTTCCTCGTGCGTCGGGGCCGAGTCGGACACCGTGATGTCGGCGGTGCTGCCGACGGGGGCTCCATCGACCGCCCACACCGTGTCGTCGTCGGCGTGCAGGCGCACCGTCACCTGGTGGGTGCCGCGCGAGACAACGTTGCCCGCGAGGTGGTGGTCCGAGCTGCGCAGGAAGGACAGGGGGCGGCCGTCCAGCCGGAGCAGGGCGTACCCGCGGCCCGGTTCGGCCTTCTTGCGCGTACCGGCCGGTGAGAACCGGAAGTCGTGGACGGTCAGCCGGACGTCCCAGCCGTCGTCGGTGTCGGGCTGTATCTCGATCGCGACTTCCGGTGCGCTCTCCTTGTCGATCTCACGGTAGTGCCGCCCCTCCTCGTCCGTGTCCTTCAGCACCTTGCCCACCGGTGACGGCCGCACCTCGTCCTTCTGGCGCGCGCCGCCGGATTCACAGCCCGTCGCTCCGACGAGAAGGGCACCGAACAGGGCACAGACCGCGAGCGCGGTGAGGAAGGGGCGGGTCCACGACATGCCCGGAGATTAGAACACCGGTCTGACAGTCGGGATCCCCCTTGAGTCGGGTTCTTGGGTACTCCCGTGGTGCGGGCGGCGTGATCGCGCCACTCCCCGCCGGGCACGGAAGGGTCCCCCTTGCGCACCGATCCGCCGAATCCTACGGTGATACATAGGAATCGGGAACGAGGGAGCGACCATGACTGGGGACGCGCGCACGCGCAACGGCACCGAGGCACCGCGGAAGACCGTCGAAGCGTTGCGGAAGACCGCCGAGGCATCGCGGAGGACCGCCGAAGCGCTGACGTATCTCTCCGGGTTCGGCAACGAGCACAGTTCGGAGGCGGTCCCGGGCGCGCTCCCGCACGGCCGCAACTCGCCGCAGCGGGTCCCGCTCGGGCTGTACGCGGAACAGCTGAGCGGGTCGGCGTTCACCGAGCCGAGGGCGCACAACCGCCGCTCGTGGCTGTACCGGATCCGCCCTTCGGCCGCGCACCCCGCGTTCACCCGCACCGACAACGGCGCCCTGCGTTCGGCTCCCTTCACGGAGACGGTGCCGGACCCGAACCGGCTGCGCTGGGACCCGCTGCCGGAGCCCGCTCCGGGTACCGACTTCCTGGCGGGCCTGTGGACCCTCGGCGGCAACGGCGACGCCACACAGCGCACCGGCATGGCCGTGCACCTATATCACGCCAACTCGTCGATGGAGCGGGTGTTCAGCGACGCCGACGGCGAGCTGCTGATCGTGCCGGAGCACGGCGGGCTGCTGCTGCGCACGGAGTTCGGGCTGCTGCATGTGGAGCCGGGACATGTGGCGCTGATTCCTCGTGGGGTGCGCTTCCGTGTGGACCTGCTGGGCGCCGCGTCCGACGGCGGGCAGAGCCCGACCGCACGGGGCTATGTGTGCGAGAACTACGGGGCGCCCTTCCGACTCCCCGACCTCGGCCCGATCGGCGCCAACGGTCTCGCCAACGCCCGGGACTTCCGGGCCCCGGTCGCCGCGTACGAGGACGACGGGGACGGGGACGGTGGGGACCATGGGAACGACGGGGGCACGGCGGGGCAGGTGGAGGTGGTCAACAAGTTCTGCGGCAACCTCTGGACGGCGCTGTACAACCACTCGCCGCTGGACGTTGTCGCCTGGCACGGCAGCCATGTGCCGTACGTCTATGATCTGCGCCTCTTCAATGTGATGGGCACCATCAGCTACGACCATCCCGACCCGTCGATCTTCACCGTGCTGACGTCGCCGTCCGACACCCCGGGCCTGGCCGGAGTCGACTTCGTGGTCTTCGCGCCCCGCTGGCTGGTGGGCGAGGACACCTTCCGGCCGCCCTACTTCCACCGGAACGTGATGAGCGAGTACATGGGGCTCGTCGAGGGCGCCTACGACGCGAAGGCCGCCGGGGAAGGGGGCTTCGTGCCGGGCGGCGGTTCGCTGCACAACATGATGTCGGCGCACGGTCCCGACCGGGAGACGTTCGAGCGGGCGAGCGCCGCCGAGCTGCGGCCGCAGAAGGTCGACGACGGGCTGGCCTTCATGTTCGAGACGCGCTGGCCGGTCACCGCCACCGCGCAGGCCGCCCGCGCGGAGCATCTGCAGACCGGGTACGACGACGTGTGGCGGGGCCTCCAGCGCCATTTCCGACCGGCCGACCGGCGGTGACCGACCGGCGGTGACGGCACCCCACAGCCGCTCGTGACCGCTCACGGCCCATGCGTGACCGCCCAAGACCATCCGAGACCACTCATCACCTCCCGTTGCACCGAACGCCCGCGACCGGTACGGATACCCTCGTGACCTCCTTCGCTCCGGACTCGATCGTCCTGAACCGCAAGCTGCCGCTCTGGTACCAGGTGTCGCAGTCCCTGCGCGCCTCGATACTCGGACGGTCGCCGCGGGATTCGCTGCGCCTGCCCACCGAGGAGCAACTGGCGGAGCACTACGGGGTGAGCGTGCTGACCATGCGGCAGGCGCTCAAGGAGCTGGAGGACGAAGGACTCATCACCCGCCATCGAAGGCGCGGCACGTTCATCGAGCCGAGCGCCGTCCGGGGCGCGCCGGTTCGCCTTCTCGGCTCGGTGGACGCCATCGTGGCCCAGCAGTCGGGCATGACGACAGAACTGCTGGACCAGGGGAGCGCGCCCGTGTCGGGCGACCTCTCCGAGTACTTCCCGGACCTGGCGGAGGTGGCGACGTACCACCGGCTGCGCAGCGACGAGAAGACCGGTGAGCCGACCAACCACGCGCGCAACTACGTACGGCCCGAACTGGCGGCCCTGTTCGACCCCGAGGACCTGGTCCGCTGGCCCATGACCAAGGTCCTGCGCGACGTCGCGGGGGCGAGGATCGGCCAGATCACCGACACCGTCGAGGCACGGCTCGCCGACCCGGAGACCGCCCGGCTGCTCCAGGTCCCGCTGCTGAGCCCGATCCTGCACTACACGGGCATCGTGCACGGCGAGGACGGCCGGGCCCTTGACGTGGCCCGCATCCACTACCGGGGCGACCGTTTCTCGTTCACGGTCACCCTCGACGCCCACTGACCGTGCGGGACCCGGTCGCCGCCCAGGAGCCACGTCGTACGATGCCGAGCGTGACGCACGACGACGCTCCGCTGCTCGCGGACCTGATGCCGTGGTCCGTCGCACCTCCCCGGCTGGGCCGGGCGTGGCCGACGGCGCCCGACTCGGCGTCCCTGAAAGCCCGGTGGGACGCCCTCCTGGAGGCGGAGGGGCCCGACCGCGAGGCGTTGTTCGGCGCCACCCGCGCGCGGACCCTGCACTCGGCGGTGGGGCAGTTGCCCGGTCACGCCTCCGGAACGGGCCGGTTGGCGCGCGCGTCGGGGCCCTGCGCGGAGCCGGTACGGGTCCTGGTCGGGCCGTTCGACGAACAGTGGCTGATTCCCGACCACCGGCTGATCGACGCGGCGCGGCCGGAGCTCTGGCGGGTGGCGGACGAGCACCAGGTGTTCGCGGTCGAGCAGTCACCCGCACCCGACGGTCCCGCGCTCCTCGTCTCGTCCGTGCTGCCGGTCGTCCCGCCGCAGCCGCGGAACCAGCAGAGGAACCCACAGCGGAATCCACTGCAGACCGCGCAGACGAACCCCCAGACGAATCCGCAGACGAACCCGCAGAGGAGTTCACAGGCGAAAACCGCCCCCGCCGCCCGCCCCGGCCGGGTCAGGCCGCTGTACCGGCGCCCCGGCGGCCTCGAACCGAACCTGGCGCCCGGCCTGTTGGAGCTTCTCTCCGAGCGGCTGGGCCATCCCCTCACCCCCCTCGATGTGCTCGCCTGGACGGTCGCGACCGCGCGCCCGGGGCCGAACGGACCCACCGTCCCCCTCACGGCCGACCCCGAACTGTGGGCCCAGGGCACCGAGTTGGGCCACCGCATGCTGTGGCTGATGCGCCGCGACGGCGAGCGCCCCAAGCTGCCCGGCGGCCGTCGCCCCTACGTGCGGGCCCCGCTGCCGCCCTTCCCGCTCGAACAGCGCTACGACCGCGAGGAGGAGACCCTCGGCCTCGACGAGGGCCGCATCTCCCCCGTACCGCCCGCCGCCTGGGACTTCGAGGTGGGCGGCGTCCGCGTCCTGGACCAGTGGTTCGCCAACCGGATCACCCGCCCCGAGCCCGGCACGCTGGAGGCCATCCGCCCCACGACATGGCCCCAGCCCTGGACGTCGGAACTGCTGGAACTGGTGACGGTGCTGACCCTGCTGGCCGAACTCCGCACGCAGCAACCGGAGTTGTTCCGACACACCCAGCACAGTCAGCACACCCGGCACACCACCGTCACGGCAACCGACCTGCGCAAGGCGGGCGTACTCCCGCCGCCCGACTCCACCCGCCGCCCGGCCTCGGTCCTGAACCACCCCGAAGAGGGCCCGGAGGGCCAGTTCGCCCTGCTCTAGGCTGATCGCCGCCGGGGCGCGGGGGCACGGCAGAGGGCACGGCGGAGGGCACGGACCAAACGCCGCGGGGCGCCGCCGAAGCGGCTCAGCGCGACGGGTCGAACCCGTCGAGCACCCGATCGAGCGCCCGCCGGAACACCGCCTCCAGATCGATCGGCCCGGCGTCCTCCATGAACGCCGCGGCCATCCGCGGATACGCCCCACTCGCCACCTGGCTGCCCAGATAGGCGCCCCGCACCGCGTTCTCCTGCTCCTCCGACCACGGCAGCGCCCGCACCCGCTCGGCCGTCGCCAGCTCGTTCCCGACGTACGTCGTGACCACGCCGTTGACCATCGCGATCAGCTCGAACTTGGTCCCGTACGTGCCGTCGAAGGAGTCCAGGCAGGCCAGGCAGTGCTCCAGATACCGCAGGGCATGCGGGCTGAAGCCGTACACCGGTGACATCAGAGCCGGCACCCAGGGATGCCGGTACATCAGCGCACGCGTCTGACGCGCGACCCGCAGCATGTCGGCCCGCCAGTCCCCCGCCGGCTCCCACAACTCGTGCTCGGCGCCGACGGCGTCGACCATCAGCTCGTACAGGTCCTCCTTGCGCGGCACGTAGTTGTAGAGCGACATCGTCCCGCAGCCCAGTTCGGCCGCCACGTGACGCATCGTCACGGCGCCGAGCCCCTGCGCGTCAGCGATCCGCACCGCCGCGTCCGCGATGTCGGCCCGGGTGAACGCGGGCCGCGGGCCGCGCCCGGTCCGCTCGGGTCGGGCCCAGATCACTTCGGGTACGTCGGCATGTCCTGCCATCGGTGTCGCCAGCCCTGCCATCGGTGGATCCTGTCGCCACCATCCTAGTTACGTACAGCGTACGTAATGCGCTATGGTCACCCCATGACTACTACGTACGCTGTACTTAGTGAGGGTCTGGAGAAGTGCTTCGGAGACGTCCACGCTCTTCAGGGGCTGGATCTCGCGGTGGCCGAGGGGACCGTCTGCGCACTGCTGGGCCCCAACGGCGCCGGAAAGACCACGGCGGTACGGCTGCTGACCACCCTGCTGCGGCCCGACGCCGGGTCCGCCCGGGTCGCGGGGCACGATCTCGTACGGGAGCCGGACGCCGTGCGCCGCGCCATCGCCGTCACCGGGCAGTACGCGTCGGTCGACGGCGACCTCACGGGACGCGAGAGTCTGCGGCTGTTCGCGAAGCTCCACCGCGTCCCGAAGCCGGCCGTCCGCGCCGACGAACTCCTCGACCGCTTCGAACTCACCGGCGCGGCGGACCGGCCCGCGTCCACCTACTCGGGCGGTATGCGACGCCGTCTCGACCTGGCCGCCGGCCTGATCACCCGGCCGGCGGTGCTGTTCCTCGACGAGCCGACGACGGGCCTCGACCCTCACAGCCGCAACCACATCTGGACCACCGTGCGCGACCTGCGGTCGGAGGGCACGACGGTCCTGCTCACCACCCAGTACCTGGAGGAGGCGGACCAGCTCGCCGACGACATCGTGCTCGTGGAACGGGGGCGGGCCGCGCACTCGGGAACACCCGCCGAACTCAAGGCGCTCGTCGGCTCGTACGCGGAAGCGGTCGTCGCCCGCGGGGACGCGATGGCCGGCGCGGCGGCCGTCCTGGACCGGCTGACCGGCTCCGCGCCGGTCTTCGACCGGGAGCGGCACGCCGTCGGGGCGGTCACCACCGACCCGACGCTCACCCTTCCCCGGCTCGTACGCGAACTCGACGCCGCCGGTGTGCCGTTGCTCGACGCGAGCCTGCGCCCGCCGACCCTCGACGACGTCTTCCTCCGCCTGACGGGCGGCCCGAGGGACGACCTCGGCGACGACCACGACGACGGCCTCAAGGACGACCGGCCCGACAACGGGACCTACAGCCGGACCGGCAGCCGCACCGACAACAGCAAGGAGCTCGCGTCATGAGCACATTGGCGTACGACGGCACGGCGATGCTGGGCCGTCAGCTGCGGCGGGTGAGGCACAACCCGGGGCTGCTGATCCTCACCCAGACCATGCCGATCACGATGCTGCTGTTCTTCGGCTACGTCTTCGGCAGCGCGCTGGCGATGCCCGGCGGGGAGTACCGGGCCTTCCTGGTACCGGGGCTGCTGGTGGCGACGGCGGCCAACGGCATCATGACGGGCATGTTCCAGGCCGCCCAGGACTCGCACCGGGGCGTGACGGACCGCTTCCGTACGCTGCCTATGAGCAGGGCCGCCGTGCCGCTCGGGCAGGCCGCCGCGGACCTCGTCCTCACCGCCGCGGGCACGGTGCCGCTGCTGCTGGTGGGGCTCGCGGTGGGCTGGCGGATCGAGGGCTCCGCGCTCGAAGCGGTCGCCGCCGTGGGGCTGTTGCTGCTCTTCCGGTTCGCGACCACGTGGATCGGCATCCTGCTGGGACTCGTCTCGCGGAGCGAGGAGGCGGCCGGGCAGCTCGGCGGCGCGACGTTCATCCTGCCGCTGCTGTCGAACGCGTACATCCCGACGGACGGTCTGCCGGGCTGGCTGCGCACCCTCGCCGAGTGGAACCCGATCAGCGCGGTGACCACGGCCCTGCGGGATCTGTTCGGAAACGCGCCGGTGCCGGTCGACGGCGCCTGGCCGGTGACGCACCCCGTCGCGGGATCGCTGGCCTGGTGCGCGGTCCTCATCACGGTGTTCATGCCGCTCGCGGTCCGCCGGTACGCGAACGGCGGACGCTGAACAGCGAACGGTGAGCGACAAGCGCTGAGCGGTGGGACGGTGACGGCGCACGCTGCCGGGCGGGGACACGGCAAAGAGGGGGCCGTACCCGCGCTCGGGGAACACACCGAGGCTGTGCCGCGTGCCGTGGGGATGACGGTCGATGAGATCGCAGCACTGCGCCGGGACGGTGTGTCCGCCTGAGCGCGGGTCGAGCGTTCTGCTTCAGGGTCCTGCTCGGTTTCGGCCGCCGGTCAGCGACCGGGGTCGCCGGTCAGCGGCCACCGAACAGGGAACGGCGCAGCCGGCGCAGCGGTGCGAAGAGCGAAACCCGCCTCACTCGCGCGCCCCTGCCGGTGCGGTCGTGCGCGGTGTCACGTGCGGTGAGCTCGCGCATCAGGGACGTCGCCTCGGCCACTTCACGCTGAGGGATGGCGGGGCCACCCATCACCGAGAGATGGCGGTCAAGGCGCGAACTGGTCGCGCTGCTCCCACAGGTGATCGCAGGGACTCGCGCCCTGCCACGCACTGTTATCTGTTCCATGTCACTCCCCACCCATACGAGGGCACCCGGCCCGGGCAGGTTAACCCTATCGCTCCCTCGCGGCACTCGTGTATCCCGGGCACGGGATTCACCTCTCCGGTAAGGGCGTTGACGATCACTCTCCGAATCCGAGCGATTCCAGGGCGAGTTGGACAACCGGTGCGGTGGTGGGCTGCGGGGAGCCACCGGACGGCTCGACGGTCACGGCGAGTGATGTCGCGTCCGTTTCGAGTCCGGTGGCCAGCAAGGGCGTGTCGCCGTCGAGGAGTCCCAGGGAGCGCGGTTTCTCCTCCGGTCGCATGAGCCACAGCTGGTGGACCCGTTCATTCGAAGGTGTACCGAGGCCGGCCGAGGTAACCACGGCGGTGTGCCGCGAGGCGGACGCGACGACGCCGATGCCCTGGCCGTTCGCGTCGCGTCCGGTGCCCGCGCGGGCGTCCGGCGCGGCGAGAACGTGGGCTATGTCACGTGCCTGCGCCCTTTCCTCGTTCAGCTGGTCCTGCGTACGGGACGCCTGCATGCCGAAGAGCGCGGCGACGACGAGGGCGGCGGCGGCCGTGGTGGAGGCGAGCGGGATGAGGAACGGCGAGAAGGCGGAGCGGCGGGCGCGCGACGGCGGGCGTTCCGCACGCGCGCGTGCCGCCTGCGACGACGGCGCGGGGGCCGGCTGTGCGGCGGCCGGCTCCTGAGGCGTGGTCCGAACGGCCAGGAGGACCCGGTCGCGCAGCGCGGCGGGGGCCGGTGCGGCCGTGGACCAGGCGAGGCGGACCGCGTCCTCGCGCAGCGCGCGCACCTCGGCGGCGCAGCTGTCGCAGTGCTTCAGGTGCTTCTCGAACCGCTTGTGCTCACGGAGTTCCAGGGCGTCGAGGGCGTACGGGGCCGCCAGCGAGTGCAGTGCGCTGCCCCGCCGGAAGATGCTGGTCATGCGACACCTCCCAGGCAGTCACGCAGCCGTGTGAGCCCGTCGCGCATGCGCGTCTTGACCGTGCCGAGCGGCAGGGAGAGCCGTTCGGCCACTTCACGGTACGTGTAGCCGTCGTAGTAGGCGAGGGTGACGGACTGTCTTTGCAAGGCGGTGAGCCGGTCGAGGCAGCGGCGTACCCATTCCCGTTCGAGGCCGGCCTCGACCTCCTCGGCGACGTGGTCGAAGGCGGGGCCGTTCGCACGCCGGGCCATGCGCAGTTCGCGCTCGCCGGCGGCGCGGGCGCTGCGGACCCGGTCGACCGCCCTGCGGTGCGCGAGGGTCAGGACCCAGGACAGCGCGGTGCCCCGGCCGGGGTCGTACCGCCCGGCGGTGCGCCACAGTTCGAGGAGTACCTCCTGCGCCACCTCCTCCGACTGCGCCGGGTCCCGCACCACCCGGCGCACCAGTCCGAAGACCGGCCCGGACACCAAGCCGTACAGATCCTCGAAGGCCTTCTGGTCGCCTCCGGCCACGAGCACCAGGAGTTCGTCCGCCTCCACCCGTTTCCCCCTCTCTGCCGTGAACGGCCCGTCCGTTCCCCACGTATTCGGCGCAGGTACGCCTTCGGATGGGGTTACGGATCAACCGCTCGAAAACGCGGGTGAATCCCGAACCAATCCTTTCCCTCCCCGGCTCCGAATGGCGTGCATCAGGCACCACCGACCCGACGCGGAACGAACGCGGAAGGAACCCCGCGTCACCGCCGGGACAGAGCTTTGGGACAGAGGACGGACGGCATGACACCTTTCACCAGCGGGTTCGTGGGACGCAGGAGTCTCGCGACCCTTGTCTGCGGTGCACTGGCCACCGGCGGGCTCGCAGCCGCCGGCGTGACCGCGCTCGCGCCGGGGACAGCGAGCGCCTCCAGCCACCGGGAGGCTCCGCTCATCTCGGGGCAGCCGCAGTACGACAACACGGACGTGTACGCGTTCGCGAGCCCCGACACACCTGATACGACGACCATCGTCGCAAACTGGATCCCCTTCGAGGAACCGGCCGGCGGACCGAACTTCTTCACGTTCGCCGAGGACGCCCAGTACGACCTGCACATCGACAACAACGGTGACGCGCAGGGCGAACTGGTCTTCCGCTACACGTTCAAGACGCATGTCAAGAACGACAAGACGTTCCTGTACAACACGGGTCCGGTCGAGAGCCTCGACGACCCGGACCTCAACATCACGCAGACCTACGACATAGATCTGCTGCAGCTCAAGGACCAGCACCTGGTCAAGAAGACGAAGTACGCGGACGACGTGCCGGTCGCGCCGTCGAACGTCGGCAAGGCGTCCATGCCGGACTACGCCAAGCTCCGCGACCAGGCGGTGCACGAACTGCCGGGCGGGGCCACGACGTTCGCCGGTCAGGCCGACGATCCGTTCTTCCTGGACCTTCGGGTCTTCGACCTGCTGTACGGCGGGAACCTGTCCGAGGTCGGCAACGACACCCTGAAGGGCTACAACGTCAACAGTGTCGCCCTGCAGCTGCCGAACGACCTGATCCAGGAGTCGGCCGAGCAGCCGATCGTCGGCATCTGGTCGACGACGCAGCGCAAGAGCGCGAGCGGCTACTACCGGCAGGTCTCGCGCCTCGGCATGCCGCTGGTGAACGAGGTGGTCAACCCGATCAAGGACAAGGACAAGTTCAACGCGTCCGCGCCCTGGAACGACGGTGACTTCCTGAAGAACGTCACCGAGCCCGAACTGCCGAAGCTCATCGAGGCGATCTACAAGATCGAGGCGCCCGACGAGCCCCGCAACGACCTGGTCGACGTGTTCCTGAAGGGCGTGGAGGGCCTCAACCAGCCGCCGCACGTGCGTCCTTCGGAGATGCTGCGCCTCAACACCTCGATCAAGCCGGCCGCGAAGGAGAAGCGTCTCGGGGTACTGGACGGCGACAACGCGGGCTTCCCGAACGGCCGCCGCCTGGGTGACGACGTGCTGGACATCGCGCTGCAGGTCGTCGAGGGCGAACTGGTCGGCGCCAAGAACGACCTGGGTGACGCGGTCGACAAGAACGACCAGAAGTTCGAGAAGAAGTTCCCGTACGTCGCTCAGCCGACCTCCGGTTCGCGCGGGCCGCTGGCCAAGGGCACGACCGGTACGAACGACGTCCGCAACCAGCTCGGTGACGCGCTGCAGCCCACCAACGGCACGACCGGCACGAGCGGCATGGACGACACCACGCTGATCGCCGTCTCGGCGGCCTCGGGCGCGGCAGGGTTCCTGCTCGTCGGCTCGGGCCTCCTATGGTGGCGCGGCCGTCGCCGGGCCTACTGACCCGCACCCGTACCCGTACCTGCACCTGTACCTGTACCCGCAACCCTGACCGGCGTGGCCCGTGCGTATCCGCCCCCACGGGGCACGGGCCACGCCGCCCGGTAAGTCGACACCAAGGCGATTGAGGAGAGGGCAATGTCCCCGCGTAGCAACGACGACGCGCAGGAGAGGGATCTCGCCGACGCAGCTGCCGAGCCCGTCGAGGCCGTCGACGCTGTCGAGGCCGCCCCGGCGCCCGAGGCAACCGAGGCACCCGCGGCAGCCGAGGCATCCGCGGCACCTGAGCCCCTCAGGTCCCCTGAGCCGGCCGGGCGGCGGCCACGGGTGCTACACCTCGCGGCCTGCGCCGTCGCTCTCGCCGTCGCGATGAGCGCGGGGGCCGTGGTGCTGGGCAGCAGGGACGACGGCGGTACGAGTACGGTGTCGTCCGCGCCCGGTCTCGCCCCCGAGTTGCTGGCCGGCGGCAGCCTGGCGTCGAGCATCTCCGCGCTGCAGTCCCATCTCAAGGCGCAGCCCAAGGACTCCGGCGGCTGGTCCACGCTGGGCATCGCCTACGTCGAGCAGGCCCGCACCACCGGCGACCCGTCCCGCTATCCGCAGGCGCAGCGCGCGCTGGAGCGGTCGCTGGAACTGAGCCCCGACAACGATCCGGCGCTCGCGGGCCGGGCGGCGCTGGCCGCGGCCCGGCACGAGTTCCCCCAGGCCCTGACGTACGCCGAGAAGGCCCTGGCCGAGAACGCGTACAACGAACGAGCCCTGTCGGTCCGCATCGACGCCCTGGTCGAACTCGGCCGCTACGAGCAGGCGTCGAAGGCCGCCGACGAGGCCGACGCCCGCCGCCCCGGCGTCCCGGTCTTCACCCGCTACGCGTACGTGCACGAGCTGCGCGGTGACGTCCGTACGGCCCGGCGTGTCCTGGAGCAGGCGCTGGCCGGTGCCACCGCACCCGGGGACGTCGCCTACGTGGCGTCGTCGCTGGGCCAGCTCTCCTGGCGCGAGGGCGAGTACGGGACGGCGCTGAAGTACTACGAACGGGCACTGCGGGCCGACGGGACCTACCTGCCGGCGCTGGAGGGGCGGGCCCGTGCGCAGGCGGCGAACGGTGACCGGGCCGCCGCGATCCGCGGGATGGAGGAGGTCGTGGCGCGCTTCCCGCTGCCCGGCCCGCTGGTCGTGCTCGGCGAGCTGTACGAGGCACGCGACGGCGAGAGGGACCGGGCGAAGGCCCGCGACCAGTACGCCCTGGTGAACGCCTGGACGGCGCTGGCCCGCGCGAACGGTGTCAACGCCGACCTGGACACCGCCCTCGCGGCGGCGGACCACGGTGACCGCAAGGCCGCCCTGCGCGCCGCGCGTGCCGAATGGAAGCGCCGGCACACCGTGCACACCGCGGACGCGCTCGCCTGGGCCCTGCACGTCAACGGCCGCGACGACGAGGCCCTGCCCTACGCCCGCCGCGCCACGGAGACCGGCTACCGCGACGCGACGTTCCGCTACCACCGCGGCGTCATCGAACGCGCCACGGGTCATGAGAAGGAGGCCCGCGACAGCCTGTCGTCGGCGCTGAAACTCAACCCCGGCTTCTCACCGGTGGGCGCGAAGTCGGCCGAGAAGACCCTGGCGGCGCTGACGGCACGGACCGCACGGACGGCCCCGGGCGGTGCCCGGTGAGCGCCTTCGCCGTACGCCGGCGGGCCTTCGGGTCCTGCCTGGCCGTGCTCATGGCCGCCTGCGCGCTCGTGCTGATCCCTTCCGGCACGGCCTCGGCACATCCACTGGGGAACTTCACCGTCAACCGGTACGACGGTCTCGTGGTCGCTCCCCGAGAGCTGCGGGTCCGTCATGTGGAGGACCTCGCGGAGATCCCGGCGACCCAGGCCAAGCCCGCCATCGACAAGGCGGGCAAGGCGAGTTGGGCCCGGGAGCGGTGCGAGACGGCGGCCGGAAAGAGCCGGGTGACCGTGGGCGGGAAGACCGTCGCCCTGACTGCCGGCGAGAGCCGCGCCCGGGTACGGCCCGGCCAGGCGGGCCTCACCACCCTTCGAGTGGAGTGCCGTTGGACGGCTCCGCTGCCGGCCGGCGAGGCGTCGCTGCGCTTTCACGCCTCCGTGGACGACGGGCCCGGCTGGCGCGAGGTCACGGCACGCGGCGACCGGGCGACCCTCACCTCCTCGGACGTACCCGAGAAGTCCGTTTCGGCCGAACTGACCGAGTACCCCGAGAAGTTGCTGTCGTCACCGGCGGACACGGCGACCGCCTCGCTGCGCGTGCTCCCCGGTGGTCCCGCGCTCGTCGAGGAGGACTCCGACGCGCCCGCCTCGTCCGTGCTTCCGCGCGGCGCCGACCGCTTCACCCGCGCGCTGGACGACCTGGTGTCCGAGCACGAGCTGACCCTGGGCTTCGCCGCGCTCGCCCTGGGCATCGCCGTGCTGCTCGGCGCGCTGCACGCCCTCGCTCCGGGCCACGGCAAGACGATCATGGCCGCCACGGCCGCCGCGCGCGGTGACGCCACGATGCGTGACGTCCTGCCGCTCGCCGCCTCCGTGACCATCACCCACACGCTCGGTGTGGTCGCCCTCGGCATCCTCGTCACCGCCGGTTCGGCTGCCGCGCCCTCGGTGATCGCCTGGCTGGGCGTGACGAGCGGCGTCGTCGTCACGGTGGCCGGCGCGACCCTCGTACGCCGGGCCTGGAAGCAGCGCGGCCCCGGGCACAGCCACTCCCACGGGCACGAACACGGCCACTCCCACGGGCACTCCCACAGCCACGGCGACGGCCACACGCACAGCCACCCGCACCCACATCCCCATGCTCACCCCCACCCCTGTCTCTT
>NZ_LIPP01000259.1 GCF_001418335.1 Streptomyces aurantiacus | reverse complement strand
GGATTAGTGGCGAACGGGTGAGTAACACGTGGGCAATCTGCCCTTCACTCTGGGACAAGCCCTGGAAACGGGGTCTAATACCGGATGATACTTCCACTCGCATGGGTGGGGGTTGAAAGCTCCGGCGGTGAAGGATGAGCCCGCGGCCTATCAGCTTGTTGGTGAGGTAGTGGCTCACCAAGGCGACGACGGGTAGCCGGCCTGAGAGGGCGACCGGCCACACTGGGACTGAGACACGGCCCAGACTCCTACGGGAGGCAGCAGTGGGGAATATTGCACAATGGGCGAAAGCCTGATGCAGCGACGCCGCGTGAGGGATGACGGCCTTCGGGTTGTAAACCTCTTTCAGCAGGGAAGAAGCGAAAGTGACGGTACCTGCAGAAGAAGCGCCGGCTAACTACGTGCCAGCAGCCGCGGTAATACGTAGGGCGCAAGCGTTGTCCGGAATTATTGGGCGTAAAGAGCTCGTAGGCGGTCTGTCGCGTCGGATGTGAAAGCCCGGGGCTTAACCCCGGGTCTGCATTCGATACGGGCAGACTAGAGTGTGGTAGGGGAGATCGGAATTCCTGGTGTAGCGGTGAAATGCGCAGATATCAGGAGGAACACCGGTGGCGAAGGCGGATCTCTGGGCCATTACTGACGCTGAGGAGCGAAAGCGTGGGGAGCGAACAGGATTAGATACCCTGGTAGTCCACGCCGTAAACGGTGGGAACTAGGTGTTGGCGACATTCCACGTCGTCGGTGCCGCAGCTAACGCATTAAGTTCCCCGCCTGGGGAGTACGGCCGCAAGGCTAAAACTCAAAGGAATTGACGGGGGCCCGCACAAGCAGCGGAGCATGTGGCTTAATTCGACGCAACGCGAAGAACCTTACCAAGGCTTGACATCGCCCGGAAAGCATCAGAGATGGTGCCCCCCTTGTGGTCGGGTGACAGGTGGTGCATGGCTGTCGTCAGCTCGTGTCGTGAGATGTTGGGTTAAGTCCCGCAACGAGCGCAACCCTTGTTCTGTGTTGCCAGCACGTCCTTTCGGGGATGGTGGGGACTCACAGGAGACTGCCGGGGTCAACTCGGAGGAAGGTGGGGACGACGTCAAGTCATCATGCCCCTTATGTCTTGGGCTGCACACGTGCTACAATGGCAGGTACAATGAGCTGCGATACCGCAAGGTGGAGCGAATCTCAAAAAGCCTGTCTCAGTTCGGATTGGGGTCTGCAACTCGACCCCATGAAGTCGGAGTTGCTAGTAATCGCAGATCAGCATTGCTGCGGTGAATACGTTCCCGGGCCTTGTACACACCGCCCGTCACGTCACGAAAGTCGGTAACACCCGAAGCCGGTGGCCCAACCCCCTTGTGGGGAGGGAGCTGTCGAAGGTGGGACTGGCGATTGGGACGAAGTCGTAACAAGGTAGCCGTACCGGAAGGTGCGGCTGGATCACCTCCTTTCTAAGGAGCATCTAGGCTGCCAGGCATTGTCTGGTGGTCCAGGGCCATTACGTCGGCATCTGTCCGACGGTGGTTGCTCAAGGGTGGAACGTTGATTATTCGGCACTTTTGACTGTCTTCTCCTTCCAGTACCGCTCTTTTGAGTGGGGAACGTTGAGGGAAGCGGTGGAGAGTGTCGGGCACGCTGTTGGGTGTCTGAGGGTATGGCCGCAAGGTCTGTCTTCAGTGCCGGCCCCAGTGAACTCGAACCGGTTGGTTCGGGGTGGTGGGTGGTTGGTCGTTGTTTGAGAACTGCACAGTGGACGCGAGCATCTGTGGCCAAGTTTTTAAGGGCGCACGGTGGATGCCTTGGTACCAGGAACCGATGAAGGACGTGGGAGGCCACGATAGTCCCCGGGGAGCCGTCAACCAGGCTTTGATCCGGGGGTTTCCGAATGGGGAAACCCGGCAGTCGTCATGGGCTGTCACCCACATCTGAACACATAGGGTGTGTGGAGGGAACGCGGGGAAGTGAAACATCTCAGTACCCGCAGGAAGAGAAAACAACCGTGATTCCGGGAGTAGTGGCGAGCGAAACCGGATGAGGCCAAACCGTATGTGTGTGAGACCCGGCAGGGGTTGCGCATGCGGGGTTGTGGGATCTCTCTTTCACAGTCTGCCGGCTGTGAGACGAGTCAGAAACCGTTGGTGTAGGCGAAGGACATGCGAAAGGTCCGGCGTAGAGGGTAAGACCCCCGTAGTCGAAACATCAACGGCTCGTTTGAGAGACACCCAAGTAGCACGGGGCCCGAGAAATCCCGTGTGAATCTGGCGGGACCACCCGCTAAGCCTAAATATTCCCTGGTGACCGATAGCGGATAGTACCGTGAGGGAATGGTGAAAAGTACCGCGGGAGCGGAGTGAAATAGTACCTGAAACCGTGTGCCTACAAGCCGTGGGAGCGTCGCTGTATGTGCTTGCACATGCAGTCGTGACTGCGTGCCTTTTGAAGAATGAGCCTGCGAGTTTGCGGTGTGTTGCGAGGTTAACCCGTGTGGGGAAGCCGTAGCGAAAGCGAGTCCGAATAGGGCGGTTTAGTAGCGCGCTCAAGACCCGAAGCGGAGTGATCTAGCCATGGGCAGGTTGAAGCGGCTGTAAGAGGTCGTGGAGGACCGAACCCACCAGGGTTGAAAACCTGGGGGATGACCTGTGGTTAGGGGTGAAAGGCCAATCAAACTCCGTGATAGCTGGTTCTCCCCGAAATGCATTTAGGTGCAGCGTCGTGTGTTTCTTGCCGGAGGTAGAGCACTGGATAGGCGATGGGCCCTACCGGGTTACTGACCTTAGCCAAACTCCGAATGCCGGTAAGTGAGAGCGCGGCAGTGAGACTGTGGGGGATAAGCTCCATGGTCGAGAGGGAAACAGCCCAGAGCATCGACTAAGGCCCCTAAGCGTACGCTAAGTGGGAAAGGATGTGGAGTCGCACAGACAACCAGGAGGTTGGCTTAGAAGCAGCCATCCTTGAAAGAGTGCGTAATAGCTCACTGGTCTAGTGATTCCGCGCCGACAATGTAGCGGGGCTCAAGCGTACCGCCGAAGTCGTGTCATTCCAGCACATAGCCCCAACGGGTGCTGGGATGGGTAGGGGAGCGTCGTGTGCCGGGTGAAGCCGCAGCGGAAGCTAGTGGTGGACGGTTCACGAGTGAGAATGCAGGCATGAGTAGCGATACACACGTGAGAAACGTGTGCGCCGATTGACTAAGGGTTCCTGGGTCAAGCTGATCTGCCCAGGGTAAGTCGGGACCTAAGGCGAGGCCGACAGGCGTAGTCGATGGATAACCGGTTGATATTCCGGTACCCGCTGTGAAGCGTCAAATATCGAACCAGGCGATGCTAAGTCCGTGAAGCCGTTCCGGACCCTTCGGGGAAAGGAAAGTGGTGGAGCCGACGGTCCAGACCTGTAGTAGGTAAGTGATGGGGTGACGCAGGAAGGTAGTCCATCCCGGGCGGTGGTTGTCCCGGGGTAAGGGTGTAGCCCGAGAGATAGGTAAATCCGTCTCTCATCAAGGGTGAGACCTGATGCCGAGCCGATTGTGGTGAAGTGGATGATCCTATGCTGTCGAGAAAAGCCTCTAGCGAGTTTCATGGCGGCCCGTACCCTAAACCGACTCAGGTGGTCAGGTAGAGAATACCGAGGCGTTCGGGTGAACTATGGTTAAGGAACTCGGCAAAATGCCCCCGTAACTTCGGGAGAAGGGGGGCCATCACTGGTGATCTGACTTGCACAGTGAGCTGGGGGTGGCCGCAGAGACCAGCGAGAAGCGACTGTTTACTAAAAACACAGGTCCGTGCGAAGCCGTAAGGCGATGTATACGGACTGACGCCTGCCCGGTGCTGGAACGTTAAGGGGACCGGTTAGTCACATTTCGGTGTGGCGAGGCTGAGAACTTAAGCGCCAGTAAACGGCGGTGGTAACTATAACCATCCTAAGGTAGCGAAATTCCTTGTCGGGTAAGTTCCGACCTGCACGAATGGCGTAACGACTTCTCGACTGTCTCAACCATAGGCCCGGTGAAATTGCACTACGAGTAAAGATGCTCGTTTCGCGCAGCAGGACGGAAAGACCCCGGGACCTTTACTATAGTTTGATATTGGTGTTCGGTTCGGCTTGTGTAGGATAGCTGGGAGACTGTGAAGTGCGGGCGCCAGCCCGTGTGGAGTCGTCGTTGAAATACCAGTCTGGTCGTGCTGGATGTCTAACCTGGGTCCGTGATCCGGATCAGGGACAGTGTCTGATGGGTAGTTTAACTGGGGCGGTTGCCTCCTAAAGAGTAACGGAGGCGCCCAAAGGTTCCCTCAGCCTGGTTGGCAATCAGGTGTTGAGTGTAAGTGCACAAGGGAGCTTGACTGTGAGACCGACGGGTCGAGCAGGGACGAAAGTCGGGACTAGTGATCCGGCGGTGGCTTGTGGAAGCGCCGTCGCTCAACGGATAAAAGGTACCCCGGGGATAACAGGCTGATCTTCCCCAAGAGTCCATATCGACGGGATGGTTTGGCACCTCGATGTCGGCTCGTCGCATCCTGGGGCTGGAGTCGGTCCCAAGGGTTGGGCTGTTCGCCCATTAAAGCGGTACGCGAGCTGGGTTTAGAACGTCGTGAGACAGTTCGGTCCCTATCCGCTGTGCGCGTAGGAATATTGAGAAGGGCTGTCCCTAGTACGAGAGGACCGGGACGGACGAACCTCTGGTGTGCCAGTTGTCCTGCCAAGGGCATGGCTGGTTGGCTACGTTCGGGAGGGATAACCGCTGAAAGCATCTAAGCGGGAAGCCTGCTTCGAGATGAGTATTCCCACCCTCTTGAAGGGTTAAGGCTCCCAGTAGACGACTGGGTTGATAGGCCGGATGTGGAAGCCCTGTAAGGGGTGGAGCTGACCGGTACTAATAGGCCGAGGGCTTGTCCTCAGTTGCTCGCGTCCACTGTGTTGGTTCTGAAACCACGAACAACCCCATACTCCTTTGTTTGGTCACGGGGGGTGTGGTGCGGTTGTTTGAATCAGAGTTTCAAAGTGTTTCGGTGGTCATAG
>NZ_LIPP01000258.1 GCF_001418335.1 Streptomyces aurantiacus | reverse complement strand
CCCCGACCCCGAGGACGACCCTGCCCCCGAGGACGATCCCGAGGAGGACTCGTTCGTCGTCGTCGGCTGGTAGGTGGCGGACTTCACCGGCATCTCGACCTTGATCGGCCCGGACTTCGCGAAGCGCAGCTCAAGGGACACGGTGTCGCCTTCCTTCGGTGTGCGCTTCAGCTTCTCGAACATGAGGTGGTTGCCACCGCTCCTGAGGACGAGCTTGCCGTGGGCGGGGATGTCGAAATCCTTCACCTCCTCCATCGACTGCCCGACGGTCGTGTGGATGGTGACCGCGCCGGCGACGTCGCTGGTGACGGAGGACAGCCGGTCGCCCGTGCCGCCGTCGTTGGCGATGACCAGGAAGCCGGCCGCCATGGAGTCCGAGACCGGCTGCGGCATGTAGGCGGAGCCCACCGACAGTCCGTCCCCCGACTCGTCGGAGTCCGAGTCCCCGCAGCCCGCCAGGGTCAGGGCGGCGGCCAGCGCGAGGGCCGCCGCGGACGCCGTACGACGGGTCACGGTGTCTCGCCCTTGATCAGCGCGGGGAGGTCCTTGGTGTAGTCGTCGACGGTGGCGTCCTCGCCGTACAGCACGTAACCGCCGTCGGTCTTCGGGGAGAAGGCGATGACCTGCGTGCCGTGCATGGAGATGACCTTGCCGTCCTTGTCCTTCGTCGGCGCCTCGATGGAGATGCCGAGCGTCCGGGCACCCGCCTGGATCGTGTCGAAGGAACCGGTCAGACCGACCACGTCCGGGTCGATGCCCTTGAGCCACTTGCCGAGCGCCGCGGAGGTGTCCCGCTCCGGGTCGGTCGTGACGAACACGACGCGGAGCGAGTCCTTCTGGGCCTGGGACACCTGCTTGTCCTGGGCCAGTTCCTTCTTGGCGACGGCGATGTTGTTCATCGTCAGGGGGCAGACGTCGGGGCAGTTGGTGTAGCCGAAGTAGACCAGCGTCGGCTTGCCCTTGGTCGCCTCGCGGAGGTCGTACTTCTTGCCGTGGGTGTCGGTGAGGACGAGGTCCGGCTTCTCGAACGGCTTGTCGAGGACCGTGGCGGCCTTGTCCGAGCCGGCCTCGGTGGACACGTCGGCGACAGCGTTGCCACTGTCGCTGTCACCGCTGCCGCAGGCCGTGAGGGTCAGAGCGGCCGCGGCGAACAGAGCGGCCACGGCGTACGTCTTCTTGCGCATAGTGCATTCTCCCGGGGACGCCGCACCGGATTGCCGGTGCACGGGCCCGATGTTCGACGGGCCCGAGGTTCGGGCCCGGAGCCCCGGCCGGTAAACGACAGGCCGGGGATCTCGATGGGGCGTCCGACGCCGGGTCGGGTCGGACCGGGTCGGACTGGGTCTGCTGGGGCCGGCAGGCGAATGGAGGGCGGTGCCGCGCCCCATGCGCAGGTCGGTCCTACGCGTTGGTACGCCGGCGGCCGGCGAGAACGCCGAACGCCACGCCCGCCACGCCGACGACGATGCCCACGACGCCCAGTACTCGGGCCGTGGTGTCGCTGCTGTCGGAGGAGGCGGCCTCGGTGGTCGAGGTGCTGGCGGCGGCCTTCGCGTCGTCGTTCTTCTCGGTGTCGTCGGCGGCGTCGTCGTCGGACGCGGCGGAGCCGTGGTGGTCGTCGGTGGCGGCGGACAACGCGAGTACCGGAGCCGGCGCCTCGGGCTCCTCCTCGCCGTCCTTCTGGGTCTCGATCCAGCGCACGACCTCGTTGTTGGAGTACGTCTGGATCGCCTTGAACACCAGTTCGTCGGTGTCCTCGGGCAGCGCGCCGATGGAGAGCGGGAACTTCTGGAAGTAGCCGGGCTGGATGCCCTTGCCGTCCGCGGTCCAGGTGACCTTGGTGATGGCTTCGTTGATCTTCTCGCCGTGCAGTTCGAGCGGCTTGTCGAGCTTGGCCTTGGTGACCTTGACGTTCCAGCCGTCGACGGGCTGCGGCATGACCGAGGCGAGCGGGTGGTCGGCCGGGAAGTTGACCTCCAGCTTGGTGGTCGAGGCCTTGTCGCGCTCGTTCGGCACCTTGAAGTCGACCGTCGCGTAACCGCCCTTGGCGGCCGTGCCCTCGGGCTGCACGCTGACGTGCGCGAACGCTGGGCCGGACAGTACGAGGACGGCGGAGGCGGCGACGACACCGGTCGCGGCGATACGGGAAGCCTTCATGGCAGGAAACACTTCGCTTTCAGCACTGGTTCGGTGAAGAACTGGGGATTGCGCGTGTGAAGGAACGGGCACGCGCGCGTGCCGCACGACGGCACCCCTGGAGTGGTACGTACGAAGTGGTACGTCCGAAGTGGTGTGTCGTGTCAGGCGGCGAGGAGAAACGCCTCGCCGGCCGGCGGACCGCGCCGGACGACCGAGTGCTGAAGAGCGGTCGTACGCGGGACCGGTGACGCGTATCCCCACGCGCGCGGTGCGTCCGGCACCGCCGGGGTCGCGCCGGGCAGGCCCGCCAGCAGGGCGCGTACGAGCGCCAGTGCTCCACGCAGGGAGACGAACGCGCCTTCCGCCATCCCTTCCGCCACTCCGTGCGCCGAGAGCCGCAGAAGGCGCCGCAGGGCGATGTCGCCGCGGCGCAGCAACCAGCCGGCTCCGACGGCGGCGAGCACGTGAGCGAGGAGCATCGGCAGCGACGGCAGCACCGACGCGGGCGCTCCGACGGCGGCCGACATGGCGCCGCCCTGCTCGTGCAGGGAGTGAGCGCTGCCACCGCCCGTGCCGAGTTGTGCGTCGGCGAGGATCCGCTGGGCCCGGGCGGGGCTGAGTGTCGCGACGGACGCGCCGCACACCAGCCGGGCGGCCCGGGCCACGAGTGAGGCGTCCACGCCCGTGGTCGCGGCGGACGCGGTGGTGGCCGTGCCGTGCTGCCCGAGTCCGAAGAGCATGTGCAGCACCGTCTGGCCGGCCGCGAGGAGCACGGCGATGCCCGGCAGTGAACGCTCGCGCCCGGCGAGCGGTGCCGCGACGGCGAAGACGACGACGCATCCCGCGCCGAGCGACCACAGCGGAACCGTCGCGCAGGAGGCGATGGCATGACCGGCCGCGGCCAGCACGACGCAGACCGCGGTGAACACCGCGGCCCTGAGGACCCGGAGATCACCTCCGGTGCGTGCGGCGCGCTGGTGGTGAGCAGTCATGGCGGGGTCATCATCGCACTGGCCTTACCCGCTCCATACGGCAGGTCCACAAGATGACGTAGGGTCCGGAACACCACCTTCTGGGCCGAGTCGCCCGCACATACACCGGCAGATGGCTCCGGTACATCCCCCGTATGGGCGGCATCACGTGACGGGCACGCTTACATCCGGCCCCGCGCGGCAATACGTATCGGTATGTCGAGCCGCGGCCAGGAGGCTGGAGCATGAGCATCTGGTGGTCCCTCCATCTCCGGCGTGAGGCGGCGAGTGTTCCGCTCGCCCGGCGCCTGCTGATCGGCACGATGGAGTCGGCGGGGGTGGATCCCGACATTTCCTACGACATTTCCGTCGCGCTGAGCGAGGCCTGCGCCAACGCTGTCGAACACGGGGGCGATGTCGTTCAGGGGGAACGGACCGAGGCCTACCGGGTCACGGCCTATCTGGACGGCGAGAAGTGCCGGATCGAAGTGGCCGACTCGGGCCCGGGGTTCCCGTCGGGGCGAGAGCGCGCACCCCTGCGACCCTCCCCCGCCGACGCCGAGAACGGCCGGGGGCTGTGTCTGATCCAGGAGCTCGCCGACCACGTCCACATCGGCAACAGCTCCGTCAGGGGCGGCGCCGTGGTCAGCTTCGACAAGATCCTCAAGTGGCGCGAGGGCACGCCGCTGCTGGCCATCTGAGGCACGCTCAAGGACGGCATTCTCAGGGCGCTCACAGCCTTCACCCAGGTTCCTGACGGGCAGTCTCCCTAGCTTTTCCGCCATGACGGGACCAGCCGAAGGAACGAGCAGCACGCGACGCCGCGCGCACGAGACGGGCGGGACGCACGAGACGGACGAGACGCTGGCGCGGGCCGCCGTGACCGCGCTCACCGTTCAGTTGGCGCTGGCACCCAAACCGGGGCTGCCCGACCCGCGTGATCTCGGCGCCCGGGTGGCCGGAGAGGACCACTGTTCGCTGCGCTGGTCGGCCAAGGCGCTGGAGCCGGGCCTCGCGGCGATGGCGGCCGCCGCCCGCCGCACCGGCTCGGCGACCCCCGAACTCCGGGCGGAACTCGGCGCGATCGGGCGTTCCACCGAGCACTCGGTGGCCCTGGCGGGCGGCGGGCACCGCGGAGCGCTGTGGGTGCTCGGCCTGCTGGTCGCCGCAGCGGCCCTGGAGCCCCGGGCCACGGGACGGGACCTGGCGGCGACCGCCAAGCGGATCGCGGCGCACTCCGACCGGCGGGCGCCACGGCGGCCCTCCCGGGGTTCGTCGGTCTCCGCGACGTACGGCGCGGCCGGTGCGCGGGGCGAGGCGAAGGCCGGATTCCCGCATATGCGCCGGGCGTTGGGGACACTGGCCGCGGCCCGTACCGCGGGCGCCCCCGAGCCGTACGCGCGACTCGACGCCCTGCTGACCGTCATGTCGACGCTCCAGGACACGGAGTTGCTGTACACGGCGGGACCGCACGGCCTGCGTCATGTCCAGGCCGGCGCCCGCGCGGTCATCGAGGCGGGCAGCACGTCCACCGAGGCGGGCCGCGCGGCCCTGGCCGCCTTCGACGCGGACCTCCGCACGCGCGCGTGGAGCCCCCGCGGAAGCAGCGGTCTGCTCGCGGGGGCCCTGTTCGCGGACTCGCTCCCGTTACGGGCCGTCACCCACCGCGCCCTTTGAGGGGCGCGGGGAAGCGCGCGACAAGCTACAGGTCACCTTGAGGGGCACGGGGAACCGCGCGACAAGCCACAGATCACCCGCAGACGAAGTGAACGAGGCAGACGAAGTGGCCGAGGCAGGCGAAGCCGCCAAGGCCGGCGTCAGCCTTTCAGCGCGGCCATCCACGCCTCGACCTCGTCCGACCGGCGGGGCAGCCCGGCCGACAGGTTCCGGTTGCCGTCCTCCGTGACGAGGATGTCGTCCTCGATGCGGACGCCGATGCCCCGGTACTCCTGGGGCACGGTCAGGTCGTCCGCCTGGAAGTAGAGCCCGGGCTCGACGGTCAGGCACATGCCCGGCTCCAGCGTGCCGTCCACGTACGTCTCCGTCCGCGCGGTCGCGCAGTCGTGGACGTCCAGGCCGAGCATGTGACCGGTGCCGTGCAGCGTCCAGCGGCGCTGCAGCCCCAGCTCCAGGACCCGCTCGACCGGGCCCTCGACGAGACCCCACTCGACGATCTTCTCGGCCAGCACACGCTGGGAGGCGTCGTGGAAGTCCCGGTACTTGGCGCCCGGCCGCACGGCGGCGATGCCGGCCTCCTGGGCCTCGTACACGGCGTCGTAGATCTTCTTCTGGATCTCCGTGTACGTGCCGTTGATCGGCAGTGTGCGCGTGACGTCGGCCGTGTAGAGCGTGTGGGTCTCCACGCCCGCGTCCAGCAGAAGCAGCTCCCCGGAGCGCACCGGACCGTCGTTGCGCACCCAGTGCAGCGTGCACGCGTGCGGCCCCGCCGCGCAGATCGAGCCGTAGCCGATGTCGTTGCCCTCGACCCGCGCGCGCAGGAAGAACGTTCCCTCGATGTAGCGCTCGCTGGTCGCCTCGGCCCGGTCCAGGACCCGTACGACGTCCTCGAAGCCGCGCACGGTCGAGTCGACCGCCTTCTGCAGCTCGCCGGTCTCGAACTCGTCCTTGACCAGCCGCGTCTCGGAGAGGAAGACCCGCAGTTCGGCGTCGCGCTCGGCGGTGACCTTGTCGGTGAGCGCCGACTCGACACCGGCGTCGTATCCGCGTACGACCCGGACGGGTCCCGTCGCCTCGCGCAGCTTGGCGGTGAGTTCGCGGACGTCCGAGGCGGGGATGCCGTACAACTGCTCGGCCTCGGACAGGGAGTGGCGGCGGCCCACCCACAGCTCGCCCTGGCCGGAGAGCCAGAACTCGCCGTTCTCCCGGTCGGAGCGCGGCAGCAGGTAGATCGTGGCCCGGTGGCCGTCCGCGGCCGGCTCAAGCACCAGGACGCCGTCCTCGGTGAGGTTGCCGGTCAGGTACGCGTACTCGACGGAGGCACGGAAGGGGTACTCCGTGTCGTTCGAACGGGTCTTCAGGTTCCCCGCGGGGACGACGAGGCGCTCGCCCGGGAAGCGTGCGGAGAGCGCGGCACGGCGGGCGGCGGTGTGCGCGGCCTGCGTGATCGGCTCCAGACCGTGCAGTGCCGTATCGGCCCAGCCGGACTTCATGCTCTCGGCCAGTTCGTCCGACACGCCCGGGTACAGGCTGTTCTTGCGCTGCTTGATGGGCTTTTCTTCGTCCGCCTGGTCGGCGGCATCGTCAAGCACGGCTTCCGGGGTCTCCGGATTGAGCGCCTCCGACACGATCTGCCTCCTCGATACGACTTTGGACGCCCTCCATCGTACGGTCGTACGGAAGGACGCCCAGGGCCGGAAGGCCTGATGGCGTGCGGCTCGGCCGTAAGGCGCGCGGTTCATCGGCCGTAGGGCGCGTGGCTCACTCGAAGCGGGCCGCGAGGAGCACCACGTCCTCCTCGCTGTCCGGGTCGTCGAGGCCGTCCGGCAGCATGCTTCGCAGGACGTGGTCGGCGACGGCGCCCGGGTCCGCGCGCAGCGCCCTGGGCACGCTCGCGGCGGCCGCGTGCAGCCGCGTGAAGGCCCGGTCCATGGGGTCGCCGGTACGGTGCAGCAGCCCGTCCGTGTAGAGCAGAACCGTCTCCGAGGCCTCCGCCTGGAACTCCACGCTGGGTGCTTCCCAGCAGGCGAGCATCCCCAGGGGCGCGGAGAGCGACGTCTCCACGTACTCGGTGCGCCGCTCGCCGATCACCAGTGGCGGGCTGTGCCCGGCCCCGGCCAGCGTGATCTTGCGCAGAGCGGGCTCGCAGTACGCGAAGAGGGCGGTGGCGGAGCGGGCCGGTTCGGTGAGCCGCAGCAGCAGTTCGAGGTCGGACAGGACGGCGACCGGGTCCTCGCCCTCCATCACCGCGTACGCCCGCAGGGAGGCCCTCAGCCGGCCCATCGCGGCGACGGCGCTGGGGCCCGACCCGGTGACGGAGCCGACGGCGAGGCCGAGCGCGGCGTCGGGCAGCGGCAGCGCGTCGTACCAGTCGCCGCCGCCGCGCGGTCCCGTGCGGTGCCGGGCGGCGAGCTGGACCCCGGAGACGCGGGGCAGCCGGGAGGGGAGCAGTTCCTCCGAGATGATCGTCATGCACGCGCGCGTGCGCTCCAGTTCCACTTGGCGGGCCAGGTGCTCGGCCGCGTACCCCGTGTAGAGACCGATCAGATGGCGCTGGCGCTCGACCGGCTCGGCGGGCTCGTCGTACAGCCACACGGCGGCGCCCATGCGGCCCGCCGACTCGGCGGACAACGGCAGGGCGTAACTGGCGGCGTAGCCCAGCCGGGCGGCCACCTCGCGGTGCCGCGGATCGAGCTCGTCCTCGGAGAGCAGGTCGGGCCGGGCGATCTCACCCTCGCCCCCGGGAAGTCCGTCGAGGATCCTGCCGTACGACATGGAGCTGCGCGGGACCGTCTCGATGTGCCCGAGATCGGCTCGGGCGAGTCCCAGGCCGATCGTCGTGTCCGGGCCGAGGCCGTCGCCCGGTTCCAGCACCAGGAGACCGCGGCGGGCGCCGACGAGGGCGGCTCCGGCGCGCAGTACTTCCTGGAGTGCGTCCGTCAGTGAGGTGGTGCGTGCCAGCCGCTCGGTGAGTTCGTGCAGGGTGGTGAGATCGGAGACCCAGCCTGCGAGTCTGTCCTGGAGAACGGCGCCGGGGGCGTGTGAAGAAGCGGCCGGCGTGGAACCCGTGGTGGCACGTGTCGGCGCGACAGTGTGTGTGGGTGACGGAACCGTGGAATCGATTCCAGCCACTTTCGGGAGGTGAGGGGCGTTCATGGCGTCCGGCTTTCCGACCGGTGCGTATTGCTCGATAGCATCGCAAACCCCCATGTCATTCTGCGCCGCAGCAGTGTCTCCACATGTACACGCACTCGTAAGGGGATGTCCAGCATTGTCCTGCCGGGTTTCCTGGTGTCCATGGGACTGTTGCGGAATAGTAAAGTTGGCTTAAAACTGACTCCAGTGGCGGGGTATTGCGGTCGACTGGCCTTGCTCCACGGAGCGTCACAGCGGTCTTGATGGGTACGTACTCGGTGAAGGCCAGGTGTGGTTGGGATTCTCCCGGAACCTGGCGACGGACCCGGGCGTCTTAACCACCGACGACCGTGTCCCATCCTCCCGTGGCGGAGGCGGCAAGAACTACGCGGGACAGCAAACGCCAGGCGCCGCCACCCCACGCCATACCCGTGCTTCAGCCCGACGCAGTATGGACGCGGACGCAACACGCAACCAACGCTCGGCCAACAGGGGTTCCCCTTGTCTGTTCGTCTGTGACGTGTGACGAGGGTGTGATGCGCCAGTAGGTACGCACAGTAAGTACGCACAGTGAAGTGATCGACACATGGTGTGATGTGGTTCCTCGGCGTTCAACGGAAAGGAACGAGCGCACATGCGCGAGATCCTCGGAAGACGACGCAGGCTCCTGTCCAGGCGAAATGGCGGGAGGCCTGAGATGCTCAGCGCGGCCCTGACCTTCGCGACCGCTTGGCAGTGGCCCGTACTCCCCGGTGTGGCCCCGGACCCGCAGGGGCGGGCCCGATGCGGGTGTCCAGACCCCGAGTGCACGGTGCCAGGCGCCCATCCCTTCGACCCCGGCCTGCTCGCGGCCACCACCGACGAGCGCATGGCGCGCTGGTGGTGGACGAACCGGCCGACGGCCCCGATCATCCTCGCCACCGGAGGCAAGGCTCCGTGCGCGGTGAGCCTGCCGGCGCCGGCGGCCGCCCGCGCGCTCGCGGCGCTCGACCACATGGGGATGCGCCTCGGCCCCGTGATCGCGTCCCCGACGCGGTGGGCGCTGCTGGTGAAGCCGTACTCCCTGGAGCAGCTGGGTGAGCTGCTCTACGCCAAGGACTTCGTGCCGGGCTCGCTGCGTTTCCACGGCGAGGGCGGCTACGTGGCCCTGCCGCCGTCCGAGACCGGCCAGGGCGGAATCCGCTGGGAGCGCGCTCCGCTGCCCGGCTCGGCCGCGCCATGGGTGCCCGACGTGGAGGCCGTGGTGGACGCGGTGGTGGAGGCGCTCACTCGTACGGGTGTGAGCGCCCCCGAGTTGTAGGGAAACCGGGCGCGCGGCGAACCGCGCGCCCGCCCTCGCTCGTTATCGTCCCTTTTATGCTGCGTCAATCCGGGGGACGGCCCCTGGACCCCCGAAGTGTCCGTCCGGACCCCCGAAGCGCCCATCCGGACCATCGACGTGTCCGTCCGGACTCCCGACCTGTTCGCCTGATGGTGCTGGCGGGCATCGTCGTGCTCACGGTCACGCTGCCGCTGGCCGTGGCCTCCGCGGGACCGGTGGGCGGCGAGGCTTCCGGCTCCGGGTCCGGCTCCGGGTCCGCGTCCGCGTCCGGTGCGGCGCCCGTCTCCGGTCGCGGCGACGGCGGGGCGTCCGAGACGCGGTCCGCCGGGCCCAGGAGCCCCCTCACGCTCGGTGTGGGGCTCGCCACCGCCGCCCGCTGCGGACCCGAACTCGCCTCCCCCGACGGCATCGAGGCACAGACGTGCGTGCTGACGCAGGGGCGGGAGACCTGGGCGCGCACCTACTACCGCAACGCCACCGGTGACGATCTCGCGTCCGTGCTGACGCTCATGACGCCCGGCGGCCGCACCGTGCGCATGCACTGTGCGGTGGGCGCCGACGACGAGCCCGAGGTGTGCGAGACGCCCCGGGAGCGGACGGCCGACGACGCGTCCGCGTACATGGCGGTCGCCGAGTTCGCGAAGGGTGCCGACGGGCCGCTGCTGCTGCGCTCGGGAAGCAACTCACCTGCGCAGGCCGGGCGTTGAGGACTTCGCCGACGGCGGCCTCGTACCCGGACATGAAAAGACCCGGTTGCTGGCGACGGGGGATGCACCAGCAACCGGGCAACTCAAACGGTAACAAGAGATCGGCTGTTCGCAAATTCGATCTCGGTTATATCTCGGCTATTCAGACACCGATCCGCTTGACACGACCGGGAGTTGTGACAGGAGTCACCCGCTCCACGCACCTGTCTTCCCGGCTGACCGACCGGTCAGCCGGGACGGGGTGTCCCGCTGGTTTCAGCTGAGCGTGACCTGGCGGTTGGTGAGGCCGCCGCGCGCCCGGCGCTCGTCCCCGGTGAGCGGTGCGTCCGTGGCCAGCGCGGCGGCGAGCCGCTCGGCGAACTCGGACGCGGGCTTCTCGATGTCCTCCGCCGTGACGCCCGTCGGCAGGTCCCAGACCGGGACGGTGAGGCCGTGGGCACGGAAGGAGCCCACCAGACGGGTGCCCTCCCCGAGGCTCGACCGGCTGGCCGCGTGCAACCGCGCGAGCGCGTCCAGAAGCTGCTCCTCGGGATGCGGCATGACCCAGCGCAGGTGGTTCTTGTCGGGGGTCTCGCACCAGTACGCCGCGTCGACGCCGGTGAGCTTCACCGTCGGGATGGCGGCGGCGTTGGCACGCTCCAGGGAGGCGGTCACCTCCGTGGTCGCGTTCTGCGCGTCCGGAACCCAGAATTCGAACCCCGCGTGCACAACTGGCTCGAACGCGCCTTCCGGGTCGAGGAGGTCCTGGAGGCGTACCCCGTCGCCCGGAGCGCGGCGGCCCTGGACCGGAGTGCCGGGCTCCGCGGTGAGCGCGCGCTGGAGCGTGTCGGCCAGGTCGCGGCTGATGTCACCGGACGCCGTGTCGTTCTGCAGACCGATGAGGATCGAGCCGTCCTCGCGGCGCAGGGCCGGCCATGCCATCGGCAGGACCGTCGCGAGCGTGACCGACGGGACGCCCTCCGGGAGGGGCTCCTTCAGGTGCAGCTCGACGGTGGCCGCGGGGACCAGCTCGCGCAGCGCGATCCAGTCACCTTCGCTCGGCAGGCCCTCGAAGGGTCGCTGCACCAGTTCGGTCACGGCGTGCGCGGCGGCGCGTCCGTGGCAGGCCTTGTAACGGCGGCCGCTGCCGCAGGGGCAGGGCTCACGTGCTCCGACAACCGGCACGTCTCCGTCAGCGGCGGCGCGGGCCCCACCCTGCGGCTGCGGCTGCTTGGCCTTCGTCTGGGGTCGCTTCTTGGCCATTGTGGATGTCTCCCGGTTACGGCTCGACTCGTACGGGCGCGAGCCTAGCCGCTCGTACGAGGACCCACGGGACCCTGTGGACAACGTGCCGGGCCGCGCTCGGCAGAGCATTCCGGTTCGTCCCGGAACCAGCGCTTCCGTCTAGTTTCGGTCCTCGGTCGGTCCTCGGCCCTGGCTGCGTCGCCCCGGACGCCGTTGTCCGAATGCCGTTGTTCGAATGCCGTTGTCCCGGACTCCGTGCCCCGAACCTCATCGTCCTGGGCTCCGCTGTCATGGGCGGCTTCAGTCCAGGCCGTCGAAGGCGTCCCTGAAGGTCAGGTCGGATATCGCGGGGACCGCGGAGACCGCGGGGGCCGTGACCCGGGCGGCGAAGTCGTCGCGGCGGCGCACCGCGCAAGCGTCTTTGTGTACGACCACCCACACCGTGACCTCACCGCGGGCGTCGTCCCGGACGCCCCAGTCCTCGGCCAGGGCCGTGATGATGTTCAGCCCGCGACCGCCGTGCGCGGTGACCGAGGGCGTGGCCGGAGCCGGCCGGGTCGGACCACCGCCGTCCGTCACCTCCACGGTGAGCCTGCCGGTGTGTTCGACCCGCCACGCGACCCGGACGTCACCGTCTCCGGCCAGCGCGTCGCCCAACGGCCTGCCGTGCCGGCAGGCGTTGCTCAGTAGTTCGGAAAGGATCAGTACGGCGTCATCGATGACCGCTTCCGCCACACCGCCGGTACGCAGTTGGTCCCGCATCCGGTGTCTCGCTTCTCCCACGCCCGCAGGGCCATGAGGTACGGCCATGCTCGACGACGTGGGCACCTCTTGTGCCACCACCAACGCCACCCCCGAGACCTCCTTTGCCCCACGCCACGGTGTGGATGCCCTCCACGGCTGGACCGGAAACCGGCCAATGCACGTGCAGTGACGCACTCGTAACGATCGAATACGCACCGAACGCGCCGGAGCACTCCCTGTGACCAAGGTGCCTGAATTGGGCAGCCCGGCCCGGAATATGGGAGTCGTGAGCGGAACGTGTGGGACCTGCGAGGGCCTTGAGGCGGGTGGTTTCAGCGGCCCAGCCGGTGCAGCACCGCGCGCGGGCGATTGGTGATGATGGCGTCGACGCCCAGCCCGACACAGAGGTCGACGTCCTGCGAGTCGTTCACCGTCCATACGTGGACCTGGTTGCCCGCCCGCTTCAGACGCTCGATGTACGCCGGGTGATTGCGCACGATCCGCAGGGAGGGGCCGGCGATCCGGACGCCCGGGGGCAGTCGTCCGTCGCGCAGCCGGGGTGAGACGAACTGCATCAGGTAGACCGTCGGCAGCGTCGGGGACGCGGCGCGGACGCGTTGCAGGGAGCGCGCCGAGAAACTCATGATCCGTACCGGTGACTCGGCGGGCGAGGGCGGTGCGTCGAGGCCGAAGCGCTTCAGGAGGAGCAGCAGGCGTTCCTCGACCTGGCCGGCCCAGCGCGTGGGGTGTTTCGTCTCGATGGCGAGCCGTACGGGGCGGCCGGCGTCGGCCACGAGTTCGAGCAGGCGTTCCAGCGTGAGGACGGACTGCTGCTCCCATGAGGGGGGCCGCTGCTGTTCCCAGTCGGGCGCCTCGTCGCGGTTCTTCCAGGAGCCGAAGTCCAGGGCGGCGAGATCGGAGAGCTCCAGGGCCGAGACGGCGCCGCGGCCGTTGGAGGTGCGGTTGACGCGACGGTCGTGGACGCAGACGAGATGCCCGTCCGCGGTCAGCCGTACATCGCACTCAAGGGCGTCGGCCCCGTCCTCGATCGCCTTCTCGTACGCGGCCAGGGTGTGCTCGGGGGCCTCTTCGGAGGCACCGCGGTGAGCGACGACCTGGGTCAGGTGCTGTCGTGCGTGGGTCACCGCGTCATGGTGCCACCGCAAGTGGGTACGCGTGGGGTCGACGACGCGGGACATGCGGTTGTTTTGTCAGACGTGTCCTATATAAGTGAAGATCTCGGAGTCACAGGTGCCGCTTATGGCGCCCTGACGTCCCGTGGGAAAAGCTGACGGCATACAAAAGCACATGCACAGCTGCATCGTGCCGGTTCCCGAACACGCGTGAGTGAAGTCCTGAACACACGCGACTGATCGTGACCGGATATGAACTGCCGGATGCTGCCAGATGCCGCCGGACATGAACTGACTGAACAGCCGTGGATCGAGAGGAAGAGCTGTGAGCACCGAGAACGAGGGCACCGCAGTACCCCCGGCCCCGTCTGCACCTCCTGTGCCGGTGGACACTCCCGCTGCTTCCGTGCCTCCAGAGCAGGCGGTTTCGCCGGGAGCGGGCCCCGCGGGCACCCATCAGGGCACGGCTCACCCTCAGGGGCCGGGCCCCTTCCAGGGGGACCCGCCGACGGCCACGTTGCCTCCGGTGCCTTCAGGGGCTCCTCAGGGCGCCGTCCCGGCTCCCGAGGCAGACGCCTGGCCGCCGCCGCCTGCGCCAGCCACACCCTCGTACGCGGGCGCGAGCGAAGGCGGACACGCCTCGTACGCGAGCGGGGGCGCGGGTGACGGCGGCTCCGCCGCGTTCGGGAGCGGTGGGGAAGGCGGCTCAGGCCCGTACGGAGGCGGCGGCGGTGGCGGGGGCGAAGGCGGTTCCGGCGACGCCTGGGGCTCCTCGTACCAGCAGCCCACGCCCGGGCCGAAGTCCGGCGGACGCGGCGGTCTGGTCGCCGCGGTCCTGGTGGCCGCGCTGGTCGCGGGCGGCGTGGGCGGAGGCATCGGCTACTGGGCGGCGGACCGCAACGACGACTCCTCGGGCTCGACGACGGTCTCCGCGTCCCAGAGCGGCGGCGACCTCAAGCGCGACGCGGGCACGGTCGCGAGCGTGGCCGCCACGGCGCTGCCGAGCACGGTCACCATCGAGGCCGAGGGCAGCAACGGCGAGGGCGGCACGGGCACCGGCTTCGTCTTCGACACCCAGGGCCACATCCTCACCAACAACCACGTGGTGGCCGAGGCGGTCGACAGCGGCAAGCTGTCGGCGACCTTCTCGAACGGGAAGAAGTACGACGCCGAGGTGGTCGGCCACGCCCAGGGGTACGACGTCGCGGTCATCAAGCTCAAGAACGCGCCGGACAACCTCAAGCCGCTGCCGCTCGGCGACTCGGAGAAGATCGCCGTCGGCGACTCGACCATCGCGATCGGCGCCCCGTTCGGGCTCTCGAACACGGTGACCACGGGCATCATCAGCGCCAAGAACCGCCCGGTGGCCTCCAGCGACGGCAGCTCCAGCAGCAAGGCCTCGTACATGAGCGCCCTGCAGACCGATGCCTCGATCAACCCGGGCAACTCCGGCGGCCCGCTCCTGGACGCCAAGGGCGCGGTGATCGGCATCAACTCCGCGATCCAGTCCACGAGCGGCGGCTTGGGCGGTACGAGCCAGTCCGGCTCCATCGGCCTGGGCTTCGCGATCCCGATCAACCAGGCGAAGAACGTCGCCCAGCAGCTCATCAAGACCGGCAAGCCCGTCTACCCGGTCATCGGTGCCTCCGTCACCCTGGAGGAGGGCACGGGCGCGAAGATCACCGAAGAGGGCGCGAGCGGCTCCGAGGCGGTCACGCCGAACGGTCCCGCCGCCAAGGCCGGCCTCAAGCCCGGCGACGTCATCACCAAGCTCGACGACCGCGTGATCGACAGCGGCCCCACCCTCATCGGCGAGATCTGGACGCACCAGCCCGGCGACACCGTCAAGCTCACCTACACCCGCGACGGCAAGCAGCGAACGGCCGAAGTCACCCTGGGCCAGCGAGAGGGCGACAGCTGACCCGCCGAAGGACCCGTTAGTCTTGGTCCCGCGCCGATCTCTCAGCGGCGCGGGGTGGGTTGCCCGAGCGGCCTAAGGGAACGGTCTTGAAAACCGTCGTCGCAGCGATGTGACCGTGGGTTCAAATCCCACACCCACCGCGCAGGTCAGACGTTGTGCAGGTCAGAAGGGGTGCCACTCTCCGGAGGGGCACCCCTTCTGTGTTCAGCCTGTCTCACCCTGACTCGGGTTGTCCCACCCTTGACCAGTGCGTACGGCCAACCTGTGGCCAAGCGGGAGGTTCCAAAAGGCCTGGTCAGGCACCGTCGGCCAAAGCGGCGTCAATCATCTGGTTCGACACTGCCTGTTGGCCGCGAAGGATCTTTGCGTAGAACCGCCACAGCACGGCTGGACTGTGCCCGGCACGCCGTGCGACTTCCACCGGATCGACCCCCGCTTTGATCCACAGCGAGACTCCGGCATGCCGGAGTGAGTACGGGACGTCCGCGAGGGGCGTGGCCGCTTCCTCCGGTGTGAGCGCGGCCTTTCGAGCTTGCTGCCACAGGTCGGTGTACTCGTTGGACCCGATACGACCGCCACGGGCAGCGCGGAAGAGCCGGCCGTCCTCTGCCGTACCGAACTGATCCAGGTGCGCGCGCAGCATCGCGACCAGCGTGGGCGGGATCGGCACGGGGCGCGTGGCCTTGCGTGCCCGCCGCTTCAACCCCCGTTCCTCGAACGAGCGGCCGTCATCGGTCCAGCCTGAACCGACTTCCGGGCGACTCTGTGTGAGTACCAGTTCGCCCCACCCCTCGGCAGGAAGCTTGCAGTTCCTCCTCATGAGCGACGCCACCTCGGACGGGCGCATAGCGGCGTAGTAGAGGCAGCCAAAGAACGCGTGCAGGTGGGGACCGCGCACGTCGGCATCCCGTACCGCGTCGATCAGCCGCCGTGTCTGCTGTGGGTCGGGCACGTACTGGAAGTCCACTTCATCCGTGGTGTCCGGCGCGGCCCAGTCGATCCGCCCGAGGGGATTCGCGGGAAGCACCTCCCGTTCGACCGCGTACCGCATGGCGTTGCTGAACACCATCCGCTTACGCCTCATGGTGTTGTCCGCCGCACGCTTCCCGTCCAGCCGCTTGGACAGGGCTGTCAGGGCACGGCGGATGTTGTCCGACTCGGCCACCTCGATCACTTTGAGCGAGGCGCCGGCCACCCAGTCGAGGGCGCGGCGGACGTCGTGCGGAACGTCGTCCCCGGCATCCTTCAGCGCCCGATGTTCCCCGTCGTCTCCGAGGGTGACCCTGAACGCCCATCCCTGAAGAGCGCGGCGAAGGAGCGCTGAATCCGGGGCCCCGCGGGAAGTGGAGACGAGCGCGACTGTCAGGGCCGTCAGGGCTTCCGCGATGCCGGCGCGATGCTTGGCGGACGCGTTGGGCCACTTCATGAGCGCGTACGCACACGCGTGCTCGTACCAGGTCGGAGACGTCGCTTCCCGCAGCTCCGAAGCGGGGAGCCCTGTAGCGACGTCGAACGCTTCACCAGCGCCAACCGCTGTGACGAGTTTCGAACGACGCGCGTCCGCGAGTGTCTTCGTGGCAAAGGGCTCTTGGCAGACCTTGCCCGCCACGGTCCAACGAACCTGGAAGGGAGCCGACTTGCTAGCGCGTCGGCGGATACCCCAGATCCGCACGTTGTGACTCTTCATTGATCACCTCATGACGGAGGGGACCGCCGGAAGCGGTCCCCTCAACGGACATTCGGATGGTGTGGCGCTGATTCAGGCGGCGCGCTGGTCGCAGCTCTCCCACCACGCGTCCAAGTCCGCGCGGTTCACGCGGATCTCGCCGTTGGGGAGTTTCTGAAGGTGGGGGGCTTGGCCGCGAGCGCGCATGCGGTAGAACGCCGCTCGGCTCATGCGGATCTCTGCGAGGACTTCACTGAGCTTGAGCTTCTGGGGGCGGGCCACGGCATGACTCCTTGAGACAGAGGGAGGGGGAGGACCTTGCGGCCCTGCCCTCTGAGGGGCGCTACTTCCGCTACCGCCGCTACCTCGCAGGTCAGGGGCCTGTTCGAGGTAGCGGGAAGGGGTAGCGGTAGCGGACGGGTAGCGGCGCGGTAGCGGCAACCGGGGCCGGTTGCCGCTACCGCGTTGCTGCTGGTCAGGCCACGTTTTCCGTGCCGGGTAGCGGAGGTAGCGGACTTTCCGGGGGTGGGGGGCAGTAGCGGCCCCATGCGTCGTGCAGATCGGTGGCGTAGTAGCCCTTGAGGACGCTTCCGGCGGTCTTGATGTTGCGGGAGGTGATCGGCTCGGTGTCCACCGTCATGTACTCCGCGAGCATCTTGGAGAGGCGCCGGCTGTCGAGCGGCTTGCCGTTCAGGTCGGCCCATGGCGCGTCGTCGAGGGAGTTGAGCCGGTCGAGAATGGCGATGGTGGGCAGGCGGTCGATGCCGGCCATGACGTGGTCGCGCAGGTCGGTCAGCAGCCGGACCCCGAGACTGCCTTTGTCGTTGGCCCGTGAGGCGGTCACCAGCGTCACGCACGCCGCGCGGGCCCGCTCGGGCCAGTCTCCGCCGGCCGCGTCGGCGATGGCGAGCAGGGATTCCCACACGTCCGCCGGCCGGTCGGAGACCCCGTCGGGCATCTCCGGCCATGCCCCCATGACGAACCCCCGTGCGTGCTCGGCCCACTTGGCGAGCCGGTCACGCAACGCGTGCCCCTCCGCCTCGTGCAGACGGGCACGGAAAGGTTCGATGCGCTCGTTACGGGCCCTCCGGCGCATGCGGATGATGATGGAACGGGTCATGATCGTGTCCGGCAGGTTGCCCAGTCCGGCGACCGCGACCCCGCAGTACGAGGGGAACGCCTGAACGGTCTGGTTACCCCCGTCCCCGATACACCGGTAGGTGACCCCGGTACGGCGGTGACCTGCATTGAGGAACCCGCGCAGTTCCTCGTTGTCGCCTGCCTTCGGCCCAAAAATGGTGTCGATCTCGTCGAACAGGATCGTGGGCCGCCCGTTCGGGTTGGACACCGACCGGAACAGAGCAGCGGCGGACGCGTTCACCGCCGTCATCGGCTCCGGCACGAGGGTTTCCACGATCTCCAGCGCCCGCGACTTCCCCGACCCCGGCTCCGGGGAGAGGAACGCCAGACGCGGGGTGGAGTCGAAGCAGTCGAGCAGGTGAGCGTGAGCGTCCCACAGCGCCACGGCCACGTAAGCGGCCTCGTGCGGGAAGACGTTGAACCGGCGGTGGAAGGCTTCCACCTCATTGAGCAGCGTCGCGCCGTCGATGGTGTCGCTCATGCGGCGGCCCTCCCTTCCTGGGTGGTGCGGAGCGGGCAGGTGTCGCGGTGCGCTTCGTGGTCTGCGATCAGGGCAAGCACCCGTGCGTGACCAACCGCGCTGCGGTCGCGTCCGCACAGGCACTTCGACATGGCCGTCGGCACCGCGCCGCGCGGAGCGCAGATGGTCAGCCACGCGACGGGATACCGGCCGTCTCCGGCCTGCGGGTCAGGACGAACAGCAGTGGGGACGCCTTCGGCGACGCCCTGCGAGGCGCCTACGGCCGTCCGGGGCCCGGCGGGTCCGGCGACCTGCGGACCGGTGCGGTGCCGGGTGAGGCTCTTAGAGGCAGGAGGGTTCGTCATGCGGCCCTGCCCCGGGCCGGGTTGTGGGTGATCGACCAGTCCAGTGCGCGGCGGATCACGTCGTCGTAGTAGCGCTGAGGCTGTGTGGCGTTGGCCCCCGCCGCTCCCCTAAGAGCCTGCTCAACCACGGTTCGGGGGAGGTCGCCGGACGCGATGAACCGTCCCAGGGCCCGTGCGGCCCTGAGCAGGGTGGCGTTGCGGGTGCCGTCCGCGGCGGTGACCACGTTCCGCACCTCACAGTCGAGCGCTACATCCGCGTATCGCCTAGATTGCCCCGCTACGACCCCTGTAGGGGCCTGTACGGGCTTGGGGGTGGGTTGAAGGATGCTCAGCAGCCATGCGGGCACAGGGGCCGCCACAGCGCCGCCTACGGCTTCGTACGGACCGGCGGGGGTGAGGCTGCCCGCGGCGACGACGTACCCGCCCCGGGCGCGGGTGTCGACCAACGGCGCGATGCTGCCTGCCGTGTTGGACAGCCGCACCCCGTCCGGGGCGGTGAAGTACAGGTGTGCTCCGCCGCTCGCGGTCCGGGTGCGGTAGGTGTCGGGGACGGGGTGCCCGGTGCGCTCGCAGAGCGCCTCAAAGGTCGCCACGCCGCTAGGCGTGCCCTCATTGCCCTTGTCCTGGTTCTTGGGCATGTCCAGGTCGACGACGACCAGGCCGGAAGGACCGGTGGCGATACCGACATTGAACGGCCCGTGCGACCAGGCCGCACGGATACGGTCCGGATCGGTCGTGGCGCGCTGTTCCCATTTGGCGTGGCCGCTCACACACGGGCCTGTACCGGGGCAGGAGGTTTCGCCGTGCAGCGCCGGCCGCTTGCTGCCGGCCCGGAGCGGGAAGACGTACCAGCCGCGCTCAGCGGCGCTCAGGGCGGCGTTCAGGAGGTGGGTGTTCATGCGGCGGCCTCCCATTCGAGGCGTGCGGCGTTGCGGGCCCCGAGGAGCAGGCCGTAGGCGTGGTGGGCCTGTTGGGGCACCACGCCGTTGCCGAGGATCTTGAGTTGTTCCTTGCGGGGGATGCCGGGGACTGCGGTAACCCATCCGGTCGGGAGGCCCATGAGCCATTCGACGAAGACGGGTGAGAGGCGGCGGTTGCCGCGGGTGCCGGGCTCGGTCGGGCACGGTGCTGGCCGTCCCGTGACGTGTTCCCACCGGCGGATGGCGGGTCCGTAGTCGGTGCCGTCGGTGGCCACCCATGCCGCGTCGAGGCGGACGGCCTGGCCGGGCAGGTACCGGCCGGAGGTGTCGCGCTGGTTGGGTCCGCCGTGCGGTCCGTCGGATGCTTTCGGGGTGGGAAGAAGGTCGCGGACCAGGTACTCGATCGAGGGGCGCGAGCTCGCACCCGGCGACGCGGACCGGTTGCGGCCGTACCGGCGCGCGGTCGGGGTGGGAAGGAGGTTCACCACGAACTCGTTGAGCGGGCGCGCGTTGCGGTCCATCAGGTTCGAGGCGCCCGACTTCCAGTCCCGCGCGGCCGGCGTCGGGAGCAGGCTCAGCCCTCCGGCGGCGCCGGCAGCTTCGTCACCGCGGTGCGCAGGTTCAGCCCGCCCTTGCGCTTGGGGGAGGTGCCGGGGCCGCCAGTGCCGTCCGAGGTGGTCGGGGTGGGCATCAGCGGGATGGGCAATTGCGAACCAGCGGTCCCGCGGGTGGGGGGCTCCGATTTCGGGGTCACCAGCTCGTACACATGTCCACCGGACGTCATACCCGAGCGCGGCCAGGTCTGCGGCGACGACGTCCAGGCCCCGCCCCCGCGAGCGGAGCGCCGCCACATTTTCCAGGAACACGAGACGCGGTCGAAGGATGCCCACAGCCTGAGCGACGTTTTTCCAGACCCGAGACCACTGCCCATTGATTCCGTCCCTTCGTCCAGCGTTCGAGATGTTGCGGCAGGGGAATCCCGCGGCGACCACGTCCGGCCGGTACAGGTCCCGGACCGTGCGCCAGTCCACGGCGGTGATGTCCCCGAGGTTCGGCACCCCGGGGTGGTGCGCGGCGAACACGGCCGCGGCGTGCGGGTCGTTCTCCGCGAACGCGGCGACCTGGCCGCCGACGCCCGCACGGATCGCTTCTTCGAGTCCGCCGTAGCCGGCGCACAGGGCGACGATCGTCGGTGGCGAGCCGGGGGCTCGCCGGATGTCGGTGGGTTGCGTCATGCTGGGAGACCTCCAACAGGTCTGTAGAGGACGGGTTGGAACAGGAGCGGCCCCGGATTCATTGGCGTGAGGTTGGGGCCGCTCTTGGCGTGGCTAGAGGTGGGCGTTTCGACGTGCACCGGGGGTGTTCCAGCAGCCATCAGGAGGTTTTCGTGATCCCACGCATCGACGTGAAGGTCGATCCGTCATTCCCGGAGGGTGTGCCCATGGGCATGCCTGCGGAGGACGAGATCAGCGAGGAGGGATACGGCTTCTTCCGAGGCGTATGGGACATCAGCGGTGTCACCCATGAGGAGGCCCGCGCGATCGTGGAAGAAGAGCGGGACTTGGCTCACCTGGTAGATCAAGTGAGCGCGACGCCTGAGGAGTTCGAGGCCGTCGCTGGCGCGGTGGAGAGCGGTGATCCCGACTCCCTGCCGGCCGGCTTCGCGGAGCGGCACCCGGGCAGCGAGGTTTTGGAAATCGTCGGAGACGGTGACCGTGAGGAAGGCGTCCTGGACGGCTTGGAGATCGGGGTGGCGGGACTGTCTTTTGCGCTCTCCTCCATCGGGTGTTTTCCAGCGGCGAGCTGCCGGAGTCATACCTCGGGCGGTTCGTGGTCCGATCGGCCGGTCGTCTACTTCGCGGCTGAACGCCTGACCGTTCACTGGCTGACGCCTCTGGTCCGTGACAGCGGCTGCGGGTTCGGGAACGGGAGCGATCGCGGCGAGCTGCTGTTCGTGGAAGCGCCGTCGATCAGCAGTCTCATGGAGCTGGCCAACCAGGTCCTCAACCAGGTCGAACGGCAATCGTTCAACCGCTGATCGAGGTTCGAACTCGGCAACCCAGCGTTGTGGAGCCGCCCTTGGCGTAGCTAGCTGTGGAAGTGGTTGCGCTTGAAGATCGCTTTGCGGATGTTGACCGTGGTCCCGCCGCGGTGGCCGCTCGTGCCGAGGATCTGTACGGCGATCCAGCCGCCGAAGATGACCGCGGCGAGGGTGATCAGTTGGGTGATGAACGCGGTCAATGCGGCGATGAACGACGTGAGGAGCAACAGGCCGCCGCACACGGCGAGGAATCCGACCCCGCCCAACGCGACGTTGACCGCCGTCCGCGAGACAGCCGGCTTGGCCGCGAGGGGTTGAGGCTGTACGGGGCTGATGGCGTAGCCGGTGACGACCCGTCCGTCGGGCAGGACGATGCTCGCGACCGCCGGCACCGTGCCCGGCTGGACGGGCACGAGGGGCGCCGGCGTGTGGACGGCGGGCGGCATGGGGGTGGGCTGGTGGACGGTCACGGCCCGTTCAGCGGGCAGCGGTCCGAGGTATTCGGGGTTCATGCGGAATCCCTTCCGGCAGTAGGCCAGGGAGGCTGAGGTACCCCCTTGGGGGTGGGCTGTGGAGGGGGTTTCCCGGGGTTGACCTGGGGTGCCTCCCTGCCTCCCTGAACGATCATTTGTGCAGGTCAGGTGGAGGGAGGCGAGTCAGGGAGGGAGGCAGGGAGTTCTCCCTGCCTCCCTGACCCGCCACCGGTCGGCTCCCTGTCATCCTTCGGCGGAAGCGAAACCCTCGCCATCACGGTTGGCGAGCGCGCGGGCGAGGCGGTCACGGCCGACGACCATGACGCCGTCGGACTTGTAGGGCTCGGCTCCGGTGCCGTCGAGAACGCGCTTGAGGTCGATGAACGACCAGCCGCCGTAAGCGTCGCCGTTGAGCGTGCCGAGCCGGGCGAGGACGTCCTTCGTGCGGACCCGCTCCGCCGTGCCGACCACGGACGCAATGTCCGCGAGCGGGTCACGGCCGTCGTCGCTGCGGTCGATGGCGTGCAGGGTGGTGACACCGTCGCGCAAGGCCTTGGCCCGCTCGATGATGGCCTTGGCGTCGTCGTCGTCGATGTAGTGCGTGCGGATCGTGAGGGACGCCTGCCCGGCGGGGATGGCGATGCCGTCGGACGCGACGACCAGGGTCCCTTTGTCCAGGCCCTGACGGAGCAGGTGCGGGGCGGCCCCGCCTTCCACGGCCTTGTCACCGAGCGCCATCTTGGCCTGTGACTCGGTGCCCAGGACCAGTGAGGCGCGGGTGTGGGCACCCTCGCGGACCAGCTTGGGAAGGTTCTGGTCGGTGGGGTCCTGGGTGCCCTCCCACAGCGTCACGTTCACGGCGCGACCCTGGTTGTGGACCTTGCGGACGGCCATGAAGTAGCGGGAGGTGGCCTTGGACCCGCCGTAGGGGTTCTTGTCGGCGTCCTTGAGCGGGCACATGAACGCGACCTGCGCCTCGTCCACGATGCCGACCAGCGGCAGGAACACGGTTCCGGGAGGCGCCTGGAGACGCCGTTCCATCTCCGTGACCAGACCTTCCACCATCTCGGTCGCCTGGATGACGTGGTCATCGGTCGGCCCCTGGATGAGCAGGGAGGCAAGTCCGTCGAACATGGCCCAGTCGCCGGCGCCCTTCAGGTCGGCGATCCGGAACTCGACCGACTTGTCGAGTGCGAGCCACAGGGCGAGTGCGCGCAGGGCGGCGGTCTTGCCCTGGTTCGACAATCCCGTGATCAACAGGTGGCGCTGGTAGACGCTCAGCGCGGCGGCGTCCCCGCGTAGATCCTGGCCCCAGGGGGCGCGGCCCTTGGTGTAGTCGGCGGTCATCGTCTCGTCCGTGACCAGCGGAGACGGACCGATCGGCTCGTCCAGCGCCCCGGAATCGGCTACCCACAGCCGGACCGTGCGGGCGGCTTCGGGGATGGTGATGAACACCTCGTGCTCGTGCCTCGTGAGGTTCTCCGCGAGCTTGCGCCGCCGCTGCTGCACCTCGATCGTGGAGACCCCGGAGGGAAGGGTGACGTCGACTTCGACACCGCATCCGGCGATCCGGATCGGACCCAGCATCGACGCGCCGGCGTCCCCCATCTCCTTGATCGCACTGCGCAGGGCAGGCACCCCCAGGTCGCGCAGGGCCTTGACCACGATAGACGGGGTGATCGGCTCACCCTCGCTCGACCGGATGTTGTCGGGCAGCGCCCATGCGGGGGCGGCTTGCTGCTTGCTGCCGACGGCCCACAAGGCGAGCAGCGCGAGGAACGGGCCGATCGTCAGGGCCGGGCCCCACACGACTTGCACGATCCGGATGAGGAGCGCGATGAAGTCTACGGTGGCCGCGAGCGGGGTGAGCACGTCCTTCACCTCGCCGTTGTTGATGGCCATCACGACTCCGAGCGCGACCAGCGCACCGATCCCCATCCCGGTCCCCACAGCGACGCCCTTGGCGGCTTCCACGGGCGAGTGGAGGAGGTCCATGCGGCGGCGGTGGCGTGCCTCGCGAAAGCGCTGCAACCGCTCCTCCCACTCCTCGGCCACCTCGAAGTTCCCGGCGGCCTCCGCGGCGCGGAGCATGCGTTCGTAGCGGGCCCCGGTCTTGCCGTCCCAGGTGCGGCGGGCCACGATCCGCCCCCCGTTGAACGTGTAGAGGCCGTGCCGGGCGAGAGCGCGCACGGTCGCCTTCGTGGACTCGTGCGTGACTGCGGTCTTCACCGCGCGGCCGGAGCGCACCCACAACGGCACGAGCGGCGCCGGAGCCGGGTCGGGCACCACGGTCAACGTGGTCACGGTGGCCGGGTCGACAGACGGTGCGGGTTCGGTGTTCTTGTGCAGGTGAACGACGTTCTCGGACATGCTGGGAAGTCCCCTGACTGCCCCTTGCGGGGGCGGGAGTTGAGAGGGTGTGCAGCCACCCCGCCCGGCAGGTGGCACGGGCGGGGGTCGCGCTGGTCAGCGGCGGTACCGGGCGCGGTTCTCGATGTGGCTGAGCTGGGACGACTCGGTACGCGGGGCGTCGAGCCAGCAGAACGGGCGGATGCCGTCAGCGGCCTTGAACACGCGGATCGCGGCACCCTGCGGGGCGTCGGGCAGGGCGTAGACGCGGCCCTGGTCGAGGGAGGCCAGCAGCCGGGCGTCGTGGTGCTCACACCCGTTGGCCCCGCCGCCCACGGCGTCCAGCACGCTCACCACGACCGGACCCACACACGGCGTCGGGTCATCAGGATGAGCGGCAGGGCAACGCCCCGCCGCCCGGGTCACCACCATCCCGCCGCCTTCTTCTTGGCCTTGGCACGCGCGGTCTCGGTGACGATCCGCTGCCGCTCGCCGTGCAGCGCGGTGAGTTCCGCGGTGAGGCGCATCTCCGCGGCGGACCCGGTGGAGTCCATCCGTTCCTCGGCACGGCCCGGACTCCGGTGCCGGGCGACCTGGTAGGCGCCGCCGGCGAGCGAGCGGGCCATGGCGCGGCGTTCGCGGCCGTTCAGCGGCCACCACTCGCCCCGCCGTACGGCGTCCAGCTTCTTGGCCGTCTGCCGGATCTCCCGGTCCAGACGGCGCAGGTCGGCGTTACCCATCAGGTAGTCCCTTCGCAGTGGGGAGGGTCGGGGTAGGCGCACGGCACGCACATGCCGAGCGAGAGCGGGATCACGTATCCGGCATCGCGCCGGCAGACCGGGCAGCACCTGCGCGCGGCATTCGCCTTGGCCAGGGCCGCCCAACGGGCCGGCGTCATCGGGCGGACGGGCTTGGCGGCGTCGAGGCGGTAGAGGTAGGCGACCAGCGGGCCCCGCCGGTAGCGGGGCCTGAGCACCTGCGCGGCGACCGGTTGCCCGCCGGGGCGCAGTCCGCGCGCCCTGAGCTGCCGGAAGGTGGCGTAGCCGTCAGGCGCCATGCGCCACGGGAAGGTGGGGATGCCGTGGCGGGCGCCGTTCGGGTCGAAGCACTTGGCGAACGCCCCGCCGCTCATGCGGGCGGGGTGGCGCGTTCAGCGAGCAGGGTGTCACGCAGCATCCGGGCGTTGGCCGGGGAGGTGTGGACCTCCCGGCGGATACCCTCAGCCGTCACCTTGACGTCCGGCCAACCCGCCGTCACCTTCCGCGCCTCGCTCAGCAGTTGAGCCGGAGTCCGCTTCGGGCGAGGCGATCGAGCAACCTGCGGGAGTCGACCGGTGGCCCGACGGGGCGGGGTCGACACGGCCGCTACCGGGCGCGGTGCGATCGAGGCGACCGGAGCCGGAGCCACGGCGGGAACCGGCTTGAGCGGCACGGTCGACTTCAGGAACGCGACCGTCACCGGATCGGGCATCCGCAGGGGTGCTGCGGTGATCGGTGCGGGGGTCGATTCTCCGAGGTCAGCCGTAGACCGAATCCTCTCGGTCTCGGTAGATTCCTCCGCATTCGCGACCGGGGTCGGGATCGGGGTGGGTTGGTGGTGCAGGACCTTGGCGACCAGGTCGGAACCGAAGTAGATCGAGCCGACCGGAAGCGACGTGGCGAGCAGCACGAGAGCCCAGTTCGCCGGATTCCAGTCGGCGAGGCGCGTCCAGTCGACCGTCCCGCCGTCGGCGTGCAGTGCGGGCACGAGCCCGTGCACGTAGTTGAGGACCAAGGAGGCGAGGGTGTAGGTGCCCAGCACCTTCAGCGCGAACTTCCGCGCGTCGTCGGTGAGTACGAGGGTGGCGATGAGCGCGAGGGCCATCAGGCCGTCGACCACGAACGGGTACAGCGTCGCGGCCGTCTCATCCGCGCCGACCGCGCTCGCGATGTCGCGCAGTGCGTTCCAGGAGACCCGGAACGCCATGGTGACGACCGCGACCAGCGCGGCCACCAACAGGACTTTCCCCTTGCGGTTCATCGGCCGGCCCTCCCGTGCTCGTCACGGTCGCCCGGCTCCCAGATGAACCGCTCACCCATCCATTCGTCCGCATCGCCGTTGTCCGGACCGATCTCCCACACGGCCGATGGCCGGGGCCGCCGCAGGTGCAGCAGCCATCCGGGGACCTGGACGGCCCCGCCCGCGACGACCACGAACCGCAAGAGCGGCTCGTGCGTCACGAGCAGAACGGCGGTGGCGGCCATCGCGATCAGCGCACCCGACACGATCAGCACCAGGGCGACACCCTGACGGGAGGGAGTGGCACTCATGCGCCCACCCCCGCCGTGTGCGTCGCGGCGGTGTTCGCCAGCGTCCGGCGAGCGGCGAGCACCTTGCGGTGGGCCCGGCGGATACGCCGCGCGTCCAGCTCCGTCGGCGTCCGGTCGATCGCGATGATCTGCGCGTCCAACAGCTCGATGCTCGCCTTAATGACGGGCATCTCCATGTTGATCGCGGCGAGCTCCGCAGCCGTCGGCTCACGGTCAAACAGGTCGGCGGTAACAACCACCTGATCAGCAACGATGTGCTTCATGGGTCGTGGTTCCTCTCGCAAGGTGGAACGGCCCGAAGCGGCGTCCGGGGGGCAACCCGGGCGCCGCGTGCCGTTGGAGTCACTTCCGGCTCCCCGCGCTCTCACCCGTACGGCCACCGCAGCAAGGCGGACCCGGACGGGTGAGAGAGGCAGCCGGCCGCGGCATGAGGCGCCGCGAGGCCAGGAAGGGGACCCAGATCGTTCCGGCGCCGGCCGCGGGTCCGAGCGGCGGCGCCTACAGATGTCGTCGGTTCACACCGAACTCCCGCAGAGAGCAGGGACACACGGCTTCACCGGTCCGCCGTTGCGCGGCGGACCGGTCCCGAGCCGGGGGAATCGGGTGCGTCATCGTCACTGCTCTGACGCCAGCAGGGCGGCGCGTACCGGGTGGCACCCGACGGGCTGACCTCCCGTGAGGAAGGGATGATCCCGAAGGCTGTTCTCCAGAGCCGGTACGCAGAAGATCGGCCACCATCGGTCATCACCCGGACCGAAGCGGGGACGGGGACTCTCACCCCGTCATCTAGGCACGCTGTTCAGTTCTCAAGGAACGACCAGCAGGGGGCCCCATGAACCCGAGCAATCCCGAACCGGCACGGCCTTGAAGCAGCCCAAAAAAGGCCCTTCCGGCTCGTTGTCCTAGGACTGCGAGCGGCCTGAGACGACTATGCACCGCAGTCCCAGGACTGTCAACAGTCCTGGGACTGTGCTTCACTGGGACGCGTCGAGAGGAGTGCCGCGTGGCACCGAAGTGGCGGGAACTGGCAGACAGATTCGCCGAACAGATCAGGAGCGGTGAGTACGAGCCGGGCGCCCAGTTGCCCCAGATCAGGGACTTGGTGAAGGCAGGCGAGGGCTCAAAGGACACCGTCCACAAGGCGTACAAGGCACTGGAAGCCCAGGGACTCGTGACGTCTTCGCGTGGCCACGGCACCGTGGTGCGTCAGCAGACGCCACTCAAGCGGCTCGGTATCGCGCGGTACGACAAGGCGAAGTGGCGCGACGGTGACGAGGTGGCGTTCATCGCTGACCGCGTGGCGTCGGGGCGCCCGTACCGTCGGAATGAGCAGACTCAGAACGTAAGCCGTGTCGTGGCGCCGCCGCTGGTGGCAGAAGCTCACGGCCTGCCCGAGGGCGCGGAGGTGTACGCGCGGGCGCGTCTCGTGAAAGAGGGAACGCAGCCTACACACACGTTGACCAGCTACTACAGGCCTGAGCATGTCGAAGGCACGCGCATCGTGGATCCGAGCCCGGGGCCCGCCGGCCGTGGCGGTGGCTTCCGCGTCCTGTACGACGCCGGATACGAGATCGACCACATGAAAGAGGAGATCTTCGCGCGGGTCCCCAGCGAGGAGGAAGCCCAGCTCTTGCAGCTCTCCCCCGGGGAGTGGGTGGTGGAACTGCACCGCACCACGTACACCGCCGACGGGACCGTGGTGGAGTTCGCCATCGGGGTTCACGCGGCCACGCGCTTCGCGTGGGCCTACGACTTCAAGGTGCCCGACTCGGCGAACACGGAAGGAGAGAGCAAGTGATTTCTACGCAAGCTTGGGCGGACGCACAACAGCTCTGGGACTTCCAGCAGATGGGCCATGAGCCGCGCCCTTGCTCCGTGGCAATCGGGCTCGGCAGTCACGACCTGGGGGTGGCAGACACGACGGTCGACCTGTATCAGCGCGGGATGATGTCGCTCATCGTCTTCACCGGGGCGACCAGCCGTACGACACGCGAGCGCATGCCCCGCGGTGAAGCCGAGCACTACCGCGAGCGCGCGATTGATCTCGGAGTCCCGGCGGACGCCATCCTCGTCGAGCCGCGGGCCCGGAACACGGGCGAGAACATCCGCTTCTCCCGTGACCTGATCGAAGACCGGGGCGTTCCCGTGTCCTCGGTCCTGTTGGTCAGCAAGCCGTACGAGGAACGACGGGCGTACGCCACGGCACGGAAGCTCTGGCCGGATGTCGAGTGGGTGAGCGCATCCACTCCCATGACGTTCCCTGAGTACGTCGATTCGATCCAGGACGCGCGCCTCGTCATCGACATGTTGGTCGGAGCCCAGCAGCGGCTCACGGTGTACCCCCGGCAGGGATTCATGATCGATCAGACGATCCCCGACGACGTGGCGGCGGCGTACGAACGGTTGTGTGCCGAGGGCTTCACCAGTCGCCTTCTGACGGATGAGGCGACGCGGGGCTGACAGGGTTCTGAACCCTCCTGTGGCCAACCTCCGGCCAGAGTCGCCCCTTTGAGGCGAGCGCAACCAGGGAACGCGCTGGTCAGGGGTAGTTGAGGTTCGTGTCAGTGAACGCTCTTGAAAACCGTCGTCGCAGCGATGTGACCGTGGGTTCAAATCCCACACCCACCGCGCAGGTCAGACGTTGTGCAGGTCAGAAGGGGTGCCACTCTCCGGAGGGGCACCCCTTCTGTGTTCAGCCTGTCTCACCCTGACCCGCCTCTGTCCCACGTCTGACCAGTGCGTATGGGCCACCTGTGGGCCAGAATGGGCCCGCTACCCGCCCTTGCTCAGCTCCTCCGCGATGAGCTGGTTGGAGCGCGACTGCTCGCCCCGCAGGATCTTGGCGTAGAAGCGGAACAGCACGGCGATGCTGTGGCCGGCGCGACGGGCGACTTCCACGGGGTCCACCCCCGACTTGATCCACAGGGACACTCCGGCGTGACGGAGCGAGTACGGCACTCGCGCGAGAGGTGTTGCCGCGTCCGTCTTCGACAGCACCGCGGTACGGGCCGCGCCCCACAGGTTGCAGTACTCGGTTGACCGAACCCGACCACCCTTCGCCGCGCGGAACAGACGACCGTCAGGGGCCGTCCCGTAGGCCGCGATGTGGTCCCGCAGCATCCGTACGAGGATCGGCGGAATTGGCACGGACCGTGTCGCCCCGCGGGCCCGACGCTTGAGGCCGCGCGCCTCATAGGACGCACCGTCATCCGTCCAGCCTCCCCCAACTTCGGGGCGGCTTTCCCCCAACAGCAGCTCTCCCCACTGCTCGGCAGCCTTCTCGGTGTCCGGGGGGAGCGTGCAGTCTGAGGCTTTGAGCGAGGCGATTTCGGCGGGACGCATCGCGGCGTAGTACAGGCACCCGAAGAATGCTTCGAGGTGCTGTCCACGCGTCCCGGAATCCCGCACGGCGGTGATGAACGAGCGGGCCATCGTCGGACCGGGCACATACCGGAAGTCGATCTCGTCATCCGTCTCCGGTGGCGTCCAGTCGACACGGAGAAGAGGGTTGGCGGACAGGAGCCCTTTCTCTTCCACTGTGTACCGAAGGAAGTTGCTCAGCACCATGCGCTTGCGGCGAGCTGTGTTCTCCACGGCCTTCTTGCCGTCCATGCGGCGTGAGAGAGCTTCGAGGGCGGGGCGCAGGAGCGCGGGATCTTCGAGTGCCTTGACCTGCATCGAATGCTTTGAGATCCAGGACAGGGCCGATCGGATCTCTTGCGGTGGCTCCTCCATGACATGCCGAGAGGCCAACTGCCCGTCAGGCCCCGGAACTGCGCGAAAGGCCCACTGGTAGAGCGCTGCTCGCAGGACCGTGGAATCCGGGGCGCCCCGGGTCGTCGTGACCAGCATCGGGGTGACGACCGCGAGTGCTTCGGCGATGCCGGCACGGTGCTTGGCCGCCGCGCGCGTCCACTTCATGAGCACGTACGCGGTGGCGTGGTCGTACCAGGTCGGGGAGGTTCGCACGGCCAACTCGCGCGCCGGTACGCCCGTGTCCTCGTCGAACTGCTCGCGCTCCCGAAGCGCGGTCATCAGCTCGGAGCGGCGACCGTCCGCCTGTGGCTTGAGCTTGAAGCTCTTGGAATGAGGGCGCGAACCGACGCGCCACCGCAGTTCGTAGGGCTTCTGACGTCCTGCTCGCTTGCGGATGGACCAGATGTCGACGTCGTACGTGAGCATTTCTCTCCCAAAGGAGAGGGGCCCGCTGGATCAGCGGGCCCCTCAATCGGTCGTTGGCGGTGAACTACGCGGCGTTCTCCTCGCAGCGGTCCCACCAGGCGTCCAGGTCGCGACGGCTCACGCGCACCTGACCGTTGGGCAGCTTGCGGAGCCGGGGCGCCTGACCGCGGGTGCGCAAGCGGTAGAAGGCGGCGCGGCTCATGCCGATCTCTTCGAGGACTTCCGGGAGTTTGAGCATCTGGGGGCGAGCCATCGTTGCCACTCCTCGTTCGGGCTGGTCTCAGGTTGAGGGTGCGTGTGTCCGAGGTGGGGATTTCTGCGTCACCCGCGTCATCTGCGTCACGCACGCGTCTGACCTGCTGTTTCGGGGTGACGCAGAAGGTTGGGTGTGCGTCATCGGTGACGCAGACGTCCGTCATCGGTGACGCAGGTGACGCACGATGACGCAGAGGTATGCCGTCTGCGTCACCCGTGTTCGTGCAGGTCACCCGCCGTTTTGTGGGGCCGGGTGACGCAGGTGACGCAGCACTCCCTTACTTAGGAAAAAAGAGGGGCTGTCTGTGGTCGTGCGGTGCGTCTCAGAGCGTGAAGAAGGAGCCGCTTCGCGGCACGTCCTTAGGGGCGCCGCGCGGCGGCGAACAGCAAGAGGAGCACGCGGCGCCGGGCCCGGGTGCTCCTCTTGCTGTTCGCGTAGGTGGCGCGGTCAGAACGCCGCTTCCTGCTCGTGTGCGGGCGGGGCGAGCCGGGTGATCTCGATGTAGCGGCCTTCTTTGGTGCGGCCGGAGTCGATGATCACGCCCCGGGCGGCGAGGGTGGGCTGGAGACGCTTGAGCCGGTCGGACAGGACCTTGCCCGTGGTCGGCCATCCCTTGGGCAGGGCGCGCAGGTCCTCGCCGGCGTAGAGGCGGCTGAGGCAGTGCAGCCACTGCGTGGACGTCATTCGCTCTTCCGCGCCCGCCGCCATGCCGGCCGCGTGCTCGATGACGGTCTGCGCCAACAGATCGCCCTCGATCACGTCGTCGTTCAGATCGTCCAGACTGGCCCGGTAGGCGGCGAGAGCTCCCAGACCGGTGGCCGCGTCGAGTTGCGCGCACAGGTGCGCGAAGTCCGCCATACGCAGATCCGTGGGGGTTTCCGCTTCCACGGCGCGGACCTTGACCGTCAGGTCGAGCAGCGAGCCGAGGACGACGGGCAGTACCTGCGCGTACTCCGTCCACAGCTCATCTTCGGTACGCCGTACCCGGGGCCGTTCGAGACGCAGGGGAAGCAGCCGTTCGGCGAGGTCGGGCCGGATGACTCCCACGTCGATACCGGTCAGCAGGAGGGGGCGGCGGTAGCCGACGCGGAACACGTCCCCGTCGGTGAACAGAGCCCGCTTGACGCTCTCGGCTCCGGTGACGATGCAGCACATGGCATCGGACAGGTCCGGCGTCATGTGCGACAGGTTGTCCAGCGCGGTCACCCAACCGGCCGCCACCGCCGCGATGAGGTTTTCCTCGTCCTTCGGTGCGCGGCGCAGGTCGCCGGTCATGCCCTCGATGATCCGCACGAGCATCCGGCCACCCGTGGACTTGCCCGCGCCCTGCGGGCCGGTGAGGAACGGCGCAGGGACGGGCACGGACGGACCGAGACAGCCGATGAGCCACGCGATGGCCAGGCACTCGGTCTCCGCGGTGGCGAAGTTGCACAGCCTCATCAGCAGGTCGATGCCCTTGCCGTCGGTGTCCTGGACCGGCAGCGGCAGTTCCCCGGTGAGCTGAGTACGCCGCCAGCACACTTCCCGCGGGTCGGGGACGGTGATGTCCCATCCGGTGGGGTGGATGCGGACGGACTGTCCGTCGTCGCGGCCCAGGTCCAGCCACGTCGCCCCGTCGAACCCGGGGGCAACCCGGATATGGACGGGCTGTACGTGCTCGGTCAGGGCGAGTGCTTCGATCAAGTCCAACGCCTCCTTGAGCGCGGTTCCGTTGAACACGCCGGCTCCGTCGTGGAAGAGGCCCACCATGAGTTCCTGCCGGTGGCTTCCTGTAGTGCCCTGCGAGCGGATCGGACGGGCCACGGGGTGGGCGTTCTTCTGCGCGTACACGGTTCCGTCGCCGGTGCGGAAGTACCGGAAGTGCGCTTGCGCGTAGTCGGTGATGACCTTGGGAGCCGGGTTCTTTTCGTCCTCAGCCATGGCTACAGCCCCAATGCGGTGCGGGCGTTGGTCCACGCGTCGGTGCAGTGCCGGACGGTTTCGCCCTTGGCCTGCGCGGCGGTGAACAGGCGCGCGGTGTGGGTGTCGGTGAGGCAGCCGCACCGGCCGTGCGTGGACAGCACGGCGAGGAACGTCCGGTAGACGGTCGCGTGCACCGCACTGGACGCCTCCGTGATGCGCTGCACCACCATGGCGATGCCACGATCCAGGTAGGTGGGCGTGCGGTGCGGGCATTCTCCGCTTTGCCCCCTTATGGGCACCGTGAGGTCCTGTGGCGCCCTGCGGGCGGTCGACGGCTGCTTTACTGCCAGCGCGCGGACAACGGCGGGGAGAGCTGCTGTGGTGCCCGTGCCGGGTCCGAGCCAACGGGCGTACGACATGGCCGACTTGATGTCCACGCTCGGCCGGACTGCGTTGGCGGACTGCATGGTGCCGTGGTAGATCCAGTGTTCCCCGCGGGTGGTCGGCACGGTCCGCGTCGCGGGTAGGGCCGACCGGGCCCATGCGACCGCGTCCGGGTTGTCGAGGTCCACGACCGTCAGGCCGGCGCCGCCGGGGTGGTAGGCAACGGCCGTGGCCTGTCGCCATGCCGTAGCCCATGCGGGCGAGGTGATGACGCTCGGGTCGGTGGTCGCGGCGGCCCACGCGTGGCACACCGCCGGGCAGCGGCAGATGCCCGCGCTCTTCATGTTCGGCCGCCCGCCGCAAGCGTTCTTGGCGCACGCGCGGCAGTTGCCGAACGGCAGTTTCCCGTGCCGTAGCGGAAGTGCTGGCACACCGGCCGCGGCGAGGTTCAGGGCCGTGCCGAGGTGGGGGTTCCCGGACGGATACATGTCGAGGGGCGGCATGGTGGTGTGGTCAGGTGTCATGCTGGGGGTTCTCCTGTGTTCTGTTGGAGGGACAGGGAGAACCGGGCGGGCGCGGTCTTGTGGTGAGAGGCGCCCGCCCGGGCACGTCTAGCTGTGGAAGTGGTTGCGCTTGATGACGGCCTTGCGGATGTTGACCGTGGTCCCGCCGCGGTGGCCGCTCGCGCTGAAGATCTGTACGGCGATCCATCCGCCGAAGACGACCGCGGCGAGGGTGATCAGTTGGGTGATGAACGCGGTCAACGCTGCGATGAACGACGTGAGCAGCAGCAGTCCGCCGCACACGGCGAGGAAGCCGATCCCGCCCAACGCGACGTTGACCGCCGTACGCGAGACGGCCGCCGGTTTGGCCGCGAGGGGTTCGGGCTGTACGGGGTTGATGGCGTAGCCGGTGACGACGCGGCCGTCCGGCAGGACGATGCTCGCCACCGCCGGGATGCCCGGCACTGCCAGTCGTAGGGCATGGTGGGGTCGTTCATGGTGAGGTCTCCTGTCAGTCGAGGTCGTTGAGGGCGTCGGCGCACGCCTGCACGACGTGGTGGATGGGCTCGTAGGCGCCGGTGCCCGCAAGCTCCGCGACGCGCTGAAGACCGAGCGTGCCGACGGCCGCCCGCTGCACTCCGTGGACGACCCGGAGGGCGAGACGCCGACGGCTGAGGCCGCCTGATGTGCAAAAGCCCGATCGCTGCGGGCCCCACCGGGCGACCTCCGCGCTACTGCTCACCGGCCTGCCGCCAACGCGCTTACCGACGCCGTACTACCCGGACCGCATCCCCGAGGAGTGCCCTCACATGATCCTCAGCATTTCCGCCGTGCTGCTGTTCGGCGCCGCCTCAGCCCTCGCCGTAGAGGCAGCGCTACAGCACCGAACCCGCTGCACAGGACTACCTGAACCACTTGCAAGACCTGGGCAGGGAGAAGCCGGGATTCCTGCCTTCGTGATCGCTCGAACGCACTTGGGCGCAACCACAATTCGAGGTTGCGCCCAAGTGCGTTTAACATCCCCGCTCGCCACTCGCGGGAACTGGCGACGTTCAGATCACCGAGTAGCCCCCGGTTCGACTTTTGTTCAATTTACGGCTTTTGTTGCGGCATCATCCTTCGGAGCGTTGCGCCGCCGAGGAAGCGCCACTTTAGCTTCGGGCGGCTCGCCACTTGCGCCAACGAGCCCACTAATAGAGGTCTCGACATCGGGAGCTTCAGGCAGGTCTATGTATTCGTTTGACGGTTGCGAAGCTCCACGCTTTCGATGGCGCCCCTTACGGGTTTCAGAATCAGGCATGTTATTTATTCCAAGGTCCTGCAAGAGAAGATCAAGCATTCCGGAGTGCTTCATCTCCCCAGCCTTAGCCAAAGCCTGTTGAGCCTCCATAATCACCTGTGCTAGGTCGAGTTTTGCTCTAAGTTTCATTCCCTCTACAAGCGCGCCACCTTTTTGTCTTTCCAATTCAGCCTGCAGTCGCTCGGCTCTGGCGTTTTCGATATATTGCTCCGCTTCCGCGAGAAGCTGATCAACGATACGCCCCGTGTCGGCACGAATCCTTCGACTATCGGATCCAGCTTTATCGATAATCTCGTTCGCTTCAGATTCCGCTCGACCTACTAACCTAGCAAAGCTGGCCTGAGCCTGTTCAATCCTGGTTTGCGCCTCAAGACTCGCAGAAAGCTCAATATTCCGGGCTGCCTCTCTGGCCTGATCAACCAAAGCCTGAGCCTCTTGCTGGGCAGTCGGAACTAGCCCCTGAGCTTCATTCAATTGGGCATCGACAGCGTGAAGCATTCCACTCAATTTAGATTCCAACTCAAGGGCAAAGTTAATTCTCTTTTGAGCATCTTCTTGCGCTCGCGCCGCCTGACCGAAGACCGATGCAGGGTCGCCAGCAATGACGCGATAACCCTCTAGCTCGACCTTCAGGCCTTCCATTTCTGCAAACAGGTTGCTTTGGGCACCGCTGTCCCGATCCCATATCTCCAAGGCCGCAGCGGCATCCGCGAGACGACGGGACCATTCGCGAGTATCACCCTTCAGATACCCCACGAGGTCGATTAGTTGTACTTCTTCGGGTAGGACGTACCCGTTGAAGATCGATGTGTAGGTGGCGAGGGTATAGCCAACCTTCTCCGACAGGGTCCGGTACGAGGGAGTCCCGGCCCCGTCTCGCAGCTCTCGAAGCGCTTGAGCAAACTGCGTACGAGGGTGATCGTCATCGGGCAGGGGCTTGAGCTTGCGGCCAACCACGGGAGCTCCCATTGTTCAGACAGGCTTCAACGTGGTGGCGATTGTTCAGCTTCTCGCGCCTCATCGCCACCAGAATCGCGAAACCCACCTCTCAGACGACACCCAATGCCGATTGTTCGCGATTGTTCGGGCAGTGCGCTCACAGTTTGCCGAGAACAATTGGCCCAGGGTGTACTGATGTGGCGCTGCACTACGTCGACGCTCGTACAGAGCAAAACGGCCCTCCCGTTGCACCGGGAGAGCCGTTCGAGAGTGCCCCAGCTTGGAGAGGAACACATGAAGAGGGTACGGCTTTTCGCGGTGTTGGTGAAGTCGCTTCAGTCTCGTGCGACGGATCCCACCGCGTGGCAGAAACTTGTCGTGGGTGTGACCTGCGCCTCCGTGGGATTGGCCATCGCCGTGGGTTCGGATGTCGGTGCCGGCGCTCAGACCGCCATCGCTCTGGCGTCCCTCTGGCGGGAGGAGAGGAGGGCCCATCCCCTCTAGGGCGCAGGTCAGGAGCATTTGGGCGCTCGAATCCGGCACGCCTTGAGACCGTGTCAGCCTGAGTCTCATTGCGCTACTCGTGGTCCTGGTTCTTGTCCAGTGCGCTGACGGCCGCCACCGTTCACCGTCGTACGCGTACCCCGTCTGAGCTGCTCGGCGAACCTCTACGGACACCCCTGAACGGCCGCGCGGACAGTTGGAAAGCGTGTTGGGGGCGGCTGCGCTCGCAAAGAAGTGACCGTCGGCGAGGGCCATGCGCGAACCTCCTGGGCCATCTGTGGGCCAGGAGGCCAGCCGAGCCCGTCTACGGCGGCATTCGGGCAGGTCACATGCGCTGTGACGGTGGTCAGAGTGACGGGCTTGAAAACCGTCGTCGCAGCGATGTGACCGTGGGTTCAAATCCCACACCCACCGCGCAGGTCAGACGTTGTGCAGGTCAGAAGGGGTGCCACTCTCCGGAGCGGCATCCCTTCTGTGTTCAGCCTGTCTCACCCCGGCTCACCCGTATCCCACTGCTGGCCAGTGTGGGCAATGGCCAGCAGTCGACTTCGTGTCGCCCTCTCAGGTGTCCGCGCCGGCGGTGGCCGGCTGGAGCGCGGCCAGTTCGGCGTCGTCCGGGCGGTGGGCCGCCTGGGCCGCCTTACGCAGAATGGCGCGGTCGACCTTGTCCGCGTCGGCTATGAGACGAATCACCACGCCGTCGTCGTCAGGCACCGCGTATTCGTGGCTGTCACCGGCCTTGCGGTACCAGGCGTCGCCGTCGTGCTCACAGGTGACCTGCTTGTCCGATGCCTCGCCGAGCGGCTGTTCGGGGCAGCTCTCCGCTGTCATCGTGCCGTGCCCTACGAAGAGGCCGAACTTGGTGGAGCTCTTCTCGGACCGATACGCGACGACGAACTCGCCGTCGTACTCGCCGGCCGACTGCTGGAATGCGGTGTAGCCGGAGACCTTGGTGACATAGACGAGTTCCGGCGCGATGCCCCAGTCGCGCGCGGCGGCGTTGAGGTCGGCGCTGTCGGCGGCCGTTCCGCCGTTCTTGTCCGTGCCGCACCCTGCGAGGAGAACCGGCAGTAGGAGAAGAGGGAGCAGCGCAGGTGGCGGTCGCATCATGCGCACATCCTTTCGCATGGACGTGCCACAGGGGCAATCGCTTTCCCGGGGTTACGGGTGGTGGTTCGTCATGCGGGAGGCCGAGGTGATCGTTGAGCGGGCCTCTCGTTCGGTGAGGCCCGTGTGGACTGCCGCCTCTACGAGTGCCCCGGTCAGTTGCGGGCCCAGGCCGTTCTCGTACGCGCGGCACGCTGCCCAGAACAGGCGGGTGTTGCGCTGGCCCTCATGGGCGGCGAGGACGAACTGGACCAGGCCATGGCCCTGTTGGCTCGGCGTGGCGGACGTGGCGGCGTGGGTGCGGGGCGGGGGCATGAGGAGGCGCAGCAGCGAGGCCGGGCAGGGAGCCGGTGCCAGGTGGGCGGTGCCCGGGGCCGTGTCGTAGACGCCGTGTTCGGTGCGTGAGCCGGGGCCGACGAGGTACCCGCCGGCGCCGCGGATGTCGATGCCCGGGGCCAGGCGGCTCGCGGAGTTGGGGACGACGAGGTCGGGCGGGCCGCTCAGCCAGAGGTGGCGGCCGCCGCTGGGGGTCAGTACGACGACCGTCTCGGGGATCGTGAACAGGTGGCGCAGCGCCAGTTCCCGAAGAGCCGCGGACGAGTCCGTACCCGACTTGGTGTCCAGGTCGATGCCGATGAGGTGGTGCGGGTCCAGGCCGCAGGCGATGCCGTAGCCGGTGGCCCAGGGGGCGGCGGCGAAGAGTTCGCGGATGCGGCGGGGGTCGGTCGAGGCGTCGTACACACCGTGTCCGAAGCGGCCGCACTCGCCGTGGCAGGGCGGTGCCGTCGGGTCGTCGCGGTGGGGCGAGCGCAGCGCCGGAAGCTTGGTTCGGGACAGCGGGATGACGGCCAGTCCGCGTTCGGCGGCTGACAGGGCGTGGGCGAGGGCCAGCGTCGTGGCCTGCCGGTCGATGGTGGCCATGCCTCCATGTTCGTACGAGTGTTCGAAAAAAGGAAGGGGTGGGTGACGGGGCGCGGGGTGCGGGAAGCCGCCCCGGGGAACTTGGCTGAAAAGGTGGCGGAACGCTTCGTCCCTTGCGGTGTAAGGGATGGAGCGGTCCACGAGATGCCCAGAGATGTCCGCGCCATCCTGAACTGCGGTTTTGGGGGCGTGAAAGGGGTTTATCGACATGTCCTCACGCTTGCGAGCGAATGGCGGCTATGGGGGTGGTTCGCCGGGGATTCGGTGGGCAATTCTGATCTCGCGGCGTCGTGAACGAACACCGAGGCGGTCGGCCAACTGCCCCGGAATCAGCCGTACCAGCCGGGCCTGACCGGCACGTACTTCTCGCTTCTGGAGGAACAGACATGGCAAGCATCCGTACCGCCCGCGTTCTCGCCGCCGTGGCGGCCCTGCCGCTCGCCGCAGCCCTCTTCTCGGGAGTGGCGGTGGCCGACAACGGCTCCTTCGCGGGCGACGGATCGAACGCCGCCGTGGCGACCATCGGCGCCAGCGGTGTCGGTGATGACAACTACGGCACCTCGTCCACGACACAGCAGCAGGCCGTCGGCTCGGGCGCCTCGAACCAGAACAACACCGCCCAGGTGAACGGTTCCGCGTTCACGGCCATCGACCAGTCGAACGAGAACGTCGCCATCAACTTCACCCCCCTCTGGTGAGCCGGCGGCCGTCCGGGACTGGAGACCCCCGACGGCCGTAAGCCTCCTTGGTGGGGTGCTTTGTGGGGTGGTAACACGTCTGCGCGGCGGTGCTTCGGCATCGCCGCGCAGACGTTTTTCCGTATCGCCGCACAGCCGGTGGGCGGGCTGCGCGATCTCCGGCCTTGACAGTGACATGCATCTGACGGACAGTCAGAAACTCAGCAGCCCTTGTTCGCATGAGGTCCCGGAGGGTCGTCGTCGTGCATCTCGCCCCGACCGAGCGCCAGCGACGACTGCGCGCCGAACTCCGTACGTACTTCCGCGACCTGATGCCGGACGGTCCTCCCTCTGCCGGTTCCGGCGAACAGCGGGCGCTGCTGCGGCGGATCGGCGCCGACGGGTGGCTCGGGCTCGGCTGGCCCGAGGTCTACGGAGGGCAAGGGCGGGGCGCCGACGAGCAGTTCGTCTTCTTCGACGAGGCCCACCGGGCGGGTGCCCCGGTCTCCATGGTCACGCTGAACACAGTCGGGCCGACACTCATGAAGTACGGGACCGAGGAGCAGAAGGACTTCTTCCTGCCGCGGATTCTGCGCGGGGAGGTCGTATTCGCGATCGGGTACAGCGAGCCGTCGGCGGGGACCGATCTGGCGTCTCTGAAGACGCGCGCCGTGTGGGTCGGCCGCGGGACCGGTGGCGCCGACGCCCGTGATGGCGATGGCGATGGCGATGGCGATGGCGATGGCGGCATCGGCGCCGGCACCGATGCCGGTGCCGATGTTGGGGTTGGGGTTGGTGAGGAGCGGCGTGGCGGTGAGTGGCTTGTCGACGGGCAGAAGGTGTTCACCTCCAACGCCCAGCACGCCGACTGGATCTGGCTCGCCTGCCGCACGGACCCCGACGCGCCCAAACACAAGGGCATCTCGGTCCTGCTGGTTCCCACGGACGCACCCGGGTTCTCGTGGACGCCGATCGAAACGGTGGGCGGGCTGACCACGACAGCCACGTACTACGACGGAATCCGCGTCCCTGCCATCCGGCTCGTCGGCGAGGAGAACGGCGGCTGGGAGCTCATCACCAACCAGCTCAACCACGAGCGGGTCGCCCTCGCGGCCATCGGCATGCAGGCCGAGGACTTCTACGCGGCCGTGCTGGCCGCCGCTCGCACGCCCGATCCGGTGACCGGGCGGCGCAGGGTTGACCAGCCGTGGGTGCGTTCGAGGCTGGCCGAGGTGCATGCCCGACTGGCCGCGACCCGCCTGCTCAACTGGCGCCTGGTGGGCGATGTGGGGGCCGGTCGGCTGGCACCCGGCGACGCCAGTGGCGTGAAGGTCGCGGGCACCGAGTCGGCCGTCGCGGTGTACCGCATGTGCCAGGAGGTTCTCGGACCGGCCGCGCTGGTCCGTGCCGGTTCGCCGGGCGTCTTCGAGGACGGCGAACTGGAGCGGATGAACAGAGCGGCGCAGATCAACACGTTCGGGGGCGGCGTGAGCGAGGTGCAGCGGGAGATCGTGGCGACGATGCGGCTCGGCATGACCAGGGGACGGCGATGACCAAGGGGCGGCGATGACCAGGGGGCGGCGGCGATGAGCGGGAAGGCCGCGTCCGGCGGTGACGGGCCGGAGGACGTCTTTGCGCTGCTGAAGGCGTACGTGGGGCGGGCGGCCGTCGGAGGCGTGGGCAAGGATCTGGTCAACGAACCGATGATCCGGCACTGGTGCGAGGCGATGGGGGACACGAACCCGGCGTACGCCGGAGCGGACGCCATCGCGCCGCCCACCATGCTTCAGGCGTGGACGATGGGGGGCCTGTCCGGGCACGGGGGGCGCTCGGAGGCGTACGTCGAACTGCTCGCGCTGCTCGACGACGCCGGTTACGTCTCGGTGGTGGCCACCGACTGCGAGCAGGAGTACCTGCGGCCACTGCGGCCAGGGGACCGGATCACCTTCGACTCGGTGATCGAGTCGGTCTCCGAGCGCAAGACGACCAAGCTGGGCACCGGGTACTTCGTCACGACGCGGATGGACGTACGGGCAGGGGACGAGCCGGCAGGGACGCATCGGTTCCGGATCCTCAAGTACGTACCCGCCGCGGGGCAGCGACGGAGAGGCGGCGCGGCGGGCGCGACGGCCACCGGGGAGAGCGTGGCGGCTCCCCGGCCCCAGCGGCCTCGGCCCGTCGTCAATCGAGACAACGCCGGTTTCTGGGAAGGCGTGTCCCGGCACCGGCTGCTCATCCAGCGGTGCCTGAAATGCGGGACGCTGCGTTTCCCCTGGCTGCCGGGGTGCAACTCCTGCGGGTGCCTGGAGTGGGACACGGTCGAGGCGGCCGGCGAGGGGACCGTCTACTCGTACGTGGTGATGCATCACCCGCCCTTCCCCGCCTTCGACCCGCCGTATGCCGTCGGGCTGGTCGAACTCGCCGAGGGCGTGCGGATGATCAGCAACGTGGTGGGGGTGCCGTACGACCGCGTGCGGATCGGGATGCCGGTGCGGCTGGAGTTCGAGCGGGTGGACGAGGACCTGGAGCTGCCGGTCTTCCGGGCCGTCGGAAGGGGCGGAGGCTGACATGGACTTCACGCCGACGGAGGAGCAGGCGGCAGCCCGCGAGCTGGCCGCGCGGATCTTCGGCGACCTGTCCACGCACGAGCGGCTGACAGCCGCCGGGACGGGCAGCGACGGTGAGTTGTGGAAGGCGTTGTGCGCGGCGGGGCTGCCGGCCGCCGTCGCGGAGACCGGGCTGCTCGGACTGGTGCTCGTCCTGGAGGAGCAGGGGCGGACGACGGCCCAGGTGCCCTTCGCCGCGAGCTGTGTCTACGGGCTGCTGGCGGTGTCGGCGCACGGCTCGGCGCAGCAGCGGGAGCGGTTGCTGCCGGGGATCGCGGACGGGTCGGTCGTGGTGACCGGAGCCCTGACCGACTCCACCGTACGGGCTGACTCCGCTGTGCGAGCCGACCCGGCTGTACGAGCCGACCCGGCCGTGCGAGCCGACCCCGCCGTACGAGGGGGGCGGCCGGGGCGGTTGAGTGGGGTGGCTCCCGTGGTGCCGTGGCTCCGCGACGCCACGTACGTACTGGTCGCCGACGCCGAACACCGGCTCTGGCTCGTACGAACCGTCGACGCGCGGTGCGATCCCGTCGAGTTGACCGCGCCGTGGTCGGCCGGACGGCTGACCCTGGACGCCACACCGGCCGAGCGGCTCGGCGCCCCGGACGAGGGTCGTTTCGATGCGTACGACGACGTGCTCGCCACCGCGCGTACCGCCTTCGCGGGGCTGCAGGCCGGGGTGTGCGCGGGCTCGGTCGCCAGGGCCGTGGCGTACACCAACACCCGCGAGCAGTTCGGGCGGCCGCTCGCGGCCAAGCAGGGCGTCCAACTCCGGGCGGCCGACGCGCACATGGACACCGAAGCGATACGGGTCACGGCGTACGAGGCCGCGTGGCGGAGGGACGAGGGGCTGGACTACGCCGCGCACGCGCTGACCGCCGCCTGGTGGGCTTCGGAGGCGGGGCACCGGGTGGTCCACGCCGGGCAGCATCTGCACGGCGGTACGGGAGCGGACCTTGAGCATCCCGTGCACCGGCACTTCCTGTGGGGGCGGCAGTTGGAGGCGTACCTGGGGTGCGGGAGCGAACTGCTGCAGGAGCTGGGCGAGTCGATCGTGCACGGTGAGGGGAACGCATGACCGGCGTGAACGGCGAGAACGGCGAGAATGGCGAGAATGGTGTGACCGCCGATGCCGGGTCGGTGCGGGCCGGTGACGCGCTGCCGCCGCTGGAGATCGCGATCACTCGCACGCTCGTCGTCGCCGGGGCGATCGCCTCGCGGGACTACCAGGACGTGCACCACGACGCGGAGTTGGCGCGGCAGAAGGGTGCGCCGGACATCTTCATGAACATCCTGACGACCAACGGGCTGGTCGGACGCTACGTCACGGACCACTTCGGGCCCGCGGCCGTGCTGCGCAGGGTGGCGATCAGACTGGGCGCGCCCAACCATCCGGGCGACACCATGGTGCTGACCGGTGTGGTGGAAGACGTCCGGGGTGACACGGCGACGGTGCGGGTCGTCGGTGCCAACGGCCTCGGCAACCACGTCACGGGGACGGTCACGGTCACGCTGCCCGTCACGCTGCCCGTCACGATGCCGGGGAAGAACGCGGAGGGCCCGGCATGAGCGTACGGACGAGGGACCGTCTCGGCGGGCGGGCCGCCGTCGTCGGCATCGGCGCCACCGAGTTCTCCAAGGACTCGGGCCGCAGCGAACTGCGGCTCGCGGTGGAGGCGGTGCGGGCCGCGCTGGACGACGCGGGGCTCACGCCGGGCGATGTGGACGGCCTGGTGACGTTCACGATGGACACGAGCCCCGAGATCACCGTCGCGCAGGCGGCCGGCATGGGCGAGCTGTCCTTCTTCTCCCGGGTCCACTACGGCGGCGGGGCGGCCTGCGCGACCGTCCAGCAGGCGGCGCTCGCGGTGGCCGCGGGCGTGGCCGACGTGGTGGTCTGCTATCGGGCGTTCAACGAGCGGTCGGGGCGGCGGTTCGGTTCCGGGGTCCAGCGCCGGGAGCCGTCGGCCGAGGGTGCCGCGCTGGGCTGGGCGCTGCCCTTCGGACTGCTCACGCCCGCGTCCTGGGTGGCGATGGCGGCCCAGCGCTATCTGTACACGTACGGGCTGACGGCCGAGGCGTTCGGGCAGGTCGCGGTCGTCGACCGGAAGCACGCGGCGACCAATCCGGCGGCGTACTTCCACGGCAGGCCGATCACGCTCGCGGACCATGCCGCGTCGCGCCGGATCGTCGAGCCGTTGCGGCTGCTCGACTGCTGTCAGGAGACCGACGGCGGTCAGGCCCTGGTCGTCACCTCGGTGGAGCGGGCCCGCGACCTGCCGCATCCGCCGGCCGTGATCGTCGCGGCCGCTCAGGGCGCGGGCCGGGCGCAGGAGCAGATGACCAGCTTCTACCGGGACGACCTGACGGGCCTGCCGGAGATGGGCGTGGTGGCGCGGCAGCTGTGGCGTACGTCGGGGCTGACGCCGGCCGGGATCGACGTGGGGATCCTGTACGACCACTTCACGCCGTTCGTGCTGACGCAGCTGGAGGAGTTCGGGTTCTGCGAGCCGGGTGAGGCCGCGGACTTCGTGGCGGCGGAGCGGCTGCCGCTGAACACCCACGGAGGACAGCTCGGGGAGGCGTACCTGCACGGGATGAACGGGGTGGCGGAGGGAGTACGGCAACTGCGCGGGTCATCCGTGAACCAGGTACCGGGAGCGGGGCGCGTGCTGGTGACCGCCGGTACGGGGGTTCCGACGTCGGGACTGATTCTGGGTTCGGACGATCGGGGCTGATCCGGGGTTGGGACGATCGGGGCTGATTGCGGGGCGGACGGATGAATGTGGCGCGTGTTTGAGCCTGACAGCGAGGGCGGGGCCATTGACTCGGCCCATGCATTGGCTGCGTTGTCACAAGATGATCGTCGGATTCGGGTTCGTGCTGCTCCTGCTGGGGCTCACGGCGGCACCACCGGCGGCGGCCGGGCCATCGGTGGCGGCCGGGCCATCAGGGGTGGCGGGATCATGGTCGTCGGGCGCCGCCGTGCCGGAGGGAGCCCGGGGCCGGGAGTCCGGCGCGGGACCGAAGGCGGTCACGTTCAAGGGCCGTGCGTTCGACACCTGCCGGGCGCCGTCCGCGGACACCATGCGGCGGTGGCGGGCCTCCCCGTACCGGGCCGTGGGTGTCTACTTCGGCGGTCGAGGGCGGGCCTGCCGGTCACAGCCCCATCTGAGTCACGGCTGGATGCGGACGGTGCAGGGCCAGGGCTGGCGGGTGCTGCCGCTGTACGTGGGCTCGCAGTCGACCTGTGTGCTCTCGCGGCACAAGAAGAACGTACGCATCGGACGGCACCCCTGGAACCAGGGGACGGCGGAGGCCCGCGACGCCGTGCAGAGGGCGACCGCGCTCGGAATCCGGCCCGGCAGCCCGCTCTTCCTGGACATGGAGGCCTACGCGTACTGGAACGAGAAATGTGGCCGCTCCACACTCCTGTTCGTGCGGGGATGGGACCGTGAGGTGTCGCGCCAGGGGTATCTGCCCGGGTTCTACAGCAGCGCCGAGTCGGGCGTCCGCCACATGGAGCGCTCGCGGCGGGCCGGTGTGGCGGATCTGCCCAAGGTGGTGTGGTTCGCGCGGTGGGGCGTGAAGAACGGGCTGCACAGCGAGCCCGTACTGCGGAAGAACGCGTGGATGCCCGCGCGGCGCGTCCACCAGTACGCGGGGAACGTACGGGAACGGCACGGCGGCCGTACGCTGCTCATCGACCGCAATCTGATGCACGCGCCGGTCGCCCGCATCGGCTGAGCTGCCGGTGGTGCGGTGGTGGTGGTGCGATGGCGCTCAGGAGGAGTACGGCCGTACTCCTCCTGCATCACGCCGGGATCGGGGCTACTGCCGGAAGAGTGTGCCGGGAGCGGTCTCTCAGGGCCGAACCCTCAGGGGTCCGCACCCTCACGTCCACCTTCAGGAGGTGGGGCCCGCCCCCCTCCTACAACCTGAGGCGGACACGGCTTCGGGACCTGCGGCCGATCCGCTGGAGCAGGGGCGATCCTAGCGTGGAGCCATGACCACATCCGTCTGCACCAGCGCTTCGAACGTAGCGACGCGGACCCATGCGTACCCGTCGTTCTCCTCGTACATGAGGGCTCGCCAACCCGTGCTGCTGCGTACCGCGCGCTCGCTGACCGCGAACCCGTGCGACGCGGAGGACCTGCTGCAGACCGCCCTCACCAAGACGTACGTCGCGTGGGAGCGGATCGAGGACCACCGGGCGCTCGACGGCTATGTGCGGCGGGCGCTGGTGAATACGCGGACATCGCAGTGGCGCAAGCGGAAGGTCGACGAGTTCGCGTGCGACGAACTGCCGGAGCCCGCCGCCCCGCCGGCCGGGGACCCGGCGGAGCAGCAGGCGCTGCACGACGCGATGTGGCGCGCGATCGCGAAGCTGCCCGCGCGGCAGCGGGCGATGGTAGTACTGCGGTACTACGAGGACCTGAGCGAGGCGCAGACGGCGGAGGTGCTGGGCGTGTCGGTCGGCACGGTGAAGTCGGCCGTGTCGCGCGCGCTGGGCAAGCTCCGTGAGGACCCTGAGCTGGGCCCCGTGCGCTGAACTGCCTGGCGCGGGCTGACCTGCGAGGCGCGGCGTAAGCACAGGACGCAGGGCGAACAGAGCACGGGGCCGGGCAAGCAGTACTTGCCGTGATGTGATCGATCCCCCTGGAGTAGTGACATACCGCGCGGTACGTGAGCAGAATCAGCCCAACCTTTACTACCGCGTAGGCAATGTCGCCCCCGGGAGGACGCCGTGCTGAGCACGATGCAGGACGTACCGCTGCTGATCTCAAGGATCCTGACCCATGGGTCGACGATCCACGGCTCATCTCAGGTGATCACCTGGACCGGTGAGGGCGAGCCACAGCGGCGCTCGTTCGCCGAGATCGGGGCACGGGCGGCCCGGCTGGCGCACGCGCTGCGCGACGACCTCGGAGTCCGCGACGACGACCGGGTCGGCACCCTGATGTGGAACAACGCCGAGCACGTCGAGGCGTACTACGCGATCCCCGCCATGGGCGCCGTCCTCCACACGCTGAACCTCCGGTTGCCCCCCGAGCAGCTCGTCTGGGTCGTCAACCACGCCGCCGACCGCGTCATCGTGGCCAACGGTTCGCTGCTCCCGCTGCTCGCACCGCTGCTCCCGCACCTCACGTCGGTCGAGCACGTGGTCGTCTCCGGACCCGGCGACCGCTCGCTGCTCGACGGGGCGAGCGTCCCGGTGCACGAGTACGAGGACCTGATCGCGGACAAGCCGGACAGCTACGACTGGCCCGCGCTGGACGAACGCCAGGCCGCGGCCATGTGCTACACCTCCGGCACGACCGGTGACCCCAAGGGCGTCATCTACTCGCACCGCTCCATCTACCTGCACTCGATGCAGATCAACATGGCGCAGTCCATGGGCCTCACCGACGAGGACACCTCCCTCGTCGTGGTGCCGCAGTTCCATGTGAACGCCTGGGGTCTGCCGCACGCGGTGTTCATGACCGGCGTGAACCTGCTGATGCCGGACCGCTTCCTGCAGCCCGCACCGCTCGCCGAGATGATCGAGAGCGAGCGTCCGACCCACGCGGCGGCCGTCCCCACCATCTGGCAGGGCCTGCTCGCGGAGCTGAAGGCCACACCGCGTGACGTGAGTTCGCTGAACCAGGTCACCATCGGCGGCGCCGCCTGTCCGCCCGCCCTCATGCAGGCGTTCGACGAGCTGGGCATGCGGGTCTGCCACGCCTGGGGCATGACGGAGACCTCGCCGCTCGGCACGATCGCGCGGCCTCCGGCCCATGTGCGGGCGGGTTCGGACGAGGAGTTCGCGTACCGGGTCACCCAGGGCCGTTTCCCGGCCGGTGTCGAGGCCCGGCTGACCGGCCCGGGCGGCGAGCGGCTGTCCTGGGACGGCGAGTCCGCGGGTGAGCTGGAAGTACGGGGCCCCTGGATCGCGGGCGCGTACTACGGTGGACAGGGCGCCGAAGTCCTGCGTCCCGACGACAAGTTCAGCGAGGACGGCTGGCTCAAGACCGGTGACGTCGGCACCATCAGCTCCGAGGGCTTCCTGACCCTCACCGACCGCGCCAAGGACGTCATCAAGTCCGGCGGAGAGTGGATCTCCTCGGTCGACCTGGAGAACGCCCTCATGGCCCACCCGGATGTCGCCGAGGCCGCGGTCGTCGCCGTACCGGACGACAAGTGGGGCGAACGTCCGCTCGCGACCGTCGTGTTGAAGGAAGGCGCCGCCGCGGACTTCGACTCCCTGCGGTCCTTCCTCGCCGACGACGGCAAGATCGCCAAGTGGCAGCTCCCCGAGCGCTGGACGATCATCGAGGCGGTGCCGAAGACGAGCGTCGGCAAGTTCGACAAGAAGGTGCTGCGCAGGCAGTACGCGGCGGGCGAGCTGGACGTCACCCAGCTCTGACGGGTGCTCTTGGCGCATTCCTGCGACTGGGGCGTTGTTTCACGTGAAACAACGCCCCAACCTCTATGCGCTGACGTTCAGTTCGTGCCGATCCTGGCCAGCAGGTCCACGAGCCGGTCCTGCACCTCGGCGCTCGTCGATCGCTCGGCCAGGAACAGCACTGTCTCCCCCGCGGCAAGCCGCGGCAGTTCGGCCGGGTCGACGGCCGCGGTGTAGACGACGAGAGGCGTGCGGTTGAGCTGGCCGTTCGCGCGCAGCCAGTCGACGATCCCGGCGCGCCGGCGGCGTACCTGCAGCAGGTCCATCACCACCAGGTTCGGCCGCATCTGCCCGGCCAGCGTGACCGCGTCCTCGTCGGACGAGGCCCGCGCGACCTGCATTCCGCGCCGCTCCAGCGTCGAGGTCAGCGCGAGCGCGATCTCGGCGTGCTCCTCGATGAGGAGGACGCGCGGCGGGTGCTGCTCGCTGTCGCGCGGCGCCAGTGCCTTGAGGAGTACGGCGGGGTCGGCCCCGTACGCCGCCTCGCGTGTCGCCTGGCCGAGACCCGCCGTCACCAGGACCGGCACCTCGGCGGCCACAGCGGCCTGCCGCAGCGACTGGAGCGCCGTGCGGGTGATCGGGCCGGTGAGCGGGTCGACGAACAGCGCGGCCGGGAAGGCGGCGATCTGCGCGTCGACCTCCTCGCGGGAGTGGACGATGACGGGCCGGTAGCCTCGGTCGCTCAGCGCCTGCTGCGTGGTGATGTCCGGCGCGGGCCAGACCAGCAGTCGGCGCGGGTTGTCCAGCGGCTCCGGTGGCAGCTCGTCGTCCATCGGCTGCGGGTGGGTCTGGTTCGCGACCTCCACCGCGCCGCCGGGGCCGTCGAGCGGCTCGGGCCCTTCATCGGCGTTTACGTCCGGTGCTCCTATGGCGTACGAGCGACCGGTGCCCTCGGTGGTGTGGGCGAGCCGGGACTGCTGCCCCCCGCTCCCCGGGTGCGAGCGCGCCGCCGCGTCCGGCTGCTCGGTGACCGGATCGGGGCGGGTGCCGAGCTTGCGGCGCCGCCCGGAACCGTTGGTCGCGTGCGGGGGAGGCGTGGGCGCCTGGGGCTGCGGCGCGGTTCCCGCGGCGGGCGCCGCGGGCTGTGCATGCGCCTGTGCCTGTGCCTGTGCTTGGTTCTGTGCCTGATTCTGAGGTGCGGGAGACGCCCCCCGGCCGGGCTTGGGCTGCTGGGCGTCGATCATGCGGCGGCCGAACGGGACACCCTGCCCGAGCGTACGGACGCTGATCGCCCGGCCCTGGGTCGAGTTGGGGTCGACGGGCGGCGCCGCGGCCTCGGCGGGCAGGGGCTGCGCGGCGCGCGGCTGCGCCGGGGCAGTGGTCGGCACCGGGGCCGGGGCCGCTGGGGGCTCCGGG
>NZ_LIPP01000257.1 GCF_001418335.1 Streptomyces aurantiacus | reverse complement strand
GGGCTGCAGCTGCAGCCCGGCCAGCGGGTCGACGATCGTCAGGTGCGGGTCGCGTCCCGCGCGCTCCATCATCCGGATCAGCGCCGCGCCGAACATCCCGTACAGGGTGCCGATCTCCAGGATCTCGTCGTTCGGCGGATCCAGCAGCGGTACGGCGGAGAGCTTGCCGCAGATGTTCATGGTCCCGCCGGCGATACGGCCGACCCCGAGCGACTCCAGGGCGATGAGCAGGCGGAACGACTGGGCGATGTTGCGCTCCGCACCGGCCCTGTCACCGGTCACCGACGCCAACTCGTCGATCGCGCGGGCCAGATGGACGTCCGCCGGGAGCCTCGACACGCCACGCCCGGTGCCGTCGAGCAGCAGCTCAAGAGGGCGCTGGCGGTTCCTCAGCGACGCCAGATCGCGCGGCGCACCGGCGGAGCCGCCCCCGAGGGAGTTCCGGATCCGCCGGTCGATGCGCTGGTCGATGAGGTCGGCGATCGGACGCAGGGTGCGCCGGGCGACCTTGGTGGTGAGTAGCGTTCGCATGGTTCTGTGACCCCCACAGATGTCGGATGCGGTAGATGAATCGCTGCGTCGCCCGTTGGCCGGGCCGCATCCGATGTGCCGGGACGTCGACGCCCCGTGCACCGCGTCCGCGCCCCGGTTCCCCCCTCCGGGCCATGGCAGTACTGCTCACAGCTCACACTCCTCATGACAGGCACGAGGAAGCTGAGGCCGCACACGTCCGAACATGTCCGTACGCTTTCGGCCACATCAGCACACAGCACACTAGGTTCGATTCAAAGCTCAACCACGGGTGGCGAAGTCACTGTTCGCACGACCGTCGCCGCGAGTTCACCGAGGAGCCGATCCCTCCTCCGCGTCTCCGCAGGAGCTCGGTGACCCTGCGATCTGCGATCTGCGGTCAGCGTCGTCTCAGGAGAGCCGAGCGCAGCCGTGGCGCCAGCGTGTCCTCGACGAACCGGTTGAGGAGCCAGGCCAGGGTGAGCATCGACAGCACCGTCAGGGGCAGAGTTCCGTACGCCGGGATGCCCAGCCGCTGGTGGAACGCCTCGACGGCGACCCAGCCCAGATGCTCGTGCACCAGATAGAACGGGTACGTCAGGGCGCCCGCGACCGACAGCCAGCGCCAGTTCGCCCAGTTCAGCCACCCCAGCGCGATCGCGGCGACGGCGACGAAGCCGAGCGTGACGACGAGGACGATCCCGAACGAGGTGCGGTAGGAGAAGAAGGCCGGGTTCGGCGCGTGCCACAGTCCGCGCATCGCGTAGTGCTGGCCGATCAGCCAGCTGACGCCCACGATGCCCCAGGCGTGCGCGTCGTGCCGGTCGCGGTGGACCAGGTAGAGGCCGATGCCGCCGATGAAGAACGGCGCGTACTCGGGCATCAGGACGAGGTCCAGCAATGGCTCGTTCGCGGCCTCGGTGAGCGCCGCGGCCAGGGTCCAGCCCGCGCAGAACAGGATGACGCGCTGCCGGGTCGCCCCGGGCAGGACGATGCACAGCGCGAACAGCGCGTAGAAGCGGACCTCCGCCCAGAGCGTCCAGCAGACCCCCAGCACCCGGTCCGCGCCCAGCGGCTGCTGCATCATGGTCAGGTTCACCAGCGCGTCGCTCGGCGAGACCGTCCTGTACGCCACCGCAGGCAGCGCGAAGACCGCCGTCACGATGATGACCGCCGCCCAGTACGAGGGCAGCAGCCGCGACGCCCGTGAGGCGAAGAACGCGCGCAGCGGCTTGCCCCAGCCGCTCATGCAGATCACGAAGCCGCTGATGACGAAGAAGATCTGCACGCCCAGGCAGCCGTAGGCGAACCACTCGTGCAGCGTGGGGAACTGGACCGCGGGCGAGCTTCCCCAGGCCTTGGAGATCTCGCCGCCGCGACCGCCGTAGTGGTACGCCGCCACCATCAGCGCGGCGATCAGCCGCAGCCCGTCCAGGGCGCGCAGCCGGCTCTCCCGCGGCTTCGGCCGCGTGGGTGGCAGGGGCGGGTCCGGCGTCGGCAGGACGGTACGGATCATCGTGCCCCCGGACGACACGTGCGCGTCCTTGGACAGTGCGGACAGGGCGAGGGTGTCCTCGGACATCGCGCGAGTGTCCTCAGACATCACGCGGGTGTCCTCGGGAATTTCGGTCACGGGTTTCCCCCAACGGCCGTTCTGTGGATTCGTGCGCACTGCGGGCCGTGGTTTCCGTGACCCGGGGCCTCGTGCGGGCCTCAGTTGACGCATAAGCACACTAGTGCGACCCACAGGTAGGCCCCGGTTTAAGGGCCAACGATTCTCCGTCCGGACCCCATGAATTCACCCGTCGTTTTTCTGCCGCCCCCTTTCCGTCAGATCAGGTGTCAGCGCTGCACGGCCTTCTTCAGGGAGCGTGCGCGGCGTGCCACCCGGCGCACCGTCGCGTTGCGCGGCAGGAACGCCAGCTGCGCCGGGACCGCGCCGGGCAGTGCCAGCGAGGTGAGCCGCTTGCGCTTGAAATAGCGCCAGGTGTACGTGTCCAGACGCTTCGTCAGATAGGCCTCGGCGGCCGGGCGCAGGTCCGGATAGATCTTCGGCTGCATCGCGTAGCCGACGGTGCGTACGAGTTCGGTCAGGACCTTCTCGTCCGTGCCCCGGCGCTGCCCGGTGACCGCCTCGCGGTCGGCCAGGTCGGGCAGCAGCGCGTCGACGACCGTCACCGGGACACGGTTGCTGTTCTCGTACGGGGTCAGGTGGTCGAGGAGCAGTTCCGTGCCGACGCGGGCCACCGGCAGGCCGTAGAGCGCGTAGGCCGTGAGCAGGGCCGTGGAGAAGCAGCCGACGACCAGCGCGGGACGCATCCGCTGGTAGAGGACCTCGGCGAGGACCGGGGTGTCGAGCACCGTCAGGTCGGTGCCCAGCTTCTCGGCCGCCTTCTCCAGTTCGCGCGTCCAGCGGGCCGGTGCCGAGGGGTGCGGCTTGAACACCACACGGGTGTGGCCGAGCGCGACGGCCCCCTTCAGCATCCGCACATGGAGGTTCTCCTCCTCCTCGGCGGTGAGGATGCCGAGTGCGGAGAGGTACTGGCCGAGCAGCAGCGCCGGTTCGTCGATCGACGGCAGCGCGTCACCGGTGTCGACCAGTTCGGCGAGCACCTTCACGAACGCGTCCGTCGGCACGATCTCGGGGCCCACCCCGAACTCGGTGAGCAGGAGGGGCTTGAGCCCCGGGACCAGGTCGAGGTGGAGCAGCCGGTCCACGCGGGTGCCGACCAGCGGGTCGATCTTGTTGCGGGTGGGGCCGTAGCTCATCAGGCCGTCGGCGTAGACGGTGACGGGTGCGCCGGTGAAGATCTGTGTGACGCCGAGCGCCGGATTGACCTGGATCGATTCGACGACGAGTTCCACGGGATCGTCGCCCAGCTGCCAGGCGAGCCGCAGATGCCGTTCCCACAGCGGGACGTCGTCGAGCCGGGGGGCCCAGCCGCCCGGGTGGAAGGGGGAGATGGTCTCGTTCCACGACACCACGTCGTCGAACCGCCCGCGCAGCCGCTCGAACCCGGGCATCTCGTCGATCCCGGGCGTCGTCTCCGGCGTCGCCGCGTTGTTGCAGACGAGCAGGATGCGACGGTCGGCCGGCGCGAAGCAGTCCGAGTCGAGGGCGGCGGCGAGCGTGGCCGTGCCGTACAGCGTCGAGGCCAGGAAGATCTGCGTGGTCACGCGGCGACTCCCGCCGTGGCGGGGCGGCGGCGCAGCCGGCGCAGCCGGGTGGCGCGCTGGACGTCCATGGAGTCGAGGGCCTCGTCGAGGACGCTCTGGGGCATGCGGCGCAACGCCGCGGCGCTCATCGACTTCAGTTTCCGTGCCACCGTCGGCTCGAACCTTTCCATGGATCCCAGATGATGGGAAATGATCGCGCAATAGGTACGTACGGCTTTGGGGAGCAGTTTGTCCGCGTCCGGGTCCTGCGCGGTTTCCACCACGACCTGGTCGAACGCGCGAATGAAATCGAGCTGCCGTACGTCACCGATCTGCGTCAGTGAGGAGGCGACGCCACGCCGGTAGAACACACCGAGCAGCCCCACCGTGGCGAACGACTCCGCCTCCCGGTGCAGCTTCCAGATCCACGGCCGGTCCTCGGCCGTGCGCAGCCCGTCGGTGAAGTGCAGCAGGCCCCGGTCGGCCAGCCTGCGGTGGTAGATGCCGGCCCACGCGTACGCGTAGTCGACGGACGTGGAGCGGTCGGCGGGCAGGATCGCCTCGCGCGGATTCAGTACGACACCGCGCCTGCCGTGCGGCACGCGGTGGACGGTGCGGGCCCGCGCGGTGCACTGGACATGGTCCGTGCGCACGAAGTCGCACCCCAAACCCTCTATGGAGGCGAGGAGTTGCTCGTAGTAGCCGGGGGCGAGCCAGTCGTCCCCGTCGAGGAACGTGAGGTACTCGCCACGTGCCGCGTCGATGCCTGTGTTGCGCGCGGTGGCCAGCCCTCCGTTCTTTTCGTGTCTGACATGCACCGCGCCCGGGAGCTCCCGCTCCGCGCGCGCGAGAATGTCCGGTGTCTCGTCGCGGGAGCAGTCGTCGACGAGAATGAATTCGAAGTCGTCGCGTGCGTTCGCTCGCAGACTCCTCAGGGTGTCGGGCGCATATTGCTGCACGTTGTAGAACGGCACGATGACGGAGAGCTTGACCACCCACGTGACGTTAGGCGGCGGCCCGGCATTCGTCTTGACCGCTGGTGAGATACCAGGTGAACGACACGTGGCGGAATGGTGAACCCAGCTTTATCGGGCCCCGATCCGGGGCTGATTCGCCATTCGGCGGTGTGCTGTTAACCCGTTGTTGTATTCCGGTTGGGCCGGGGATCGGAATCGCTTCCTAGCGTCTTCGGTGTGCCAGCAAGTACCACGAAGTCCCTGCGAGTTGCCGTACTCGCCGATTCCGATACCCGGTGGAAATGGGGCGCGCTCACCGCAACCCGTATCGCACCGGCCGATTCGGACATCAGGCTCGACGGCTACCTCCTGCGGGGTCGTGCGACCCCCACCGCCCGTCAGCTCGAAGAGGTCGGCGTCCGCGCGGACTCCCTGCGCGAGGTCACCTCGGTCGAGTTCCTGCGGGAGATGGCCCGCGAGGAGGACGCGTACGACGTCGTCGTGCTCTCCCTCGTCGGCGGCGGCGTCCAGGCGATGCTCCACGGGCTCTCCCACCAGTGGCGGGAGCGCTCCGCGACAGGGAGCACCAAGCGGCCCGTGGTCGTCACCGGCTATGTCGGCGTCGTCTACGAGAAGCTCGCCGACGGGCTGCTGCTGCGGCACGGCGCGGACCTCGTCCTCGCCAACTCCCGCCAGGACGCGGACCGTTTCACCGCCGTGTACGAGGGAGTGGGCGCCGACGCCTCCTCGGTGACCGAGGTCGCGCTGCCGTTCCTCGGCGGCGACCCGTACGAGAAGCACGACCCGTACACGGTCGTCTTCGCCGCGCAGCCCTCCGTGCCGGAGAGCCGCAAGGACCGTACGTACCTGCTGAACCGGCTCGTCCAGCACGCCAGGCTGCACCCGGACCGCGAGGTCCTGCTGAAATTGCGGTCCAGGCCGGGCGAGCACACCACGCACATCGAGGAGCAGCCCTACCAGCGCCTCGCGGAGCGCATCCCGGGCGGCCTGCCCGCCAACCTCCGCCTCGTGTACGGGCACATGGGCGAGGTCCTCGACCGTACGGACCTGCTGGTCACCGTCAGCTCCACGGCGGCCCTTGAGTCCCTGCACCGCCGTATCCCCACCATCGTCCTCACCGACCTCGGGGTGCGCGAGTCGCTCGGCAACCACCACTTCGTCGGTTCCGGCTGCCTCGCCTCCTGGGACCAGCTGGACGACGGGCACGTCCCGGCACCCGACGAGCGCTGGGTCGCCCGGCAGGGCGTGGCGGCCGGAGGCTCCGCCGCGGCCGGGGGTTCCGCCACGGGGGAAGGCTCGTACGAGACGGCCTTCGACACGGCCCGCGAGCGCATCGCCGGGCTGCTCGGGCGGGGCGCGCTCCCCGCTCTCGCCCCCTACTACACGCCTGTCACCGCGCCCGGCTATCTGCCCGGCGTCCTCGCCCGCCACCACCTCGCCCCGGACGGCAGCCCGCTGCCCGGCGCACCCGACGCGGACCGGGAGCCGGGGCCCGTGCGGCAGATCGTGCGGCGGGCGGCCCGCGGGGCGTACCGGCACGGGGTGCAGCGGGTGGCGCCGGTCATCCGGCGGATGGGGGAGCTGTGACGTTCCGCTCCGCTGCCGGTGCCGTCCTGAACCCGCGGGTCCGTCGTGGCTGGGCGCGCAGTTCCCCGCGCCCCTTCGGGGCACGACCGTCAACCAAGGAGTACAGCCAATGACCAACTCGGAAGCGGGACAGGTGGTAGCGGGGCGGGTGAAGCCGGTGCGCCGCGTGCTCGCCGTGATTCCCGCTCGGGGCGGCTCCAAGGGTGTGCCCGCCAAGAACCTGCTGCCCGTCGGCGGCGTACCGCTGGTCGCCCGCGCGGTGCGTGAGTGCCGTGCCGCCCGCCTGGTGACGGACGTCGTGGTCTCCACCGACGACCAGGCGATCGCCACCGCCGCCCGCGAGGCCGGCGCCGAGGTCGTGCTGCGGCCCGCCGCCATCGCCGGCGACACGGCGACCTCCGAGGCGGCCGTCCTGCACGCGATGGACGCCCACGAGGCACTGCACGGCTCCGCCGTCGACGCCGTACTCCTCGTGCAGTGCACCAGCCCCTTCATCGTCCGCGAGGACATCGACGGGGTGGCGGGCGCGGTCGTGGAGAACGGCGCCGACACCGCGCTGACCGTGGCGTCCTTCCACGGGTTCATCTGGCGCGACGCCGACGACGACCCGGCCGTGGTCGACACCGGGCACACCCGGTCCGCCGCGGGCGGCACGACCGTCGCGGCAGCCGAGGCAGCAACGACAGCCACGATCACGGACGGCGGGTACGGGGTCAACCACGACAAATCGTTCCGCCCGCGCCGCCAGGACCGCCCCCAGGACCTCCTGGAGACCGGCGCCGCCTACGCCATGGACGCGGCAGGCCTGCGCGAGCACAAGCACCGCTTCTTCGGCCGGACCGAACTCGTCCGCACCGACCCCGCGCGGGTCCTGGAGATCGACGACCCGCACGACCTCGCCCGCGCCCGCGCCCTCGCGCCGCTCTTCGACGCGAACAGGCCAGGCGCCCTCCCGACCGCCGACGACATCGACGCGGTCGTCCTCGACTTCGACGGCACCCAGACCGACGACAGGGTGCTGATCGACTCCGACGGACGGGAGTTCGTCTCCGTGCACCGCGGCGACGGACTCGGCATAGCGGCCCTTCGCAGGAGCGGCCTGTCGATGCTGATCCTGTCCACGGAACAGAACCCGGTCGTCGCCGCCCGCGCACGGAAACTCAAGATCCCCGTGCTGCACGGCATCGACCGGAAAGACCTCGCACTGAAGCAGTGGTGCGAGGAACAGGGCATCGCGCCCGAGCGCGTGCTCTACGTCGGCAACGACGTCAACGACCTCCCGTGCTTCGCCCTCGTGGGCTGGCCCGTGGCGGTCGCGAGCGCCCACGACGTCGTACGCGGCGCCGCGCGCGCGGTCACCACCGTTCCCGGCGGCGACGGCGCGATCCGAGAGATCGCCAGCTGGATCCTCGGCCCCTCTCTCGACTCCCTCGACAGCTAAGGAACTTCTCCGCCATGAGCACCAACTCCCGTCTGCGCACGTTCGGTTCGAAGACCGCGGGTCCCGGCCACCCCGTCTATGTCGTCGGCGAGATCGGCATCAACCACAACGGCGACCTCGACAACGCCTTCAAGCTGATCGACGCCGCCGCCGAAGCCGGCTGCGACGCCGTGAAGTTCCAGAAGCGCACCCCGGAGATCTGCACCCCGCGCGACCAGTGGGACATCGAGCGCGACACCCCCTGGGGCCGCATGACCTACATCGACTACCGCCACCGCGTGGAGTTCGGCGAGGACGAGTACCGCAAGATCGACGAGTACTCCAAGTCGAAGAACATCGCCTGGTTCGCCTCCCCGTGGGACACCGAGGCCGTCGCCTTCCTGGAGAAGTTCGACGTCCCGGCCCACAAGGTGGCCTCCGCCTCCCTGACCGACGACGAGCTGCTCCGCGCCCTGCGCGGCACCGGCCGCACGGTCATCCTCTCGACGGGCATGTCGACCCCGAAGCAGATCCGCCACGCGGTCGAGGTCCTCGGCTCGGACAACATCCTGATGTGCCACGCCACGTCGACCTACCCGGCGCAGGCGGAGGAGCTCAACCTCCGCGTCATCAACACCCTGCAGGCCGAGTTCCCGAACGTCCCGATCGGCTACTCCGGCCACGAGACGGGCCTGCAGACCACGCTCGCCGCGGTCGCCCTCGGCGCCACCTTCGTCGAGCGCCACATCACCCTGGACCGCGCGATGTGGGGCTCCGACCAGGCCGCGTCGGTCGAGCCGCAGGGCCTGACGCGCCTGGTCCGCGACATCCGCACCATCGAGGCATCCCTCGGCGACGGCGTCAAGAAGGTCTACGAGTCCGAGCTGGGCCCGATGAAGAAGCTGCGCCGCGTGTCGGGCGTCGTCGCCGAGGCAGAGATCGCGGCGGCAGCCGGCGAGCCGGTAGCGGTCTGAGCCCTTCCCACCCCTGCCACCCCTTCCGAC
>NZ_LIPP01000256.1 GCF_001418335.1 Streptomyces aurantiacus | reverse complement strand
CAGCGTGGACTTGCCGGAGCCGGAGGGACCCATGATCGCGGTGAACTCGGCCTGCCGGAAGTCGACGGAGACCCGGTCCAGAGCGACCACCTGGGTCTCCCCCTGCCCGTAGACCTTCGACAGTTCCATGGCGCGGGCGGCCACCGTGGTGGTCCGGGCGGCGAGGGGCGTGGTGGTCACGGGGGTTACTCCTTGTCGGTACGGCGGTGAGTGGACGACAGTTCCCATCGTCGACGCCGATCGCCGCCGTGTAGTCACCCCCTGTTCCGGTTCCGGGGGGCGACTCGGGTCGCACCGCGCGGCCCCGTGTCATACCTGGGGATGACACCCACCCCTGAGAGGGAATCGGCGACGGTTCGTCAGGTTCCGCTCGTTCGTGCGGTGAAATCACGTCATTCCCCATGTGCCGCTCAACGTCCCTCGAAGGGCACGTGGCATGTGCGTATGGCGATTACCGTGGGCTGATGCACCCTCAGGCGCCAATAAAATAAGACAACATCGGGCCACCCTCCCGCTGTTCGGGGGATCTGTCCCGATAGGCTCGGAACACTCGATGCGGAGCCCATGGCCTGCCCGGATGGTGGAATGCAGACACGGCGAGCTTAAACCTCGCTGCCCCTTGCGGGCGTACCGGTTCAAGTCCGGTTCCGGGCACCTCCGACCTTTCCGTCTTTCCCGGCGCATCCTGATGAAGGGTGCATTCTTCGTTGAGGGCTTCCTCGCGCGACCATTGACAGTGGGTTCCGTCGGTCGGAGACTCGCGTGGGTAGATCGTGAACAAAAGTTCACTCAGCGAACAGAGTTCGGCGCTCGCGGGAGTCGTCGGAGCGCGAAGGGGCGTGTCGATGCGTACCACCGTCGGGATCATCGGAGCCGGGCCGGCCGGCCTGCTGCTGGCGAGGCTGCTGCACAACGCGGGCATCGACTCCGTCGTACTGGAGAGCCGGGACCGGGCGTACGTGGAGCAGCGGCAGCGCGCCGGAATCCTGGAGCAGGGAACCGTGGACGTGCTGCGGGCCGCGGGCGCCGGTGAGCGCATGGACCGTGAGGGGCTGCGCCACGACGGCATCGAGCTGCGGTTCGCGCGCAGGCGGCACCGGGTCGACTTCCCCGCGCTCACCGGCGGGCGGTCCGTGATGGTCTACGCCCAGACGGAGGTGTGCAAGGACCTCATCGCGCTGCAGCTCAAGGAGGGCGGGCCGCTGCTCTTCGGGGCGCAGGCCCTGGCCGTCGAGGGGGCCGGCACCGACAGCCCCCGGGTGCGCTTCCGGCACGAGGAGCGCGAGGACGTCCTGGAGTGTGACTACGTCGTCGGGTGCGACGGCTCCTGGGGCGTGGCCCGGCGGGCGATTCCCGAGGAGCTCACACGGGTCTTCGAGCGGACGTACCCCTTCGGGTGGCTGGGGATCCTCGCCGATGTGCCTCCGTCGCACGACGAGCTCGTCTACGCCCGTCACGACCGTGGTTTCGCCCTGCTGTCCATGCGGTCGCCGGTCGTCTCGCGGCTCTACCTCCAGGTGCCCGAGGGCACGGACGCCGAGGCCTGGAGCGATGCGGAGATCTGGGACGAGCTGGAGCGCCGGTTCGAGACGGACGACGGGTGGCGGCTGCGGAGGGGAACCATCACCTCCAAGTCCGTCACGCCCATGCGCAGCCAGGTGCAGGAGCCGATGCGGTACGGGCGGCTCTTCCTGGCCGGGGACGCCGCCCACATCGTGCCGCCGACCGGCGCCAAGGGGCTGAACCTCGCGGTGGGTGACGTCGTGACCTTCGCGCGGGCGCTGGGACACCAGCGGGAGACCGGGTCCGACGACCTGCTCGACACCTACTCCGAGACCTGCCTGCGGCGGGTGTGGCAGGCCGAGCGGTTCTCGTACGAGATGACGACCATGCTGCACCGCTCGCCCGACGCGACGCCCTTCGAGGACCGGATCCAGCTGGCCCGGCTGGAGCGGCTCACCTCCGCGCGCTCCGCCGAGCAGGACCTCGCCGAGGGCTACACGGGCTTCGCCTTGTAACAGTGGGGGAATGCCGGGGTGAAAGCTGGTGTTCCCGGTCACAAGAGGGGAAAGATCCTCCCAGGCACTGGAGGCATTCTTTTGCCTAGCCATTACTCTAGAGCCAAGGCCACGCAGCGTGGCCATGGAGGAGTGAAATGAGGAGCAGCAACCCGGTCTTCTCGCGACGGGGGTTCAGCCGCGACAACGGCTACGCGGGCTTCAACGCGGCGCCGCAGGCCGGGGGCCCCGCTGTCGGAACGCAGGGGAACCCGTACGCACAGGGCACCCCGGGCGCCCCGCAGGGCGGCAACCCGTACGCGCAGAATCCTTACGCTCAGACCCCGTACACGCAGCAGGGCGCACCGCCGCAGGCCCCGCCCGCCGCCGGCCGCATGACGATGGACGACGTCGTCGCGCGCACTGCCATGACACTCGGCACCGTCACCGTCGGTGCCGTTCTCGCCTGGGTCCTGCTGCCGGTCACGTCGACCAGCTTCGGCCTGGCCATCGGCTCGGCGCTCATCGCGATGGTCTTCGCGCTGATCCAGGCCTTCAAGCGCAAGGCCTCGCCCGCGCTGATCCTGGCGTACGCCGCCTTCGAGGGCGTCTTCCTCGGCGTGATCAGCGAGATGTACAACAGCAGGTGGTCCGGCGCGCCCTTCCAGGCGGTGCTCGGCACCATGGCCGTCTCCGGCGCCACCCTGCTGATCTACAAGGCGGGCTGGATCCGCGTCACCGCCAGGTACGCGCGCATCGGCATGTCCATCGCGATCGCCTTCGTGCTGGTCATGGCGGTCAACCTGCTGCTGGTCGTCTTCGGTGTCGCCGACGACGGCGGGCTGCGCAGCATGGGCCCGCTCGGCGCGATCGTCGGCATCCTGGCGATCGTCCTGGGTGCGTTCTTCCTGACGCTCGACTTCAAGCAGATCGAGGACGGTATCGCCTACGGCGCGCCGCGCGACGAAGCCTGGCTGGCCGCCTTCGGGCTGACCATGAGCCTCGTGTGGATCTACCTGGAGATGCTGCGTCTGGTCGCCATCTTCAGCGGCAACGACTAGCACCCGGCGAACGACCAGTACCCGGCGAGGACGCCGGTTCATGGCGCCGGACGCCTGTCGCGTCTGTTCCGGATGAAGGGCCCGCGAACCATGGTTCGCGGGCCCTTCGTTCTCTGGTGCCGGAGCGGAGCGAGGCCGCGTTCAGCGCAGGTTGCGCGCTGCCCTCCTCAGGTCGTACTCGTGAATGATCGCTTTGGCGTGGCCGTACGCGAGGTCGTGCTCGGCGCGGAGCCAGCTGACCTTCTCCTCGAAGCGGAAGAGCGCGGGGCCTTCGTCGACGGTGCGCAGCCAGTCGGAGATCTCACGACCGGTGCAATGGGGGATGCGGGCGAGCAGATTGCGATGGGTCTCCGCGGAGAAGACGTGGGACATCGGCGCCTCCGGACGCAAAGGGGATGTAGGCCGGTCCTTCACGCCACCGTGCCTGAGCGTTCGGTCGTTGGCAACAGTCCAGGTGTGACGCGTAGTCTCGCGGCGTGCTTGATACGACTCCGTTGACCCGTGCCGTGGACCATTTCGCCGACCGGTTGCGGGCCGCGCCGCAGAGCCGGCTGCAGCGCGGGGCAGCCGCCGAGGCACTGGGTCTGGCCAGGGAGTTGGCCCTGCGCGCCCAGCGGTTGGAGGACCCCGGGCAGGCCCCCCGGGAGATGCCGGACGCGGGCATGTTCGCGTCGGCGGATCAGATCACGGTGGCCGTGCACGACCTCGCGCTCGTACTGAGGACCGAGGCGGAACTGGCGGAGGCGCTGGTGCTTGTGGAGGAGGCGCAGAAGAGGGCGGGCGTCTGACCGGGCGCGCGCAGTCGCGGCCCCGGTGTCTACAGCGAGGCTATGACCCGGTCCGCCAGGACGTAGACGCTCTCCTGGCCGCACTCGAAGGTGAGGGCGTAGGCGCCCGAGACTCCTGAGCCGCCGAGCAGGACCGGCGGGTGGCCGGTGCGCAGGGACTCGGCGAGGCGTTCGGCGGTCTCGCGGTGGCCCGGGGTCATGCAGAGAGTGGTGCCGTCGGCGAAGACGTAGACGTCGAGGGTGCCGAGGGGGCCTGGGCGGACGTCCGCCAGCTCGGTGCGGGTGTCGGCCAGTTCCTCCAGGCAGGCCACCGTGCGTTCGTGGTCGTTCACGACCGGCGACTGGACCGGGACGAAGTCAGGGTGCGAGGGGTGGCGGCGGCGGGCCGCGGCAAGCTCGGCGGAGTCCCCGGAGAACTCGTCGGTGTCGGCGGGCGGCTCGGTCACCGGTTCCAGGTGCTCGATGCCCACGAAGTCCGACTGGCGCGGCAGGTACAGCTCGCTGTCGGGCAGGCCGAGCAGGGTGGGGGCGTCGCCGGCGTCACGCACCTCCTGGGCGGCCCAGAACGCACGGGCCTCGGCGAGCTCGCGCTCCCGTTCCTCGGCGAGGGCCTCGGCCACGGCGGCGCGTATCTGGTCGGTGTCCGCGGAGCCGCGAGCGGCCGGCAGGAGGCCGCGCAGGGCGGCGGCGCGGCCCTGGGCGAGCTCGGTGTGCAGGGCCGCCACCTGTCGGCGCAGCGCCAGCAGGGTGCGCAGTACGGCGACGCCCACGGCCGTGGTGGTGGCTGTGGCGAGCAGCAGAGCGAGAAACGTGGTGCTCACTGACGTACTCCCGGTTCAAAGTCGACCCCCGACTTCCTACATCAGCTTGAAGGATGGACTAACCAGCTGTCAGTGCGTAACGTCACGAAAGGGACAGGACCTTGGGCCCGGCGGTTGCTTGTGGGGCGCCGCTGACCTGCGCAAATACCTCCCCCGAGGGACTTAGGTCACATCCTGGGGGAGATTCGATCACAAAACGACCCAGAGTCCCATTGGAGAGGCGTTCTCCGAGGGTTCTCCGGGCCGTTCCGTTCACGTTCTGTTCAACTTCGGTTACGGGGGCTGTGCTTCGGGTCGGGTTTCGCAGTGCGGCTGAGTGCGGCTGAGCGGGGCCTGGGGCTAGCTCAGCCGCTCGATGACCATGGCCATGCCCTGGCCGCCGCCCACGCACATCGTCTCCAGGCCGAACTGCTTGTCGTGGAACTGGAGGGAATTGATGAGCGTGCCGGTGATGCGGGCGCCGGTCATGCCGAAGGGGTGGCCGACCGCGATCGCGCCGCCGTTCACGTTCAGCTTCTCCAGCGGGATGTCCAGGTCGCGGTAGGAGGGGATCACCTGGGCGGCGAACGCCTCGTTGATCTCGAACAGGTCGATGTCGGCGACGCCCAGGCCGACGCGGGAGAGGGCCTGCTTCGACGCCTCCACCGGGCCGAGGCCCATGATCTCGGGGGAGAGGCCGGTGACACCGGTCGAGACGATCCGGGCCAGCGGGGTCAGGCCCAGCTCGCGGGCCTTGGTGTCGGACATGATCACGAGGGCGGCGGCGCCGTCGTTGAGCGGGCAGCAGTTGCCCGCCGTGACCATGCCGTCGGGGCGGAAGACCGGCTTGAGGCCCTGGACGCCGTCCAGCGTGACGCCGGCGCGCGGGCCGTCGTCCTTGCTGACGACCGTGCCGTCCGGGGTGGTCACCGGAGTGATCTCGCGCTCCCAGAAGCCGTTCTTGAGGGCTTCCTCGGCGAGGTTCTGCGAGCGGACGCCGAACTCGTCCATGTCCTGGCGGGTGACGCCCTTGATCCGGGCGAGGTTCTCCGCGGTCTGGCCCATCGCGATGTACGCGTCCGGCACGAGGCCGTCCTCGCGCGGGTCGTGCCAGGACGCGCCCTCGCTCGCGGCGACCTCGGCGGTGCGGGCCTCCGCCTCAGCGAAGAACGGGTTGTGCGTGTCCGGGAGGCTGTCGGAGTTGCCCTTGGTGAAACGCGAGACCAGCTCGACGCCGGCCGAGATGAAGACGTCGCCCTCACCGGCCTTGATGGCGTGCAGGGCCATGCGGGTCGTCTGCAGCGACGAGGAACAGTAACGGGTGACCGTGCAGCCGGGGAGGTGGTCCATCCCCATCTGCACGGCGACGATGCGGCCGAGGTTGTTGCCCTGCTCGCCGCCGGGGAGGCCGCAGCCGAGCATCAGGTCCTCGATGTCCCTGGGGTCGAGCTCCGGGACCTTGGCGAGGGCCGCCTGGATGATGGTGGCGGTGAGGTCGTCCGGGCGCAGGTCCTTGAGGGAGCCCTTGAACGCGCGGCCGATGGGGGAGCGGGCTGTCGAGACGATCACGGCTTCGGGCATCTACGGCTCCAATGAGAAGAGGCGGCGCGCTGGGGGTCCCCCGGGCGTTCGGCTCTGGGGGAGCCTCGTCGAGTGGCGCCGGCCGGATGGCGGTCGGCGGCCGGCGGTCGGCGGTCGCCGGGCGGGAGTTACGGGGATGTGGGCGGTCCTGACTTGGAAGCTACCCGCACGTACGGGTGAGGTCACGGCTGTGGGTGTGTGACGCGGGCCGCATTTCTAAGCGCTTGCTTTCTCCGTAAGCCTTCTCCGTAAGCCTTCTCCGCATGTCTTCTCCGCATCGGTCAGGCGGACGGCTCCCGGCTACCGGCCGGCGACGAGTCCCTGGCCGGGCCTGCCGCCGAGTCCGTGGTCGAGCCAGGGGCCGCGTCCGCGGCCTGGTGCGCGGCCGGGTCCCTGGCCGGGTCCGTGGCCGGGACCCTGCGGCGACGGCGGCGCTTGAGGAGGGCCCATGGGCCCCGCGGGCCCGTCGGCATCGCGGCCGTGACCTCCGTACCGGGCTCCGCCGCGGCCTCCGCCGCCGCCCGCGCCACCGGGAGGAAACCCTCACGGCGGGAGACGTCCGGCCGCTCCTCGGCCGCCGGCCACAGGCCGAGGGCGGCACAGACCGTGGGGAGTATGGCCATCGCCGCCGTCGCGTACCCCTCCGCCGACGGGTGGTAGTTGTCGGGGCCGAACAATTCCCGCGGATTCGCCTCGAACTCGGGCCCCAGCAGGTCGCCCAGCGACACCGCACGCCCGCCCTGCTCGACCGTACCGATCGTCTGCGCCGCCGCCAGCTGACGCGAGGCCCGTCGCGCGATCCACCGCAGCGGCTGCTGGACCGGCTCGATGGTGCCCAGGTCGGGACAGGTGCCGACGACCACCTCGGCACCCGCGGTACGCAGTCGGCGTACCGCGGCCGACAGGTGACGGACCGACCGTGTCGCCGGCATCCGGTGCGTCACGTCGTTCGCCCCGACCATGATCACGCACACCTCGGGCAACCCGTCCGGGTCCCCGACCGCCAGCACGACCTGGCGGTCCAGGTCGTCCGACTGGGCGCCGGGCAGCGCCACGTTCCGCAACCGCACCGGCCGCTCCGCCACCGCCGCGAGCCCGGACGCGAGCAGCGCCCCCGGTGTCTGCCTGGCCCGGTGCACTCCCTGCCCGGCGGCCGTCGAGTCACCGAGCATCGTCAGGCGCAGCGGTTCCTCCGCGCCGGCGTACGCGTACCCGTACAGTCCGTCGGCGCTCGGTGGATGGGGACTGGGCCCGTGGCCCACCTGCCGTTTCGCCAGCTGCAGCTCGGCCAGTACCACTCCCACCGTCGCCGCGCCCAGCAGCCCGATCCCGCCGCCGCCGTACGCCGCGCCCGCGGCGATCCGCCGTGCCACCCTCGCCCTCGACATGCTCGACATGCGAAGCCGCCACCTCCTTCTAGCCCGTACACCCACTCCTTGCCCCGTACAGACCGTCGGCCAATCTCAACGCGCTGTGAACGCCCAGCAGGGGCTTAGGCTGACCGAACCACCCCGACCACTTCTTTTGCAGCTCCGGAGACAACGGTGCAATTCCACGACTCGATGATCAGTCTCGTCGGCAACACCCCGCTGGTGAGGCTCAACAGCGTGACCGCCGGCATCCAGGCGACCGTCCTCGCGAAGGTCGAGTACTTCAACCCCGGCGGCTCCGTGAAGGACCGCATCGCTCTGCGCATGATCGAGGCCGCCGAGAAGAGCGGCGCCCTCCAGCCGGGCGGCACGATCGTCGAGCCGACCAGCGGCAACACGGGAGTGGGCCTTGCCATCGTGGCCCAGACAAAGGGCTACAAGTGCATCTTCGTGTGCCCCGACAAGGTGAGCACCGACAAGATCAACGTGCTGCGCGCGTACGGCGCCGAGGTCGTCGTCTGCCCGACCGCGGTCGACCCCGAGCACCCCGACTCGTACTACAACGTCTCCGACCGGCTGGTGCGTGAGACGCCCGGGGCCTGGAAGCCCGACCAGTACTCCAACCCCGACAATCCCGCCTCGCACTATCACTCCACCGGCCCTGAGCTGTGGGAGCAGACGGACGGCCGGATCACCCACTTCGTCACGGGCGTGGGCACCGGCGGCACCATCTCCGGGACCGGGCGGTACCTCAAGGACGCCAGCGACGGGAAGGTCCAGGTCGTCGGCGCCGACCCGGAAGGGTCCGTCTACTCCGGCGGCTCCGGGCGGCCGTATCTCGTCGAGGGCGTCGGCGAGGACTTCTGGCCGACCGCGTACGACCGGACAGTCGCCGACGAGATCGTCGCCGTGTCCGACAAGGACTCCTTCCAGATGACCCGGCGGCTGGCCAAGGAGGAGGGACTGCTCGTCGGCGGCTCCTGCGGCATGGCCGTCGTGGCCGCGCTGGAGGTCGCCCGGCGGCTCGGCCCGGACGACGTGGTGGTCGTCCTGCTGCCGGACAGCGGTCGCGGCTACCTCAGCAAGATCTTCAACGACGAGTGGATGGCGGACTACGGGTTCCTGGAGGACGAGGGGCCCAGCGCGCGCGTCGGCGACGTCCTGAGCGACAAGGTCCACGGGGCCATGCCGTCCCTCGTCCACATGCACCCGGACGAGACGGTCGGCGAGGCGATCGAGGTGCTGCGCGAGTACGGCGTCTCACAGATGCCCATCGTGAAACTGGGCGCCGGTCATCCGGACGTGATGGCCGCCGAGGTCGTGGGCTCCGTGGTCGAGCGGGAACTGCTCGACGCGCTGTTCACCCAGCGGGCCACCCTCACCGACCCGCTGGAGAAGCACATGTCGGCGCCGCTGCCCCAGGTCGGCTCCGGCGAACCGGTCGGCGACCTGATGACCGTGCTCGGCGCCGCCGACGCCGCGATGGTCCTGGTCGACGGCAAGCCCACCGGAGTCGTCAGCAGGCAGGACCTGCTGTCCTTCCTGGCCAAGGGCGGACGGCAGTAGGACGTCCGGTGAACTGCGCGTGCCGGAGGGGAACTTCCGGCGCGAGCGGTCACAACGGAACTTTGTGGAAGTGGTACGAGGGCGTCACGTCCGCGCAGCACACGCTTAACACGCGTCCGGCACATTGATGTGTGTCGGCAAGGGCGGGAGCGGCTCCCCGCCCCGGCCGACGCCAAAACGGCGCCAAGGACCTCCGGAGCGGCTCCCGGACCTCCATGGACGCCACGGACGCGCAGCTTGGCCCTGACCCGGCTCGCGTCCCTCGCGGGGACCGCCGTCGTCCCGCCCCCCGGCAACGGGGGTGCGGCGGTCCCCGCGCAAGCTCGGAAGAGGCCCGGTACCTGACTGGTACCGGGCCTTTCTGTCCTGCCTCCGTCTTGCCTCTGTCTCGCTTGTCTCTGTCTTGCTTCGGGGCGGCTCAGGCCTCCCAGTCGCTGTCCTTGGAGGACTTGCGGCGGCCGAAGAGGTTCGGCGACAGGCGCGCGGCCTGGACCACGTTGACCCCCACGATGCCCGCCCAGGCGACCAGCAGGCCGGGCAGGTCGGCGACGCTGCCGCCGATGGCGGACAGCGGGATCGCAAGGACCAGGGAGACGATCCCGAACCCGAAGCGTTCGCCCCATGAGTCCGAGGAGCCCTGCGGGGAACGCGCGTCCCGGGCCACCACCATCTGCTGTTCCGCGAGCTGACGGCGCACCCGCCGGTCGACCGCACCGTCCAGACGCTGCTCGACCTTTTCCAGGAAAGAGTCGACCAGCGCGGACTCGTACTCGTCGCCCAGTTCCTTGCGGGCGTGCAAGGTGGCGCTGAGTTCCTTCTTGAGTTCCGCGTCGGGAGCTTCCATACCGGTCATGGAGTCCACGGTAGGGAGCCGGAGTCCGCTTGACACGGGGGTTAGCCCCCCTGTCCGGGCTGGGCCGTGCCCCACCGGGCCGGTGTCTCTTGCCCGGCTGCATATCGTCATGCAGAGTTCTCTGTACTTGAATAGCTTGCTGACGAGGTGAGGGATCGAGGGGAGTCTGCGCTCTATGTCGTCTTGGGAAGTGGACACGCCGGGTGCGGTGACGGCCGGCCTCGTGGTGCTGGACGGATACAGCACGGGCGTCGCCGACGTCGTACGCCTCGCTGACGGGTCCGCGCGGCCCGTCCCCGGCACCGACGCCATGAAGCGTGTCGAGGAGTCCTGGGACGCGGCCCGCCGCATCGCCGCGACCGGCCGGGTGTACGGCCGCTCCACCGGAGTCGGCGCCAACCGCAACGAGGACGTGCCCACCGAGGCCGCCACCGAGCACGGTCTGCGCCTGCTGCGCAGCCACGCGGGGGCCGTCGGGGCGGAACTGCCCGCACGGGAGGTCCGGGCGATGCTCGCCGTGCGGGCGAACCAGCTCCTCGCGGGCGGCGCGGGCCTGCGCCCCACCGTCGTCACGGCACTGTGCGAGGCGCTGGAGACGGGCGCGTACCCCGTCGTGAACGAGTTCGGCTCGGTGGGAACCGGCGACATCGCGGCCCTGGCACAGGTGGGGTTGGCCCTGGCGGGGGAGCACCCCTGGCGGGGCGCGGCCCCGACGGGGCTTGTGGGCAACGGGAGTAGCAGCAACGGCGGTGGCAGCAAGGGCAGTGGCAGCAAGGGCAGTGGCAGTGCGGGTGCGCCGGAGTGGGTGGGGGCGCCCGAACCCCAGCCGCTCGACAACAACGACGCCCTCGCGCTCATCAGCAGCAACGCCCTCACCCTCGGCCAGTCGGCGCTCGCGCTCCACGAACTGCGGGGCCTCATCGGGGCCACACAGGTCGTCGCCGCGCTGTCGCTGGTCGCGGTGGACGGCTCGCACGAGGCGTACGCGGCTCCCGTGCACGCCGCCCGGCCACACCGCGGGTCCACCGAAGTGGCCCGGCGGATGCGGGAGCTGATCGGCGCGGCCGACCGCCCGACACCGCCGCTCGGACGGCTCCAGGACCCGTACGGCTTCCGGTGCCTGCCCCAGATCCACGGCCCCGCCCACGACGCGGCCGACGCCCTGGAGGAGGTCCTCGCCGTCGAGATCAACGCGGCCGCCGAGAACCCGCTGATCTGCGCCGCCGACATGGCCGCCTACCACCACGGCGGCTTCTACCAGGCCCAACTCGCCCTGGCCCTGGACCACTTCAGGCTCGCCCTCACGCAGGTGGCCCGCCTGTCGACCTCCCGCCTCTCGACCCTCAACGAACCCGCCTACACCCGGCTGCGCCCCTTCCTCGCCGACCACGAGCCTGCCTCCTCCGGCGTGATGATCCTGGAGTACGCCGCCGGGGCCGCCCTCGGTGACCTGCGGGCCTTCTCCGCGCCCGCCTCGCTCGGCCACGCTGTACTCTCCCGGGGCGTCGAGGAGCAGGCGAGTTTCGCCTCGCTCGCCGCACGCCAGACCCTGCGCGCGTGCGACGCGTACCGTCTCGTGGTCGGCTGCGAACTCGTCGCCGCCGTACGGGCGTTGCGCCAGCGCGAGCTGCGTCCCGACCCGGAACTGCCGGTGGGCAGGGCCCTGGAGATCGCCGAGTCGGTGCTCGACGCGGACCCGACCGACCGGCCGCTCACGGACGACGTGACGGCGGCGGCCGCACTGCTCGACCGGTTCACGGACATCTGGAGGGGGAGCACGGCATGAGCATGAGTACGGGCACGGGCACGGGTACGGGTACGGGCGTGAGTGCGGGCACGGAGGGCAGGGCGAGCGGGGGCAGTGGCGGCGCGGGGGTGGGCAACGGTCCCGCCGGGCGTCTGCAGTCGCTCTTCGAGGGGCACCGGCTGACCCCCACCCAGCGGCGCATCGCCCACAGCATGGTGCGCCGGGCCGCCGACGTGCCGTTCCTGTCGAGCGTGGAGCTCGCCGAACTCGCCGGGGTCAGCCAGCCCTCCGTCACCCGCTTCGCCGTCGCCCTCGGCTTCGACGGCTACCCGGCGCTGCGCAAACACCTGCGCGAGGTCGCACCGGCCGAACCCACGGCGGACACCGGCTCGTACAACGAGTACCAGCAGGCCGTCGAGGCCGAGATCGAGAACCTCCGCCATCTCGCCTCCGTACTGGCGGACCCGCGTCCCGTCGAGCGGGCGGGCCGGCTCCTCGCCGCCTCGCGCCCCCTGCCGGTGCTCGGGCTGCGGGCGGCCGCGGCCCAGGCGTACGGCTTCGCGTACTTCGCGGCCAAGGTCCATCCGGACGTACGGCTCCTGGACGAGGGCGGCACGATGGCGCACGACCGGCTCGACGCGGCGGTGCGGGCCGGGGCCAGTACGCTGCTGTGCTTCGCGTTGCCCCGCCACCCGCGGGAGGTCGTGGACACCCTGGCGTACGCCAAGCAGGCCGGGCTGACCGTCGTCACCGTCGCGGACTCCGCGTTCGCGCCGGTCGCCAAGGTGTCCGACCTGCTGCTGCCCGCCGCCGTCGGAACGGGCCTCGCCTTCGACACGGCCTGCGCGCCGATGCTGCTCGGGCGGGTACTGCTGGAGGCGATGTGCGACGGGTTGCCGGACGCCCAGGCGCGGCTTGAGGAGTTCGACGCACGGGCCGCCGCACGGGGCCTGTTCGTGGAGTAGGGCGCTCTGCGTGTGGAGTGGCGGCGTCCCGCGAACTTTTTTTGCGCTCTCTCACGGTTGTCTCACCTTCGGCCGCTAATCTGCCCGCCAAACAGGCGTCTGGTGAGGAGGCGGATCGTGGCGCGCGGAGGGCAGGGACTGGCTCGGGTGGCCGTCGTCGTACGGGCCGGAGCGGCACCGCTGGGATGGCTCGGGGTGGTCGCGGCGGGTGTGGGCGTACTGGTGCCCGGGATCACGGGCCGGCGGATCGGGGTACTGGCGGGAGCCGCGCTCTTTCTGATCGCGGCGGTGGTCGTCCCGCTGACACGACGGAAGCGGTACGGGGCGCTCGCCAGGGGCGCCGCCCGCGCGAGCAAGCACGACGTGCTCCAGGACCGGGCCGTGTCCGTACGGAACTGGCGCCGCGGACACCGGTGGTGGGTGCTGCTCGCCTTCGCCGCGGCACTGGGGTCCGCGTTCGCCGTGCCGGCCGCCGGCGGGATGCTGCTCGCCGGTGCCGGGGTCGGGCTTCGTCTCAAGGCGGCCTGGATCGGCCGGCTCGAACGGGCGGCCGAGTCGCTGCTGTGGGTCCGTGTCGACTGGCTCGGCCGGGGTGCGGGCGTTCCCGCGGGCAAGCGCGTCAAGGGCTACCGCGCCACCGGTATCGCCGCGGGCGACGCCGCGCCCGGTGGGGCGCGGCGCCGTGGCGGAGTCCTGGTCTGATCACCTCGGACCGCCCCCTCGGACCGCCCCCCTCGGACCGCCCTCTAGACCTCCAGGTCGCTCTCGATCCTCTTCAACTGGTGGCGCGCCATCGCCAGGTTGGCGCGTTTGGCGTCGAGCACCAGGTAGAGGAAGAGCCCGTTGCCGCCGCGGCCCTTGATCAGCCGGAGCAGGTGGTACTGGTCGGACAGCGTGATCAGGATGTCCTCGATCTCGCCCTTCAGACCCAGGTGCTCCATCGTGCGGATCTTGGCGCGGACGACATCGGTGTTGCCGGCCGCCGCGACCGTGAGGTCGAAGCTCTTGCTCCCGCCGATCGTGCCCAGCGCCATGCCGCTGGTGTAGTCGACGAGAGCGGCTCCGGTCGCGCCCTCGATGGAGGCCAGGGCCTCTTTCAGCGCGGTTTCGGTGTTGGCCATGGTCGTGCCTGTCCTTTCGGTTCGGGTCAGTTCGGGTCAGTTCGGTTCGGTTCGGGTCGGGTCAGTGGGTCGGGTCAGTGCGGTGAAAACGGTGCTCAATGGCTTTCGCCGGCCGGCCCGGTGACGGTGCGCGCGGCGCGCGCGGTTCTGGTGCGGGGCGCGGGCGCGGTGGGCTTCGGCGAGGGCCGCGCCGCCGGGGTCGGCTGGGCCTCGGCGGCGGCCTCGACGAGTTCGCCGATCCGGGCGCCGGAGCGGCGCCCTTCGAGGTGCAGCCGGCCGACGTTCGCCCGGTCGTCGGCCGGCTGCACCTCGA
>NZ_LIPP01000255.1 GCF_001418335.1 Streptomyces aurantiacus | reverse complement strand
GCACGCACCGAACGCCGCTCCTTCCCCACGGAGATCCATCAGAAGGGCCCTAGCCGTCAGTCCTCGTCGAAGTCCCGCGCCGCCACCCGCAACGGCCGCAGCATCGCGAAGATCTCCTGGCACTCCTCGGCGTCGTACGCCCCGAGCCCGAAGTCCATCGCCATCAGGTCCCGGGTGGCCGCGTCGCAGACCTCGCGGCCCTTCTCGGTGATCGAGGCGAGGGTGCCGCGTCCGTCGTTGGGGTTGGGCCGCTTGTCGACGAGCCCCGACCGTACGAGCCGGTCCACGGTGTTCGTCACGGACGTCGGATGCACCATCAGACGCTCGCCGATCTTGGACATCGGCAGCTCGCCCGCCTTGGAGAAGGTGAGCAGCACCAGGGCCTCGTACCGGGCGAACGTCAGCCCGTACGGCTTGACCACCGCGTCGACCTCGGCGAGGAGGATCTGGTGCGCGCGCATGATCGAGGTGATCGCGCCCATGGACGGCACGGACCCCCAGCGCTGTTTCCAGAGTTCGTCGGCTCGGGCGATGGGATCAAAGGCAAGGCTGAGCGGCTTCGACACGGCGAAAACCTTACCGGCCGGTCATATCGTGGTCAGCCCCGTCTCGCGCCTCGGTATTCCGGTGCGCCGTACCTCCATCGCCAGCAGGACACAGCACAGCGTCCCGAGCACGCCCACCCCGCCCACGACCGTGCTGACCGCCCAGAACTCGGCCGCCGCCCCGGCCAGCGCCATGCCCACGCCCTGGATGGTCATCAGCCCGGCCGTGTGCACGGTCATGGCCCGCCCGCGCAGTTCCTCGGGCACCGCGTCCACGAACCAGCGGTCGAGGCCCAGCGTGTACGCGCCCGCCGACCCGGCGAACAGCAGCGCGAGCAGGATCCAGCCGAGGTCCGGGTGGAACGGGTAGGCGAGCAGCGGCAGCAGCCCGCAGCTCGCGAGGGGCAGCACGATCCGGGAGCGGCCCGCCGGCGACAGGGCGGCGCCGGCGTACAGCTCCCCCGCGATCGTGCCGACCGGCATCGTGCACATCAGCAGCCCGACCCAGGCCGTGCCGACCCCGAGTTCGTCCGCGTACGCCGCCGCGAGGGCCTCCGGCGCGACGACGAACATCGACGGCACCCACAGGAGGAGCAGCAGCGCCCGGATCCGGCGGTCGCCGAGGACCTGCCGGGTGCCGGCGAGCGAGTACCGCATCAGTGCTCCGCCGCCGGACCGCGCGGGCCTGCGCCGGGTGCCGAGCCGCAGGAGCAGCGCGGAGGCGAGGAAGGTGCCCAGGGTGATGACGAGCGCCCCGCGCGGCGGCACGAAGGCCAGCAGGACGCCGCCCAGGCCGAAGCCCACGAGCACGGCGCTCTGCGACACGATCCGCAGCAGGGAACGGCCGAGCACGAACAGGTCGCCGTCCCCGAGGATGTCGGCCAGCGTGGCCATCCGCGTGCCGCTGAACACCGGTGAGACGGCCGCGATGGCGCACCGCAGCCCGAGCAGCGCGACGACGGGCGTGGCCGGCAGGGCCATCAGCGCCGCGCAGCCGGCGCACACGAGGTCGCACACGACGAGCACCCGCCGCGCCGGGAACCGGTCGGCCACTCCGGACAGCAGCGTTCCGCCCACCAGGTAGGGCAGGAAGCCCAGCGCGAAGGCCAGCGCGCTGAGCAGCGGCGATCCCGTCAGCTCGTACACGAGGACGGTCAGGGCGATCTCGCTGACGACGACGCCCAGCAGGGACAGCGCGTGGGCGGCGAAGACGAAGCGGAACTCCCTGACGGCGAAGGCTCTGCGGTATCCGCTCCCCCGTGTGCCGGCCGGGTCGACGGAGGAACCGGGTGCCGTCGCGGTCTGTGGTTCTTCTTGCATGGGCAGCAGCCTCACGCGTGCACGGCGATCGCCATAGAGTTTCGGCAGAGGCCGAATCTTGGTCCCACAGTGCCCACGGACGCCTGGAGGCGTGATGCCGTTCCATCTCGACTTCGGCGAGGAGGACCTTCTCAACTGCCGTTTCGCGCTGTCTCCGCTGTGGGAGACCCACGAGGCGGTACGCACCCTGCGGCGCCCGGCGCGGCAGGGCTACCACTCCGCGTGGCTGCGCCGTATCCGGACCGCCGCGGCGGCGCTCGACCTGGAGCCCCTGTGGCTGCTCATGCCGTACCGCGGGAACAGCCCGGACTGTCTGATGCCGCCTCCCATCGGGCCCGCGGCCACGTTCGAGGAGGAGATCGCCGCCGTGCGGGGCACCGGCCCCGAGGTGGCGCGCGCCGAGATCGCGCTCTCCCTCGCGGACACCCCCGGCGCCACCGAGTCCCCGCTCGGCCGGGCACTGCTCGCCGACCCGGCGCGTGCGGTGCGGGAGCTGGCGGACACGATGGAGGCGGCCTGGCACGCCCTCGTGGAACCCGCCTGGCCGCGGCTCCGCGCCCTCCTGGAGGCCGACATCGCCTTCCGCTCGCGCCGCCTCGCCGAGGTGGGTCTTGCCGGACTGCTGCCGGGCCTCGACCGGCGGGTCGCCTGGGACGGGGGCCGGCTCACGGTCGACTGGAAGGGCGAGCACGTACGCGAACTCGGCGGCCGGGGGCTGGTGTTGATGCCCAGCGTCTTCACCTGGCCGGACGTGGTGAGCGGCTTCGACCCGCCCTGGCAGCCGACGCTGGTCTATCCGGCGCGCGGCATCGGCGGTCTGTGGGCCGAGCCGTCGAGCCGTACGCCCGAGGCCCTCGTACGGCTCCTCGGCCGCGGCCGGGCCGCCGTGCTGGCCGCGCTGGAGGAACCCGCCGCCACCACGGCCCTCGCGCACCGCCTCGGCCTCGCGCCCTCGTCGGTCTCCGCGCACCTGTCGGCGCTGCGCGACGCCGGCCTGCTCGCCTCGCACCGGTACGGGCACCAGGTGCTGTACGAGAGGACGCCGCTCGGCATCGCGCTGGCCTCGGGGGGCGAGGGGGCCTGACGACCCGCCGGGGTACGGGCGGTTCGCGGTGTCGCACCCGTGACCGTTAGTTCCGTTATGTCACGATGGCCCGAAAAAGTAACTGACCGTCACCTTCGCCCAAGGGGGCAGGATGTTCCGGCCGACCGGTACCCGTATCCGTACCCATACCCGTACCCATACCTGTGCCCATACCGGCGCCCGCACCCGTACCCTCCTGGCGCTCGCCGCGTTCGCCGCGCTCTCCTCGCTCGGGCTCACGACAGGCTGTTCGTCCCCGTCCGAGGCCGACAGGACCGCCCTTGTCCGGGAGACCCGCGCGCAGGGGAGCCCCGCCACCGCCGGTTCCCCGTTCTGGATCGACCCCGCGAGCCCCGCCGCCCAGCAGGTCCGGGCGTGGGAGCGGGAGGGGCGCGGGAACGACGCCCGGCTGCTCAGACGCATCGCGGACCGGCCGGTGGCGCTGTGGCCGGCCGGTGACCACCCCGAGCCGAAGATCAGGGAGGCGACCGTGGCGGCGGCCCGCGAGGGGCGTACGGCCGTGTTCGTCGCGTACGACATCCCGCACCGCGACTGCGGTCAGCACTCGGCGGGCGGGGCGCCCGACGCGACCGCCTACCGGGACTGGATCGAGCGGTTCGCGCGGACCATCGGCGACGGTGACGCGCTGGTCGTGCTGGAGCCCGACGCGGTCGCCCACATCGTCGACGGCTGCACACCGGCCCAGTACCACGCGGAGCGCGAGCAGTTGCTCTCCGAGGCGATCGTGCGGCTGAAGCGGCAGCCGAACACGAAGGTGTACCTGGACGCGGGCAACCCGGCCTGGATCGAGGAGCCGCAGAAACTCGTCGAGCCCCTCGGCCGGGCCGGCGTCGCGAACGCCGACGGCTTCGCCCTGAACGTCTCCAACTTCCAGACCGACGACACCACCAAGCAGTACGGCCGCATCCTCTCGAAGGCCCTCGGCGGCAAGCACTTCGTCGTGGACACCAGCCGCAACGGCAACGGCCCGCTGCGCGGCGACCGTTCGCAGGCCTGGTGCAACCCGCCGGGCCGGGCCCTCGGCGCCCCGCCCACCACGGACACCGGTGACCCGCTCGTGGACGCGTACCTGTGGATCAAGCGGCCCGGGGAGTCGGACGGGCAGTGCCGCGGAGGCCCCGCGGCGGGCCAGTGGTGGGCGGACTACGCCCTGGGACTGGCCCGCAACTCCAAGGCGTAGCACGCCCAGTAGCACGCCCAACAGACGTAGCAGGCGCTATGTGACTTGGACCCACTTCGCCTTCGACGGTGTTCCGTCGTCGTCCGTCACGAACAGCATGTACCAGCCGGGCGGCACCAGCGTCCGGTCCTTCGGTACGTCCACGGTCACCGAGTGCTTGGTTCTCGTGACGTCCAGCGCGATGGAGCGCTGCTCGACGTCCGTGGTGTGCGTGACCGCGCTGGGCCGCATCAGGCGGGCGTTCGCGACCCGTTCGGGGTGCCGGGCGGCGAAGGTCGCGCGGCCCTTGCCGTCCACCTCCTGCGGGCCGTCCCCGAGGACGGGGCGGCTCTTGGCGTTCTTGTGCAGGGCGGGCGGGGTGTAGATCTCCATGCGCTGTTCGAAGTGACCGAGTTTGGTGTTCTGCTGGTCGTCGAAGAGCGGGTCGGAGCCGAAGGTGGCGATCCGGCCGTCGGGCAGCAGGAGCGCCTCGGAGTGGTAGTTGCGGCCGACCTTCGGCGAGGCGGCCGCACGGAAGGAGTTGGACTTCGGGTCGTAGAACTGCGCCTTGTGGATGTTGCTGGCGCCGCGCCCGCGGTAGTCCTTCGAGCCGTTGGACGTGAACACCGAGTCGTCCGGCATGATCACGCTGTTCAGGTAGCGGGTGCCCTGCGGCAGGTCGGGGCCGTCCTCGAAGGCGGGGTTGTCCTTCTTGAGGTCGATGACGGCCGTGCGCGAGGTCGACTTCTTCGACTCGCCGACGCCTCCGCCGCCGAGGATCATCACCTTCTGGTCCTGGGCGGGGGGCAGCAGGAGCGAGGCCGAGGTCTCCGTCTCGTCCTGTTCGCTGAGGCCGGGCACCTTCTCGAACTTGTTGGTCCTCAGGTCCCACAGGCCCGGTTCGCGGCCGCGTTCCGCGGGGCCGTAACCGGCGTTCGAGGCCGGGTAGAAGAGCTTGCCGCCCTTGGTGAGGAAGAGGGCCGGATAGGTGGGGAAGTAGCGGTGCGGGCCCCGTTTCCACTTCTTGGTCTTCGGGTCGTAGATCTCGTTGTCGCCGGGGTCGATCACACCGACGTCGTCGAGCCCGGAGACCGCGAGCACCTTCCCGTCCTGGAGTCCGACGAGCGTCGGGTACCAGCGGGCCTTGTCCATCGGCTCGACGGGCACGTACTTCTCCGCCCTCGGGTCGAACTCGTAGGCGGCCTTGATCCCCTGGAAGTCCTGCTTGTCCCTGGTGATCTTCTCGGAGAGGCCGTACGTGTTGTCGGCGTCCTTGCCCTTGAGGCCGAGGATCTCGTACTGGGCGCGCTTGTCGGTGACCGGCGTGGGGCCGTCCTCGGTGGCCTCGACGAAGACCCGGGCCTCGCTCGCCTTGACCTTCGTCTTCCAGGGCTGCATGACGCCGGACTTGTTGTAGGTGATCTTCTGGGTGCGCTTGGCCTTCGGGACGGTGACGTCGAACTTGCTGACGTACTCGACACCGGAGGGCGAGCGGAAGCGGGTGCCCTTCTTCAGGGAGATCGCTCTGTCCGGGTTCTCGTTCTTGACGCGCATGCCGCCGCCGGCCCGCTCGACCTCGCCTTCGAGCAGTTCGTAGCGGGCCGTGCCGCCGGCCACGAGCATGCGTCCGCTGGGCAGTTGGGCGTGTCCGGCGCAGAAGAAGTCGTCCGGCGTGGGGATCTTCTTGAAGGTGTCGGTCCTCGGGTCCCACAGGACGGTGTCGAAGGAACCTTTGTCGAATTTCTTCTGCTCGTTGCCGGAGCCCGCGACGATCAGCACCTTGCCGGTGTGCAGGAGTGCCGCGTGGATGGCGTTGGTGCGGAACTCCTCGGGGATGTCCAGTTGCTTCCAGGAGCCGTACTCGGCCTGGTAGCCGGGCTGGGCGATCTTGTACTCGTAGTACTGCTCCGAGGCGAAGCCGACGGCGGCCGGGGCGTTGAGTCCGGCGAGCAGCGCGACGCCACCGACGCCGATCAGCCGCCTCTGGGTCTTCTTCGAGAGCCGGTGGGCCATGGCCTAGTTACCTCCTGTCGTACTGCTGGAGACCGTCCCGCCGGCGATCGAGCCGGTGCTGACCGAGCCGGTGGGAACCGCGCCACTGGGGACCGAGCCACCGGGGATCGAGCCGCTGGGAACCGCCCCGCCTGCGCTGCCCGTGCTGCCCGTGCTACCCGTGCTGCCTGCGCTGCCTGCGCTGCCCGCGAGCGCCGCGGCCGGCTCGGCCGGCTCGGCCTCGGTGATCCGGACGGTCGGCGCGACCGGGCGCTCCGCCCTTCGCGCCCGGGTCCGGGTGGCGGTCCACACGGCCACCGGGGCGAGGGAGATGGCCAGCGCGAGGACCGCCCAGGTCCGCATGGCCGCGTGGGTGTGGTCGAGCACGAACGACGCGGCCAGTGAGGCCGACAGGACCGCCGCCCAGAAGAGATGGATACGGAAGGTCATGACGCGGTCGGGGCTGGTGTCGCCGCCCTTGGGTGTGACGACGAAGCGGCTGGGGCGGCGGATCAGGGCCGCGCCCAGGGACTTGAGGTAGATCGGTGCGGACAGGGCCGACATCGCCATGCCGGCGAGGCCGCCGGAGCCCTCCGGTTCGTGCGGGGAGACGTTGTGGCGCCGGTTCCACAGGTAGAGGCCGACCTGAAGGGCGGCGGCGTCGCTGTAGAGCATCAGCCACACGGAGGCGGAGACCTGGGTGCCGGACGCGCCGAACCACAGGAACAGGAAGCAACTGAGGATGCCGAGCAGCCAGTTGACGGCCGTCATGGGGTAGTAGACGAGCATCAGCGTGTACGAGAGGAGCCGTCCGGGCGGCATCGTGAAGGGTGCCTTCCAGTACTGCTTGAACAGCGTCTCGTAGGTGCCGCGCGACCAGCGCATCTGCTGGGTGAAGAAGTCCGTCCAGGAGGCGGGGCCCTCACCGACGGCGAGTACGTCAGGGGTGTAGACGGACTGCCAGTGGTGGCCGGTCTTCGGGTTCCGGTGCCGGTGCAGCTCGAAGCCGGTGGCCATGTCCTCGGTGATGGAGTCGTACAGGCCGCCGATCTGCTTGACGGCCGCGATCCGTACGACGTTGTTGGTGCCGACGAACATGGGCGCGCGGTACCGGTTGCCGGCGCGCTGGATCAGGGCGTGGAAGAGGAACTGCTGGGACTCGGCCGCCTTGGTGACGGGAGCGGTGTAGTTGCCGTACACCTGCGGGCCGACGACGAAGGCGACGTCCGGGTCGCGGAAGAAGCCCGTCATCCGGGCCAGGAAGTCCGGGTGCGGCACGTGGTCCGTGTCGACGGAGGCGAAGTAGTCGTACGCGCCGCCGTGCATCGCGATCCACGCGTTGTAGTTGCCGTGCTTGGTACGGGCCTTGTGGACACCCTTGGTCCTGTTCCACTCGGGGACGCCGTGCCGGGTGAAGTGGCGTACGCCGAGTTCTTCGCACAGGGCCTTGGCCTGTACGTCGTCGCCCTCGTCGAGGAGCCACACATCGACGACGCCGCCCGGACCGGGGTGGGTGACGCGGACGGCGCCTTCGAGGGTGGCGCGGACCATCGAGAGGGGTTCCTTGCCGGGGACGTACGTGGTCAGGAAGGCGACCCGGATCCCGGCCTGGGCGGTGACCGGGACCGGGTCCCGGGCGACCATCGTGGCGTGGGCGATGGAGACCACGTTGACGACCATGAACAGCTCGATCAGGCCGATCGCCACGAGCATCGTGACGTCGAGCCCGATCAGCCAGCGGGCGCCGCCCTCGCGGGCCACCCAGTGGGTGGGCCACACCAGGTAGACGAGGAGCAGCCCCGTGAGCACCGGGGCGAGCGTCATGAGCAGGACGGCTCTTATTCGGTGGGGCTCGCTCGACAGGAGTTTCGTGTACTGCACCCGGTAGGCCGAGCCGGACGGCTCCGTGAGCGGTCCGGCCAGCCTGCTGTGGGTGTCGTAGTCGTAGCCCTCCGGCCGCACAGCGCCCTCCATGGATCGAACAAGCCGATACCCTCACAAAAGTGGCATTGGGTCGGCATGTCGAACGGAGAGGGTCCAGTCGAGTACGGGGTGCCGCCGGCGGTCGGCGGGTGGGTGCGGGTTGTGTGTGGCTGAGCGCGCAGTTCCCCGCGCCCCTGAAACGCACGGGCGCGGGGGATCTTCAGGGGCGCGGGGAACTGCGCAATCTTTTAAGGGGCGCGGGGAACTGCGCGACCAGCCCCCACCGGGCGTCAACGCGACAAGTGACGTTCCACCGTCTCCAGCTTGGACGTGAGGCCGTCGGTCACGCCGGGGCGGATGTCGGCCTTCAGGACGAGGGAGACCCGAGGCGCCCGCGCCTCGACAGCCGCCACGGCCCGCCGGACGACGTCCATCACCTCGTCCCACTCCCCCTCCACGGACGTGAACATCGCGTCCGTGCGGTTCGGCAGACCCGACTCACGCACGACACGCACCGCGTCGGCCACGTACTCCCCCACGTCCTCGCCGACCCCCAGAGGCGTCACGGAGAAGGCGACGATCATGCGTTCACGATCCCGTCGGTGCGGGCGCGGGACGCGATGACCGCGTTCTCGGCCTCCCGCTTGAGCTTGCGCTCGGCGAAGAATCCGCCGGTCGGCAGCACGGAGAGGACGAAGTAGAGGGCCGCGGTCCTCGGGCCCCACTTGGCGCGGTTCCAGGCGTCGGCCCAGAAGATCACGTACAGGACGAAGAGGACGCCGTGGACCATGCCCATCACCGGTACCGCGTTGAAGTCCGTGGTCCGCTTCAGTACCGAGCAGAGGAGCAGCAGCAGGAACGAGACGGCCTCCGGGGCGGAGACCAGGCGGAGGCGGCGGAGGGCGGAGGCGGTCTTGATGTCCACGAGTCACCTTCGGGAGAGGAAGAGGAGAGAAGGAGGAACAGAGGCTCGGCCTTGTGAACGTGCGCACAAGCGATTCCATTGAAGCATCCGGCCCCCGACCGCGGACACTACGGGGTGGGTACGGGGCGGGTACGGGGCGGCTTCAGGGTGCGTTCAGGGGTGGGATCATCCCGAAGGATCTGGCCGGTGGCCACACCCTGCGGCTACCGTCACCCCGTGGCGATGTTCCGACTCCAAGGCAGCAAGGTGCTGGCCGTCGACATGACCGGCGACGCCGTGAAGGCGAAGAACGGCTCGATGGTCGCGTACGACGGTCAGATGGCCTTCAAGAAACTCAGCGGCGGCGGCGAGGGTGTCCGCGGCATGGTGACGCGCCGGATCACCGGCGAGCAGATGACCCTCATGGAGGTGAAGGGCCAGGGGACGTGCTGGTTCGCCGACCGCGCCAGTGAGATCAACCTGGTGAGCCTCCAGGGCGACAAGCTCTTCGTCGAGTCGAGCAATCTGCTCGCGACCGGCTCGGGGCTGCGTACGGGCACGTCCTTCACGGGGATGCGGGGCGCCTCGCAGGGCAACGGGCTCTTCACGACGACCGTCGAGGGGCACGGCCAGGCGGCGATCATGTCGGACGGGCCCGCGGTGGTGCTGCGGGTCAGCTCGCAGTACCCGCTCACCGTCGACCCGGGCGCGTACATCGCCCATCAGGGCGATCTGCGGCAGTCCTTCCAGTCCGGGGTGACGTTCCGCACGTTCCTGGGCGAGGGCGGCGGCGAGGCCTTCCAGATCCGCTTCGAGGGTGACGGAGTCGTCTACGTGCAGCCCAGTGAGCGCAACTCGATCGCGGGAGACGTGTGACATGCCCTTCCGCGAGATCAACTCGAAGATGATCGAGGCCACGGTGGCGCCGGGGCAGCGGCTGTTCAGCCAGCGCGGCGCGATGCTCGCCTACAAGGGCGAGGTGTCCTTCACCCCCAACACGCAGGGCGGCCAGGGCGGGGTCATGTCGATGATCGGCCGCCGGGCCGCCGGCGAGGCGACGCCCCTGATGACCGTGGAGGGCTCGGGCACGGTCCTGTTCGGGCACGGCGGCCACCACATCCAGGTGATCACCCTCACGGGCGAGACCCTGTACGTGGAGGCCGACCGGCTGCTGGCCTTCGACGGCACACTGCAGCAGGGCACGATGTTCATGGGCTCGCAGGGCGGGGTCATGGGCATGGTGCGCGGCCAGGTCACGGGGCAGGGCCTGTTCACCACGACCCTCAAGGGCCACGGCGCCGTCGCCGTGATGGCGCACGGCGGGGTCATCGAGGTCCCGATCGGCCCGCAGCGCCCGGTGCACGTGGACCCGCAGGCGTACGTCGCCCACCACGGGGACGTACGCAACAAACTGTCCAGCGCGCTCGGTCTGCGCGATCTGGTGGGCCGCGGCTCGGGCGAGGCCTTCCAGCTGGAGCTGAGCGGCAGTGGCGCGGTGTACGTGCAGGCGTCGGAGGAGAAGCTGTGACCACCTATCCGGGCACGGGCCCCGTGATCCACGACCCGGTGACCCTGCCGGTCGACGACAACGTGAACGCGTACACCTTCTGTGTGGAGCTCAAGGGGAGCGAGTGGTTCCTGCAGAAGGGCAAGATGATCGCCTACTACGGCTCGATGGAGTTCAACGGCATCGGGCACGGCCGTCTCGACCGTCTCGTGCGTACGTCGTTCCATTCGCCGTTGCACGCGAGCGACTGGGTGGTGGCGTCCGGCTCGGGCAAGATGCTCCTCGCCGACCGGGCCTTCGACGTGAATTCCTTCGACCTGGAGGAGGGCAACCTGACCATTCGCTCGGGCAATCTCCTCGCTTTTCAGCCAACTCTCGCCCTCAAGCAGTCGATCGTGCCGGGCTTCCTGACACTCATCGGAACGGGCAAGTTCGTCGCCGCCTCGAACGGCCCCGTGGTCTTCATGGAACCCCCCATCCGGGTCGACCCGCAGGCCCTGGTCGGCTGGGCCGACTGCCCCTCGCCCTGCCACCACTACGACCACGCCTACATGACGGGCCTGATCGGCGGTCTACGTGCGATGACGGGCCTCGGCGGCGCCTCCGGCGAGGAGCACCAGTTCGAGTTCGTGGGCGCCGGCACGGTACTGCTGCAGTCCAGTGAGGCGCTGCTGGCCGAGCAGGCGGCGGGCATGGTCCCGAACGAACCGGGAGTACCCGGCGGCGGTGGGGCGCCCGGCCACCCGGGACAGCCGGGCGGCGCACCGCGTCTTCCCGGACAGCTGGGTGATCTCCAGCGTCGCTTCGGGCTGTGAGCGGTAGCCTGCGGAGTGTGACGTCGAACGTGTGCGCGTCGTCACGCCACCCTCACTAGTTCGCCTTTCAACATTTTAGGTAGACTTCATTCATGGAGACCGAGACCGCCACCCGCTGGCTGACCGATGCGGAGCAGTGCGCCTGGCGCACCCACCTGGAGGTCAACAGGCTGTTGGCCTATCAGATGGAGAAAGACCTCCAGCCGTTCGGCCTGACGATGAACGACTACGAGATCCTGGTGAACCTCTCCGAGTCGGAGGGCCTACGGATGCGGATGAGCGACCTCGCGTCCGCCACCCTCCAGTCCAAGAGCCGCCTCTCGCACCAGGTCACCCGCATGGAGAGCGCGAACCTGGTCCGGCGGGAGAACTGCGAGTCCGACCGCCGCGGGCTGTTCGCCGTGCTCACGGACCACGGCATGGAGACGATGCGGAAGGTCGCGCCCCACCACGTGGGGTCCGTCCGGCGGCACTTCATGGACCTCCTCCCCCCGGAGGCACTGGAGGACCTCCACAAGTCCCTGACCCCGATCGCGGAGCACCTACGGGGCCAACGGGGCCGTCCCTGACCCGTAAGGGGCGCGGGGAACTGCGCGCCCAGCCCCCACCGACCCGCGGGTGAGTCACCGAGCTGCCGGCAAAGCACTCAGCGGACCGCTCCGGCGACGGGCAGCCGGAGCTCGAACAGGGCTCCGCCTGTCGCGACCGGTGCCGCTGCCGGCGCCTCGCGGACCGTGAGCGACCCACCGTGCCGCACGGCCACGTCGCGGGCGATGGCCAGGCCGAGACCGGCCCCTCCGTCGTCGCGGGCACGCGCCTCGTCGAGCCGTACGAACCGTTCGAAGACCCGCTCGCGCTCGGTGGCGGGAACGCCCGCGCCGTCGTCCGCGACCTCCAGCAGGGCCCACTCCCCCACGCGCCGGACGGTCACGGCGACCGACGACCGCGTGTGCCGCTGCGCGTTGTCCAGCAGATTGCCGAGCACCCGCGCCAGCTGCCCGCGCGAGCCGCTCACCTCGACGGTATCTGTCCCGGACACGGTCACGGACACCGCGACCCGGTCCCCGGCCCGCTGTCCGGCCTCCTCGACGACCAGCGCGGCCAGATCGAAACGCGCGTCCGCCGGCCGTTCCCCCGCGTCGAGGCGGGCGAGCAGCAACAGGTCGGCAGCCAGCCGCTGCAGCCGTACGGTGTCCTCGACGGCCCCGCCCACATCGAGCAACTCCGGGTGCGCGGCGCCCACTTCGAGCTGGGTGCGCAGGGAGGCGATGGGGCTGCGCAGCTCGTGCGAGGCGTCCGCGACGAACCGGCGCTGGCGCTCCACGGACTGTTCCAGGGCGGCGAGCGTCTCGTTGGTGGTCCGGGCCAGCCGCGCGACCTCGTCGTGCGTGTGCGGCACGGGCACCCGCCGGGTGAGGTCCTCGGAGGCGGTGATCGCGGCCATCTCGCCGCGGATGTCCTCGACGGGGCGCAGCGCCCGGCGCGTGACGAGCCAGGTCACCAGGGCCACGACGGCCAGCAGCAGTGGGAACCCGATGAGCATGACGGTCAGCGCCGTGCTCACGGCCTCCTGTTCGGCGGTCAGCGGGGCGCCGGCGTGGACGGTGAGCGTGCCCTTGTCCTGCACCTCGACCGGCACGGTGGCGAAGCGGTAGTCCGCGGTGTCGCCGTCGATGGTGGCGGAGCCGTCGCTGAAGGAGGCGTCGCCGATCTCGTCGACGTCGAGCGAGTCGCCGTCGTCCGCCTCGTCGTCACCGTCACGGTCACTGTTGTCGTCCCCGTCCCCGTCACCGTCACCGCTGTCGTCGGTGACGGCACCCGGGGCCTGCGGCTGGACCCGGTCGACGCCCGTGCCGCTGATCCGTTCCAGGTCCTCGGTGACCGCGACGAGTCTCCCGGTCCCGTCCACGACCTGGACCGGCTGGTCGTCGTCGTCCAGCGACAGGTGGCCGTAGGACTCACCGGCCGCGATGTCGGTGGCGACGGTCCGGGCGGCGCGCTCCGCCTCCGTACCCGCCTGTTCGCTCAGATTGGTCCACAGCGACAGCAGGACCGCGGCGCCCGCCGCGGCCAGCGCGACGGCGACCACGACGCTCGCGGCGAGGGTGGCCCTGGCCCGTACGGACCCGAGGACGCGTTTCATCTCGCCTCCAGGCGGTAGCCGGCACCGCGTACGGTCCGGATCAGCGCGGCCCCCAGCTTGCGGCGGAGCGTGCTGATGTAGACCTCGACGATGTTCGGGTCCCCGTCGTAGGCGAAGTCCCAGACGTGCTTCAGGATCTCCGCCTTGGACACCACCTCGCCGGCCCGCACGACGAGCTGTTCGAGGACCGCGAACTCCTTGGTGGTGAGGGCGATCTCGTCCGCACCGAGGTGGACGCGCCGGGCGGCGGTGTCGACCTTGAGGTCGCCGAGCACGTGCACGGGCGATCCCCCGCCGGAGGAACCACGCCGGCGCAGCAGCGCCTTCACCCGGGCCACCAGGACGACGTACGAGAACGGCTTGGTGAGGTAGTCGTCGGCGCCGGTGTCCAGGCCCTCCGCCTCGTCGTACTCGCCGTCCTTGGCGGTGAGCATCAGGATCGGCACGTCGTGCCCGGCGGACCGCAGGGCGCCGCACACGCGGTAGCCGTTCATCCCGGGCAGCATGATGTCGAGGATGACGAGGTCGTACGAGCCCTCGCCGGCCATGTGCAGTCCTTCCAGGCCGTCGTGGACCACGTCCACGGCGTACCCCTCGGCCGTCAGCCCTTTGGCGAGCGACAGGGCGAGCCGCTTTTCGTCCTCGACGATCAAAAGTCGCATACGCCAAGAGTCGCAAACCGAACCTGAAGAAGACTTCAGGGTGCTTCAGGCTGCCTTCAGCGTCGTTCAGCCAGATTGGGTCACGTCGAAACGCACCGAAGACGACCGACACACAGTCGAAGCAGACGATCTCGGAGGAATCCCCATGAAGCGCAACATCGTCATCGCCACCGTCACGGCCGCCCTCCTCGTCGGAGGCGGCACGGCGACGGCCCTCGCCGTCACGGGTGACGAGGACGGCGGCCAGGTGAAGCAGTCCAGCGTGCGGGTCTCGGACGACGACCGCGACGACCGCGACGATGCGGCCGACAGGGCCGACGACGACCGCGACGACCGCGACGACAACTCCGAGGACGCCGAGGACGCCGCCGAGGCCAAGGCCGCGAAGGTCACGGCGGCCGACGCGATCACGGCCGCGCTGAAGAGCGTTCCGGGTACGGCGGTCTCCGCCGACCTGGACGACGAGGGCAGCAGCCTGGTGTGGGACGTGGACGTGCTGTCCTCGGGCGGCACCTGGCACAGCGTCGACGTCGACCCGGGCACGGGGAAGGTGCTCGGCTCGCACACGGAGCGGGACGACGACGCCGACGACGCCGACGACACCGCGGAGGCGCGGGCGGCCCTGAAGGGCACGTCCGTCACCGCCGCGGAGGCGGCGAAGGCCGGCGCCGCGAAGGGCACGGTCACGTCCGTCGACCTCGACGACGACGGGCGTACGGCCGCGTGGGAGGTCGACACGGCCGGCGGGAACGGTGTGGAGAAGGAGTGGAAGGTCGACGCGAAGTCCGCCGCGGTCGTGGCGGACACGGGGGCGGGCGACGACTCGGACGACTGAGTGGGGTTTTCGCCCCCGCCGCCCCTACCCTTCCCGTCCCTACTCGGGGGCGCTGCCCC
>NZ_LIPP01000254.1 GCF_001418335.1 Streptomyces aurantiacus | reverse complement strand
TGGAGGCCCTGGCCACCGCCCGCACCGAGGACAGCGTCCGCGGCCTCCTCGGTCTGGCACCCCCGACCGCCACCCGTCTACACCCCGTGAGCGGCGAGGAGGAGACGGTCGAGGCCGGCCGGCTCGCCATCGGGGACGTGGTCCTGGTGCGCCCGGGGGAGCGCGTCGGAGCCGACGGCCGCGTCCTCGACGGCGTGAGCGACATCGACCAGGCGACCATCACCGGCGAACCCCTCCCCGTTCCGAAGGCCGTGGGCGACGAGGTCTTCGCCAGCACCCTGAACGGGACCGGGGCCCTGCGCGTCCGTGTCGAGCACGACCCCTCCGACACGGTCATCGCGCGAGTCGTCGCCCTCGTCGAGGAGGCGTCCCGTACGAAGGCCCCGACGCAGCTCTTCGTCGAGCGGATCGAACACCGCTACGCACTCGGCATGGTGGCCGCGACCATCCGTTCGCGCGGCTGGGCGGCGACGGCGTACGCGTCGAAGTAGGGGAGGAGCCGCACGCCCCGTACGCCCTCGGTGGGGAAGTCCGTGTCGCCCGCCACCACCCAGGCGCGCTCCCCCTCGAAGTCGACCTCCTCGATCCCGCCGGAGGAGGCCGGCGAGGCCAAGAGGGAGGCGAAGAGGGAGGCGGCCCAGCCCCGGGGCGCTGCGGCCCACTTGGCGAAGTGCTGCGGCGTTGCGGGGCCGTACGCGTACAGATAGTGGCGTACGAGTGTGGCGAGAGCCTCGTCCGCGGGGAGCGGGGCGAAGCGCGGTGGGCGGGTGTAGGTGGCCTTGCGGCCCCGGTTGGGGGCGAAGCACAGCGCGCCCAACTGGCCCGCGCGGTGCATCACCTGGCGCCAGCGCGGCCACTTGCCCTGGAAGGCCTCCAGTACGAGGTCCCCGGCCCAGGGACCGGTGCGGGCCACGACCTCCTCGGACAGCTCGTCGATGGTCAGCTGCCGTCCGTCGAGGGCGTCGCCGATCGCGGCGACGACCTGCTCCTGCTGCCCGGACGTCATACGCACCGCCGGATGCGGGGTCGTACGGCCCGGCACGGCGGTCAAGGCAGCGCTCCAGAAGGGGAGTTCGTCGGCGGTGAGGAGATGGATCGTGCCCCGCGGGCCGTACGTCTTCACCAGGCTCCGGTCGTCCCACAGCGCCGACCGCACGTCCTGGCGGGTCGAGCCGTCGAGCCGCAGCGCCACGGAGAGCTCGGCCGCCGACAGTACCTGCGCGTGCACGGCGAGCAGCGTGGACACGACCGCGGCGACGGACGTTCCGGAGTGTGCGGGTGTACGCAGCAGCTGGCGCCCGTATCGCCGCGCGCTCGCCTCGTCCCAGGTGATCCTCGGTGTCATGGCGGCGACGCTAGACGCGAACCAGGTCAGATCCTGTCCTCTGCCGGATCCTGTCCTCTGTCCGATCCTGGACTCCGCCCGAGGGGCCGCCCTCATCTGCCCCCTGTCGCCACCGGATGAATGGGGCGATCGGGGCATAGGGAAAATTACGTCTGTAAATATCCGAAGTCGGGCAGAGAATAGCCGATTCCTAGGTGGGCGGACCGGTGCGACCCGGGAAAGTCCCGGAAATCGACACAGGGTTTCCACATTGTTATGGAGATTGGCTCATTCCGTCCACCGCCGTCACATAGGTTCAGACCAAGGTGATTCGCGCGAGCAAAGCTCCGTGGGACGGCACCGTGCGGCGGAGGGGGTCGCGCGGTGCCACGCCGCCCGACCCACGGAACACGGGCGGAACACGGGCGGAGCACGGGTGGGACACGGGAGGAATGCTGTCGCGCCCTGGCCGCGTCACCCTTGGGGCGTACGTCCGAGGCGGATGGCCCAAGGTCTCATATCCTCGCGCGAACCCCCTGGTTCTTTCCAGATTCTCCTCGATCGCCTTGGAATCCACTGTGATTCGGCCATGATCAACCCCTGAATGAACGCTTTCGTACCCATCCGGGCGTCGCTGGGCAACTCCGGAGAGTAGTTGTGTCACGCCGAAGTACGCAGCATCACTTACGAAGGGTTATGGTGGAAACCCCCCCTCGGGCCGGTCCGTCTCCCCCCCACGGACCGGCCCGTTTTTTTGTGCCCTCCCGCGCGCCCGGCGTACGCCCCAGAGCCGCTGTGGCCCTGCGCACCCGCCCTCGCTCGCCTCCCGTCCGTTGGCCGGGAGCCCTTGCACCCCAAGGGGGAGGGGCGCTCCGGCGGGAGTAGGGTGTCGGCCTCTGGACTGCCATCTGCACGGAGGGGCTGACAAAAACGTGAACCTGCGCGACAACCTGCGCCGCTTGCTGGTCAGGTTCTATGCACGCAGGGTGGAAGGCCACCTTGACCACGACCAGGTGCCCAAGCACATCGGGGTCATCATGGACGGCAACCGGCGCTGGGCGAAGGCGGCCGGCAGCACCGCCGCCCAGGGACACCGGGCCGGAGCCCACAAGATCGAGGAGTTCCTCGGCTGGTGCTCCGAGACCGACGTCGAGGTCGTCACCCTCTGGCTGTTGTCCACGGACAACTTCGACCGCCCCGAGGAAGAACTCGTACCGCTGCTCGGCATCATCGAGAACGTCGTGAGTTCCCTCGCCGCCGACGGCCGCTGGCGCGTGCACCACGTGGGCACGCCGGACATCCTGCCCTCGCAGATGCAGACCGTGCTGAAGGAGGCCGAGGAGGCCACCACGCACGTCGACGGAATACTGGTCAACGTCGCCATCGGCTACGGCGGCCGGCAGGAGATCGCCGACGCCGTGCGCTCGATGCTCCTCGACCACGTCGACAAGGGCACCTCGATGGAGACCCTCGCCGAGAACGTCGACGTCGACATGATCGGCAAGCACCTCTACACCAGCGACCAGCCCGACCCCGACCTCGTGATCCGTACGAGCGGCGAACAGCGGCTGTCCGGTTTCATGCTCTGGCAGACGGCGCACTCCGAGTACTACTTCTGTGAGGTCTACTGGCCGGCCTTCCGCAAGGTCGACTTCCTCCGGGCCATGCGCGACTACGCGGCCCGCCACAGGCGCTTCGGCGGCTGAGGAGTCCCCCTTCCGTACCTCCGGGTCCCCTTCCGTTCCCTCGGCATCCCCTTCCGTCCCCTCCGGGTCGTGACGGGGCCGGGGCCGGTGAATTGGTCCTTTGGGGTGGAAGTAATGAGGAGTTCACCAGGGCGCCGTCATGTGTGCTGGCATGGCATTGCCTGTTGGAGGGCATAAAGCTTCCAGGTCGACGCCCGAACCACGGGTGTCGTATCTCAGCGGACGGCACGGGGCCGTCCGCCCGGGAGGCCCTTTGCACCAGCGCGACCGTGCGGTCAGTACGGACGAGGCGGAGGGCCGGTTCTCGGCCCGTGCATCGGTGCCGGAAACCGGTCCAGTTCTCCTCCGTCGCTCCCCGACCTCATCCGAGGGGGTACGTCCTTCCGTGGTGACCAGCACAAAGCGCCGTATGCCAGACCGGCGCACCTATGTTCTCGACACCAGCGTCCTGCTGGCCGACCCGCACGCCATGAACCGCTTCGACGAGCACGAAGTCGTGCTGCCGATCGTCGTGGTCACGGAATTGGAGGCCAAGCGGCACCATCCAGAACTCGGCTACTTCGCCCGGCAGGCCCTGCGTCTGCTCGACGACTACCGGGTGAAGTACGGCCGCCTCGACGCCCCCATCCCCACCGGGGAGTTGGGCGGGACGGTACGTGTCGAGCTCAATCACTCGGACCCCAGCGTGCTGCCCAGCGGCTACCGCCTGGGGGACAACGACTCCCGCATCCTCGCGGTCGCCCGCAATCTGCAGGCGGAGGGGTTCGACGTCACGGTCGTGTCGAAGGACCTCCCGCTGCGGATCAAGGCCTCCTCGGTCGGGCTCCTCGCCGAGGAGTACCGAGCGGAGCTCGCCATCACGGGCTCCTCCGGCTGGACCGGAATGTCCGAACTGACGCTGCCCGGCGAGCAGGTGGACCTTCTCTTCGAACAGGAGAGCCTGTACGTCCCCGAGGCGTCCGACCTCCCCGTTCACACAGGTCTGATGATCCAGTCCGAGCGCGGCAAGGCGCTGGGACGTGTGACGGCCGAGGGCAACGTGCGGCTCGTACGGGGCGACCGGGAGGCCTTCGGCATCAAGGGCCGCAGCGCCGAGCAGCGCATCGCGCTGGATCTGCTCCTCGACCCGGACATCGGGATCATCTCCATGGGCGGCCGGGCCGGCACCGGAAAGTCGGCGCTCGCCCTGTGCGCGGGTCTGGAGGCCGTGCTCGAACGGCGCCAGCACCAGAAGGTGATGGTCTTCCGGCCGCTGTACGCGGTCGGCGGGCAGGAGCTCGGCTATCTGCCCGGTTCCGAGTCCGAGAAGATGGGTCCCTGGGCGCAGGCGGTCTTCGACACCCTCTCCGCGGTCACCAGTCGCGAGGTCATCGAGGAGGTCACCGCGCGCGGAATGCTGGAGGTCCTGCCGCTCACCCACATCCGGGGCCGCTCCCTCCACGACGCGTTCGTGATCGTGGACGAGGCCCAATCCCTGGAACGGAACGTCCTGTTGACCGTTCTGTCCCGAATCGGCTCGAATTCACGGGTGATTCTGACCCATGACGTGGCCCAGCGGGACAACCTCAGGGTCGGGCGGTACGACGGTGTCGTGGCCGTCGTGGAGAAGCTGAAGGGGCATCCGCTCTTCGCGCACATCACGCTCACCAGGTCCGAGCGGTCCCGAATTGCCGCCCTTGTGACCGAAATGCTGGAGGACGGACACATCTGAGACAGTCCGAACCACCTGCCCCCGCCTGCCCCGTCTGGCACTGACTGGTCCTGAGTGGTCCTGACTGGTCCCGTCTGTCCAACGGGTGGTGGGTACACGCTGGTTGGCGCCGTCCGGCGAAGGCGAAGAGCCTAGCCGGGCGGCGCCTTGGCGCGTGCTCGTTTCCGAAAAACTCCTGGGACAAACGAAGTGTGAGCTTTCACACCCGACACGGAATTGCCTCCCGGCGCCGGGGTGCGGCAGAGTCTCACTCCTGTCAGGCCCCGCATACGACACACCTGTACCCCCAGCGGCACAGCACAGCAAGAACACCAGAACTCCATAACGCCGTCGTATGCCGCCCGAGCACCATGCGGCGCTCCCCGCAGGGGAGTTGCCCACCGGGCCCGTGCCTCCCGTGACCCCGCAGTTGGGAGGCCAGTGCCAGGGGCAAGATTGCGTCCGCGAGGGTCACCTGTAGCGGTCGATGCTGGAAGGAAACCGTGTGAGCCGGATTTCGGTCCGTGGGCTCGCAGTGGCCTCGGCCACCGCAGTCACCGCTGTCGGCGCTGTTACGGGTGTCGCCTCGGGCAGCACCGCCACGTCGAGCGATGACGCCGAGGCAACGGCGAGCGGCGCGACGCTCCTCGCGGACATACCCGCGGGCGCGCAGGCGCAGGTGCAGACCGCCTCCCTGGCACAGCAGGCCGACTCCCAGGCCATCGCGGCGGACGCGACCGCCAAGAAGGACGCCGAGGCCACCGCGCGCAAGCAGGCGGCCAAGGACGCGGTCGCCAAGCAGAAGGCAGCGGAGAAGGCCGAGCAGGCAGCGAAGGACGCGAAGAAACGCGAGGATGCCGAGAAGGTCGCCAGCCGTTCGGCCACCCGTGACGCGTCCAGCTTCGCGAAGCAGTCCTCGTACACCGCCGCGGAAGTCCAGGAGATGGCCCGCCAGCTCGTTCCGGCGGACCAGTTCGCGTGCTTCAGCCGGATCGTCGACCACGAGTCCAGCTGGAACTACCAGGCGGACAACCCGACCTCGGACGCGTACGGCCTGATGCAGGCGCTGCCGGGTTCGAAGATGTCCTCGGCCGGCGCCGACTGGGCGACCAACCCGGCCACCCAGATCAAGTGGGGCCTCAGCTACATGGACGGCCGGTACGGCAGCCCGTGCGGAGCCTGGGACTTCTGGCAGGCCAACAACTACTACTGAGCCCGTTTCGGCTCAACCCCGCGGAGCCCTTCACCGTCCTACGGTGAGGGGCTTCTGCCATGTACGGTCGATGCCGACGACTCCAGGGGGGAGTGGTGGGGAGCAACGGGGGAAGAGGACGGATCATGTCGCGATTGCCAGGGTGGCTCGGCCGAATCGGCGCCGGGCTCACCGAAGTCGGAGAGCGGCTGGACGCGCGCCGCGCCGCCGCAGAAGAGGCCGACGAGAACGACAGGAACGACAGGAACCACGGGGACGACCACGTCGGCAAGGACGAAACGGCCGGTGTGCACGCTCCGTCGTCGTCATCGTCGTTGTCATCGGCCCCGACTTCGCCCTTGCCCTCACCCTCGTCGCAGTCCTCTCCCGAGGGCATGATCGGCGCCGTTCGGCCCGATCCCGCCGCCGCCGTTCCCTGGGGCGTACGGGTCGCCGCCGAGGCCGGCTGGCGGCTGCTCGTCCTCGCGGGCACCGTCTGGGTGCTGATGCGCGTCATCAGCGCCGTACAACTGGTCGTCCTGGCCTTCGTCGCCGCCCTGCTCATCACCGCGCTGCTCCAGCCCACCGTCGCCCGGCTGCGCGGGTACGGGGTGCCGCGCGGGCTCGCCACCGCGCTCACCGCGGTCCTCGGCTTCGCGGTCATGGGGCTGGTCGGATGGTTCGTGGTCTGGCAGGTCATGGAGAACGTCGACAACCTCGCCAACCAGGTCCAGGACGGCATCGACGAGCTTCAGCGGTGGCTGCTGGACAGCCCGTTCCATGTGACCGAGGACCAGATCAAGGACATCGCCAAGAGCCTGCGCGAGGCGGTCGGGGCGAACACCGACGAGATCACGTCCGCGGGGCTCGAAGGCGTCACCGTCATCGTCGAGGCGCTCACCGGCATCCTCCTCACGATGTTCTCCACGCTCTTCCTTCTCTACGACGGCAAGCGCATCTGGGAGTGGACACTCAAGCTGGTCCCGGCGGCGGCGCGGCCGGGTGTGGCGGGGGCGGGCCCGCGCGCCTGGCGCACGCTGACGGCCTACGTCCGCGGCACGGTGATAGTCGCTCTGATCGACGCGATCTTCATCGGCCTCGGCATCTTCTTCCTCGACGTCCCGATGGCTGTCCCGCTCGCCGTCTTCATCTTCCTGGGAGCCTTCATCCCGCTGGTCGGTGCCGTCATCTCCGGGGCGCTCGCGGTGGTGGTCGCGCTCGTGACACAGGGCGTCTTCACGGCGGTCATGGCCCTGGTGGTCGTGCTGGCCGTCCAGCAGATCGAGGGCCACATCCTCCAGCCGTTCATCCTCGGCCGCGCGGTACGGGTCCATCCACTCGCCGTCGTCCTCTCCGTGGCGGCGGGAGGGATGGTCGCGGGCATCGGGGGAGCGGTGGTCGCGGTCCCGCTCGTCGCGGTGACCAACACGGTGGTGGGCTACCTGCGTTCGCACTCGCGTGAGACGGCACTGCGGTACGCGGCGGCGCCGCGGGGGGCGACGGCGGTGGGGGCGGCACCGGTGGAGAGGCCTCCCTCCGACCCGTCACCGTCCTGAAGGGGTTCGCGTCTGCCGCTTCCACCTAGGACCGGACAGGTCCTAGGCGCGGGCGGTGAGTGACAGTTGGGCTCTCCACGCGCCACGACATGCGGAGCGCCCACGCTGTTATGCAGCCGTTCCTGAGTGAACCGGAGCACCCATCGATGAGTCCCGCAGCCAGGTCAGGATGAAGTCCAACCACGTCAAGTTGTTCACTGACGGCACGGCCTGATGGGTTCCTGGATCCTGGCGGTGCTCTTTGTGGGCTTCGGGTCGGTCTTCATTCGTATGCAGAAGGGCCGACGCCTACTCAGCCTGGTCAAGGCGTCCACCGCTACAGGAACCCTGTGCTACCTGCTCGGCTGGTCCCAGGTCTTCTTCGCCTTCCCTTCGCACGCTTGTCGCGACTTCTTCGACAGGGACCCAGCCGTATACCTCGACCGCTACGAGAGCGGCAGCTTTCCGCTGGTCGCCACCTGCCACTGGGACAACGGTGAGCAGAAGGAACTCGTGAGCGGTTGGATCAATCCACTCCTGTTCACCTGCATGGCCGTGTTGATCGGCTGTCTTGTGGCGCTAGCGGTTCTCGCCTACCGCCGTAACCGGAAAGGACATACGCGTTGAATGACGATCCGCCCGCTCCTCCATCCGCTGGGAGCGCGGAAGGGCACGGGTCTGTCCGGCGTTCGCCGGGAGACGCTCCCGGCGGATGCCTCGCCGTCTTTCCGCCCTGTTCACCGGGGCGGCCGGCGCAGCTACTGCGCCAACACCGCCTCCGCGTCCAGCGTCACCCCCACCGCCTGCACCACCGCCGCGATCTTGAACGCCTCCTGGACCGTCTCCCGGTCGACCCCCGCCGAGCGCAGCACCCGCTCGTGCGAGTCGAGGCACGCCCCGCACCCGTTGATCGCGGAGACGGCGAGCGACCACAGCTCGAAGTCGACCTTCTCCACACCCGGGTTCCCCAGCACGTTCATCCGCAGCCCGGTCCGCAGCGTTCCGTATGCCGGGTCGGAGAGCAGGTGCCGTGTGCGGTGGAAGACGTTGCTCATCGCCATGACCGCCGCCGCGGTCTTCGCCGCCGTGTAGGCCTCGGGCGAGAGCTTCGCGTTGGCCTCCTCCTCCAGCTCGCGCAGCACCTCGGGCGACCGCGAGGCGATGGCGCAGGCCAGCACCGTGCCCCACAGCTGCTGCTGCGAAAGCCCGGAGTCGCCGATCACCGAACCGAGGTTCAGCCGAAGGTCCCTGGCGTAGTCCGGAATCGCGGACTTCAGCGCGTCGAGCGACATGGCCAGCCTTCCTTGCGGCGAGGAGACACCCTTGTAACACCCTTGTGGGATGTCGGAGGCTCCCTCATGCCGGGATGCCTCTTCCCGATCGTGGCACAGACGATCAGGAAGAGGCATCCCGGCATTCCGGCTCGCGGCGCGCTACTCCGTACGCAGGCCGTCCGGGCGCATCAGCCTCAGCAGCGGTGGCACGCTGAGTGCCGTCACCACCAGGACGACCGCCGCGCCGATGCCCGTCATCGCGAGCACACTCGGCCAGTCCACCGCCACCGCGGTGTCCGTCATCTTCAGCAGGACCACGCCCAGGGTGAGGCCCACCACCGAGGCGAGGACCAGGCCGAGCGCCACCGGGATCGCGGTCTGCCACAGCACCGACAGGCTCAGGGTGCGGCGCCGGGTACCGAAGGCGACCAGCGCGGAGAGCAGCTTCTTGCGCTCGCGCAGCTGCTCCAGCTGGGAGACCAGCAGGCTCGCCCCGATCAGCGCGAGGACACAGGCCGCGCCGGCGAACAGCCCGGTGCGGATGGAGTCGAAACGCTCGGACCGCTCACTCGACGTGTACGTCGTGGGGTTCGTGAGCGGGTCGATCTCGGCCGCGGTGTTGCGCACCAGGTCGCGCACGTCCGGGACCGTCAGGTCGAGCTTGAGGTAGATCTGCGCGTCGGCGGCCGAGGCCGCGGCGGCGGGCAGCGCGCTCGGGGTGATCAGGAATCCGCCCCGTTCCCAACCCGACGGGTCCTTGCGCGGCTCGGCCTTCTTGACGTCCCGGGGCACCGTCCAGGGGACCTCCGCGCCCTGGTCGTCGCCTTCGTAGCTGGGGTCGACGAAGAGCTTCCGGCCCGGTTCGGCGAGCTCCGGGGTGGCCTCGTCGTACTCGACACCTTGCACGGCGAACGCGTCGCCCTCGCGGCACGAGGGCAGCTTCGCCGCCTCGCGCAGCGCGGCGCAGCTGCCGACGGTGAGCATCACGGACGTGTCGGGGTCCTTCCCGCGCACCCCCAACGTGGAGTCGGACAGCACGACGGCGTCGAGCACACCGCGGGTGTCGACCAGCTTCTGCCGGGCGTCGTCGACGGAGACGGTGTGCGGCACGGACATCTGTATCTCGGCCCGCGAGAGGTCCTGGCCGGTGGACTTCGTGTAGTCGCTCTGGACGCCGGCGAACAGCATCTGCAGGGCGATCGCGCCGGCCACCGCCACCGCGATGCCGTTGACCATGCGGGCCGCGGTGCCACTGCTCAGCTGGAGCCTGCGCACGGCCAGTTGCCAGGAGACCGAGCCCGAGTTCAGCCGGGCCACGACGGCCTCCACGATCCACGGCAGCAGCGCGGTGATGCCGACGAGGAGCAGGATGACCCCACTGGTCACCATGTACTCGTTGAAGTCCCCGTTGTCGTTGCCCTTGCCGATCATCGGGGCGAGCAGGCCGAGGCCGCCCAGCGGCAGCAGCAGCCGCCACCACAGCCGGCGCCGCGCGGGCCTGGCCGTGCGCACCACGCCGAGCGGTTCGATGACCACTCCGCGCAGCGCGAGCAGCGTCACCGCGACCGCGGCCGCCGGCACCGCGACGGCGATCAGGACGGCGAGTACGGGCGTCGGGTTGAGGTAGCTCGGGAAGACGCTGATGTCGAAAAGCTCGGCGGAACCGGCGGCCTGGCGGCCGATCAGGAAGAACCCGGTACCGAAGACCAGTCCGACGAGGGCCCCGGAGAGCGCCTCGCCCGCGGCGATCCTGCGGGTCATCCGGCCGTCGGCGCCGACCAGCCGCAACGCGGCGAGCCTGCGGTCGCGCCGCTCGCCGCCGAAGCGTACGGCCGCGGCGATGAAGACGCCGACCGGCATCAGCAGCACCACGAAGACCGTCAGGACGAGCAGGAGAAGGACCGGGTCCAACTCCTCCGAGGGCTGCGGCTCCCCCTGGAAGGTGTCGATGCGGGTCACGCCGGAGACGTCGTCCTTGTACTTGGCCAGGCCCTGGGCGCCCGCGTAGTAGGCGAGTTCGGCGGAGCCGATCAGGCCGCTCTCCCCGATGGTTCCGGTGACGCGGTACGGCAGCCGCTCGCGCAGCAGCCGGGAGTCCTTGGACTCCAGCAGGCTCTTGAGCGCGGGGGACACGACCATCTCGCCCGGCGCGGGGAACTTCTGCACGCCGGGCGGCAGCGGCGCCCGTATGCCCTCCGGCTCCAACTGGCGGCCACGGACGTCCAGGCCGTGGAACTCGGTGTCGACGTTGGCGACGAGCGCCGTCTTGTCGGACTTGGCCGGCTCGGTGGTACCGAACTGCATGTCCGTGCGCGCGTTCTCGCGGTCGGAGCGTGCCTGCATCGCGCTCGGGATCGCGGTGGTGAGCAGCAGCAGCGCCACACCGAGCCCCACGCCGACACCGGTGAGCAGGACACGTACCCAGCCCTCACGGCCGCCGGTGAACGCGAACTTGGTGCCCATGGCCAGGTCTCTGGACCACTGCCGCAACCTGGGGGCCTCGGCCTGAGGTTCCCAGGCGGTCGGCTCCGGGGGAGCCGCGGGCGGGGCGGCGGCGGGTGACGGGCGGGCGGTCATACGACGCGCTCCATGTCCCGGGACTTCCCGTCGCGTACGACGATCTCGCGGTCCGAGTACGCGGCCACCCGGGTCTCGTGCGTGACGAGGACGACGGCCGCGTTGGCGGACCGCGCGGCGTCCGTGAGCAGCTCCATCACGCGCTCGCCGTTGAGCGAGTCGAGGGCGCCGGTGGGCTCGTCGGCGAACAGCACCCGCGGGCTGGTGACCAGGGAACGGGCCACGGCGACGCGCTGGCCCTGGCCGCCGGAGACCTCGCCGGGCCGCTTGCCCGACAGGTCGTCGACCTCCAGGCGCTCCATCCACGACAGAGCGGTGCGCTCGGCCTCCTTGCGGGAGGTGCCGTTCAGCCGCAGCGGCAGCGCCACGTTCTCGACGCAGGTCAGTTCCGGCACCAACTGGCCGAACTGGAAGACGAAGCCGAACTCGGAGCGCCGCAGCGCGCTGCGCCGGGAGTCGTTCATCGTCGCCATCTCGTGGCCGTTGTACGTGATCGAGCCCGAGTCGGGCGTCACGATGCCGGCGAGGCAGTGCAGGAGGGTCGACTTGCCGGAGCCCGAGGGGCCCATCACGGCGACGACCTCGCCCGGGTGGATGGAGAACTCCGCGCCGTCGAGGGCATGGGTGGGGCCGTACGCCTTGCGCAGGTCGTGGGCCACGAGCAAAGAGCCTGCGGGGGTCATCGGGTCACCGCCTCTGCGAGTTTGCCGAGGCGCGCGGCGGTGAGTTCCAGCCACCGCAGGTCGGCTTCGAGATGGAAGAGGGCGTGGTCGCAGATCAGCTGATCGGCGAGATCGCCCTTGCGCTTGCGGTCGGTGAGGATGCGCATCATGCGCAGGTGCTCCGAGCGCTGCGTGTCGAGGATGTCGGAGGCGTCCCGGTGCGTCAGAAGCGCGAGGACGACCTTCGTGTAGAGGACCGACTGGAGATACGGTTCCGGCTTCTCCGGCGTCGCGAGCCACCGCTGGACGTCGGTGACGCCCGCCTCGGTGATCGCGTACCGCTTGCGTTCGGGTCCTTCGCCGGACTCGATGCCGTCGACCTCCACGAGGCCGTTCTTCAACAGCCGGGACATCGTCGAATAGACCTGGCCGTAGTGGAGCGGCCGGTCGTGACCGAACTTCTCGTCGAAGGCCCGCTTCAGGTCGTAACCGTGACGGGGCCCGGACTCCAGGAGCCCTAGGAGGGTGTGACCGATGGACATGCGGAGCACTCTACACAGCGGGTATACACGGCATGTATACGCACTGTGTAGAGCTGCCTGTGAAGGGTGCGAACCGGCAGGTCAAGAGCGATTGTCACGGTTTCGTGACTACACAGAGCCCGGGCCCCGTAAGGGGCGCGGGGAACTGCCGACCAGCCCCCACGGACCCGCGGCCAAAGACGGCCGCGCTACTCCTCGGCCTGGCCGGAATTCGACGGCCGCCCCCGGCGAGGTATCGGCCCGGCCGCGCCGGGCAGCCGCCCCGCCTCCCCGAGCGCCCGCCGCAGCAGAAACTCGATCTGCGCGTTGGCGGACCGCAACTCGTCACCGGCCCACCGCGCAAGGGCCTCGTACACGAGTGGATCCAGCCGCAACAGCACCTGCTTGCGCTGCTGCGCCGACTGCTGCGTCGGTCGCGGTCGCCGCGGAGGAGTCTCCTCCGGAGTCGAGGTCACTGGTGGAGGGCTCCCGGGTTCAGGACGGGCTGCGGTGCCCGGTCGCCGGACGGCGCGGGCCTCTGCCGCAGAGCTATCTAACCGATATCACATTACTCGGCACAGCAACCTTCCATGCCCCCGGATCGTCGGTTCCATAGAGAAGGTGCTGATTGTCACGTCCGTAAAAGGCCGGATCGACCGGCGTTTGTCCTTGAACGCGGTGTTAGTTTTCTGAGCTGACCTGAGCGACGAACCTGTGAGACACGAGAGACGGAAGCGACGGACGGACCCATGGGACGAGCGGATGAGAGACGAGCGCGGCAGCGTGGTAGCCACCGCGGCGCGCCGAAACGCTCGTCCAACGCGGGCGGCACCGCGAGCAGTACCGCAAGCAGCAATGCGACCAGCCACGCGGGGAGCGCCACGGGCGGCAGGACCGGTGGCAAGACCGGTGCCAAGGCCGGCGGTAAGACCGGTATACGCCGCCTCTTCACCTGGAAGAAGATCCTCGGCACGTTCTTCGGCCTCTGTCTCCTCGTGATGGGCGCCTTCGTGGTGCTCTACCTGATGATCAGCGTCCCCAAGGGGAACGCGGCCGCGGTGCAGCAGAGCAACATCTACAAGTACAGCGACGGCTCGACGCTCGCCCGCGACGGCGAGGTGAACCGTGAACTGGTCGACCTGGACCAGGTCTCCAAGGGCGTCCGGATGACCTTCGTCGCCGCCGAGAACAAGTCCTTCTACGACGACGCCGGCGTCGACTTCAAGGGCACGGCCCGCGGTCTGGTCAACACGCTCTCCGGCAAGGGCAAGCAGGGTGGCTCGACGATCACCCAGCAGTACGTGAAGAACTACTACCTCACCCAGGACCAGACCGTCACGCGCAAGCTGAAGGAACTGGTCATCTCGCTGAAGGTGGACCGCCAGAAGTCCAAGGACGCCATCCTCGCGGGCTACATCAACACCAGCTATTACGGCCGTAACGCGTGGGGCATCCAGGCCGCCGCGCAGGCGTACTACCGCGTCGACGCCGACCGGCTCTCGGTCGCGCAGGGCGCGTATCTCGCCGCGCTGCTCCAGGCCCCCAGCCAGTACGACTGGGCGGTCGCGAGCGACACCAGCAAGAAGCTCGTCACCGCCCGCTGGAACTACGTCCTGGACAACATGGTGGAGGAGGGCTGGCTGAGCTCCAGCAAGCGCGACGGGATGAAGTTCCCCGTGCCGAAGGCCCCCAAGGGCGCGCCCGGTATGGAGGGACAGGCCGGCTACATGGTGGACGCCGCCGACAACGCGCTGATGAGGCAGCTCGTCGCGAAGGGGACGGCGGACGACCTGGAGGAAGCCGCGACCATGGTCAAGGCGGGCGGCTGGACCATCACGCTGAACATCGACAGGAAGAAGCAGGCCCAGCTGGAGAAGTCCGTCAAGGGTCAGCTGACGAGCAAACTCGACGCCAAGAAGCGGGACATCGACGCCGATGTCCAGGCCGGCGCGGTGTCCGTCGACCCGAAGACCGGTGGCGTCGTCGCGATGTACGGCGGTGTCGACTACGTGAAGCACTACACGAACAACGCGACACGCTCCGACTACCAGCCCGCCTCCACCTTCAAACCGCTGATCCTGGCCGCGGCCGTCGAGGAGGAGGCCACGACCCAGGACGACCAGCCGATCACCGCGAACACGATCTACGACGGCACCAGCAAGCGTCCCGTCGTCGACGACGGGAAGAAGGTCGGCTTCTCCCCGCCGAACGAGGACGACGTCGACTACGGCGACGTCACCGTCCAGACCGCGATGAACAAGTCCATCAACTCCGTCTTCGCGCAGATGGGCGTCGACGTCGGCATGGACCAGGTCATCAAGACCGCGGGCGAGCTCGGCATGGATGTCGAGAACGTCAAGTCGGTGCCCGCCCAGACCCTCGGCACGATGGGCGCGAGCCCGATGCAGATGGCCGGTGTCTACGCGACTCTCGACAACCACGGCAGGAAGGTCACCCCGGCCCTCGTGAAGTCGGTCGAGCACAAGGACCGCACGGTCGAGTTCCCGGACGCGATCGGCGAGCAGGTCGTCAGCCGCGAGGCCGCCGACACGGTCACTTCGGTGCTGACCGGCGTGGTCGACGACGGTACGGCCAAGACGTCCGTACGGGACAACCCGGCGCGGGACGGCCAGCAGGTCGCGGGCAAGACCGGTACGTCCGACTGCAACAAGTCGGCCTGGTTCACCGGTTACACGCCGAAGCTCGTCACCTCGGTGGGAGTCTTCGGCGAGGCGGCCAAGGCGGGCACCACCCGCTGCGGCGAGGAGAAGCCGGTCAAGGTCAAGGAGTTCAGCCAGGTCACGCTGCAGGGCGCGGCCGGCGGCGGCCGGGTCAACGGCGGTGGCTTCCCGGCCCAGATCTGGGCGACGTACACCTTCGGCGTGATGGGCGACACTTCCAAGTTCGACCTGGACACGGACCAGGGCGCGGCGGTCAGGCCCAGCAACACACCGACGGTCACCACGCCGCCGACGACCCCGTCCAACGAGCCGACCAGCGAGGAGCCGACGACGGATCCGCCGACGAGCAGCGCTCCGCCGGAGAGCAGCCCCGAGGGGACCCCGTCGAGCGAGGAACCGGACCCGTCGACCAGCCCACCGCCGTCATCACCGGGCGGCGGCATAGAACTACCAGGAGACCCGGACGACCCACAGAGAGACGAGTAACCGCAGAAGGGGGCGCCCCGTAAGGGGCGCGGGGAACTGCGCGCCCAGCCACACACAACCCGCGGCCAAAGAACCACCCGAGCCCCCCCCACACACCCGGCGAACCCAACCGGACGGTTACTCGTGGGGCAGCTCGAACCAGACCACCTTGCCCGTGCTGAGCCGAGTCGCCCCCCACCGCTTGGCCAGCTTGTTCACCAGAAGGAGCCCGCGGCCACCCTCGTCCGTGGCCCGGGCCTGGCGCAGCCGAGGCAACTGCGGCACGTCGTCGGCGACCTCGCAGCGCAGCACGTCGGTCCGCAGCAGCCGCAGCGTGACGGGCCGCGAGGCATAGCGCACCGCGTTGGTGACGACCTCGCTGACGAGCAGCTCCACGGAGTCCGTGAGGTCCTCCATGTCCCAGCGGGCCAGCGCCTTGCGGGCCAGCCGGCGGGCCCGGCCGGGCGCCGAGTCCTCGGGGTCCAGGTGCCACAGCGCGACATCGCTCGGCGCGATGCCGTCGAAGCGGGCGGCGAGCAGCGCGATGTCGTCGTCCCGGTCACCCGGGCCGAGCATGTCGAGCACCTCGTCGCACAGCGCCTCAAGGGGCGGCGGATGGTCGGGCCCGGTCAACGCCGCGGTGGCCGCGATCCGTTCGCGCAGCTGCTCTATCCCGGTCCACACGTCACGCAGCCGTGACTCGACCAGACCGTCGGTGTAGAGCAGCAGGGTGGCGCCGGCGGGCGCGTCCAGCTCGACCGCCTCGAAGTCCACGCCGCCTACGCCGATGGGGGCGCCCGGCGGTACGCGCAGGACCTCGGCCCGGCCGCCCAGGTGCAGCAGGACCGGCGGGGGATGGCCCGCGTTGGCGATGGTGATGCGGTGCGCGACCGGGTCGTACACCGCGTACAGGCAGGTCGCCATGCGGTCGGTGCCCAGCCGCTGGGCCTGCTCGTCCAGGTGGTGCAGGACCTCCTGCGGCGGCAGGTCGAGCCCCGCGAGGGTCTGCGCGGTCGTCCGCAGCTGGCCCATGATCGCCGCGGAGGTCATGGAGTGGCCCATGACGTCACCGACGACGAGGGCGACCCGGCTGCCCGGCAGCGGAATCGCGTCGTACCAGTCGCCACCGACCCGGGCCGTCTCGGCGGCCGGCAGATAACGGGACGCCAGCCGCACACCCGTGGGGCGCGGCAGGGTCTCGGGCAGCATCGTGCGCTGCAGTTCGTCCGCGATGTACGCCTCGCGCCCGTACAGCACGGCCTTGTCGATGCCGAGCGCGCTGTGCGTGGCGAGCTGGGCCGCCACCAGCAGGTCGTCGGTCTCGAAGGCGGGCCGGTCGGGGCGGCGCAGGAACAGCGCGGCCCCGATCACCCGCCGACGGCCGCGCAGCGGCGCGAGGATCGCGCGCTGGCCGCCGGGCACGGTCAGGTTGTCGCCGATCAGCTCGGGCAGCGCGGCCCGCGCGGCGGGCGCGTCCGCGAAGACGGGCCGCACGCCGCGCAGCACCTCGTTCAGCGCGCCGCCGGGCCGTACGGTGCACAGCTCGGCGGTGATCCCGAGGTCGGGCTCGGGCTGCAGCGCGGGCAGCAGGAAACCCTCGGTGTCCCGGTCCTCCGGGATCCGGTCGGTGCGCCGCAGCCGCAGCACGACGGGCCCGGTGGGCCGTTCGTCGCCCACCGGCAGCGGATCGCGCAGATAGACGAGGATCGCGTCCGAGAAGGTCGGCACTGTGGCCCGGCACAGCCCCATCACGATCTCGTCGAGGTCGATGCCGCGGGCGATCCGCCGGGTGGCGGCCCCCACGAAGCGCAGCCGGTCGCCGTCCCGGCGCATCGGCATGGGCGTCCCGGGCGCCGGCGGGCTCTGGCCCGTACGACGGTCCTTGCCGCCCTGGTGGCCGGTGGCCTCGGTGCCGGCCTTGGCCTCTGCGGCCTCGGGCGCGGGGCGCGGCCGGTGCGGACCGGGCTCCGTGGCGGACGGCTGGGAGTGCTCGGGTCCGGAGCCGGCGGGCACGTCGGTCGGGCCGTGGCCCCCGGAGGGCGCGGGCGGGCCCTGGCTGCCGGCCGGGGAGCCCGACGCGGCGGGCGTACCCGTTGCGGCGGCGCGCGCGTCCGCGGGCACGGGCGTGCCGATCGGACCCTGGCCGTCGGAAACGGGAGTGCCGTCGGAAACGGGAGTGCTGCCGGGAGTGGGCATGCCGGCGGCCTCCGGGGACGCGGGGGTCACGACAGGTCGTCCCTGCGCCGGCAGGCCAGGTGCGCCCGGTGCCGGCGGTTCCGGGGTACGCAGGAGCGCCCCGCGGGGGTCCGCGGGG
>NZ_LIPP01000253.1 GCF_001418335.1 Streptomyces aurantiacus | reverse complement strand
TCCCCGTCCGGTCCCCCCGCCGGCCGGCCACCGCCATAGGTCGTGGAATATTCAACAAACTAAGGTGGTTCTGCCCGTCGAAGGAGGTCGGACGTGGACACGATGGACACGACGTACTACGGCCACGGGACGCCCGCGGAGCGCTGGGAGCGCGCCCGGATGTTCTTCGACGCCAAGGACTACGCCGCCTCGGCGCGCGTACTCGGCGCCCTGGTCGAGGAGGTGCCGCAGGAGACGGGCCCCCGTCTGCTGCTGGCCCGCGCGTACTACCACTCGGCCCAGCTGAGCCGGGCGGAGGCCGAACTGCGCGTCCTCGTCGAGCGGGACCCCGTGGAGCACTACGCCCGCCTCATGCTCGGCCGCACGCTCCAGCGCCAGGGCCGGGACGACGAGGCCGAGCCGCATATGCGACTGGCCTCGGCCCTCGCGGGAGATTTCGACACCCTGTGAGCAGGACAGAACAGGGCAGGGCAGGCAAGGCAGCGAGGAGCCCGGCGGCGTGACGACCGCCGGGCTCCTCGCTCCGGCCGCTGGGCTCCGGGCCTGCTCGAACCTGCTACTTCGCCGCCTCCTTGGCGGGCCCGTACGTGCGTTTGCCCCGCCGGTAGGCGATCTCGCCCAGGATCACGTCCACCGCGACGAAGGCCGCCAGTGAGATGCCGAGGAGCGGCACGAAGTAGCCGAGGACGGCGACGCCCGCCATCAGTGGGACGAGGACGTGCGCGGGCACCTGCTGCCAGGCGCCGCGCGGGAGGGGACGGCCGAAGGCGGAGGCGCGGCCCCGCTGCCACCACATGCGGTAGCCCCACAGGATCAGCAGGATCAGGCTGAGCGCGACGGCCATCAGTACGAGCTGGTTGACGATGCCGAAGAGGACACCGGTGTGCGCGTCGATGCCCCAGCGGGTGAGTTTCGCCAGCACCGGGTAGTCGGCGAAGCGCACCGTGTCGGTGACCTCGCCGGTCGCCGGGTCGACCGCGACGGTGTCCTGCTTGGTGGGGAAGCTGCGCTGGACCTGGCTGACGACGTAGGCCGACGAGGCGTCGGCGGGCGGGACGATCTCCACCGGGTCGCCCAGTCCCTCCGCCCGCGCGGCGGCCAGCACCTTGTCGAGGCCGACATCCCCGGCGGCACTCCCCGAGGCACCGCCCTCGGCCGAGTCGGAGCCGGAGCCGTGTCCTTCGTGCTCGCCGCCCGCGGCGGCCGACACCGACGGGGTCGCCTGGCGCAGCGAGGTGCGCAGTTCGTCGATGTTCGCCCCGGCGTACGTCGACCAGGTCAGGCCCGTCGCCGAGAGGAAGACGAAGCCGACCGCGACCCAGGCGCCGACCGAGCCGTGCAGGCCGAGTGTGCGCCGGCGGCCGCTGGTGCCGCGTATCTTGCGCTGCGCACGACGGCGGCCGAACCAGAGCACCAGGCCGCCGGCCGCGATCACCCACAGCCAACTGGCGGCGAGTTCGCTGTAGAGCCGGCCGTTGTCGCCGAGCCTGAGGTTCGCGTGGAACTCGTCGATCCAGGTGCGCAGCGGCAACGCGCCGGTGGATCCGTACTGTTCGAGCGCGCCGCGCACCTTGGCGGTGTACGGGTCCACGAACACCGCGAGGGTGTGGGTCCCGCCGATGCCGGGGACGCCGGACAGCATCACCCTGGTGGTGGCGTCGCCCTCGGGTGAGGGGCGTACGGCGGAGACCGTTCCCTCGGGGTGGGCGGCGCGGGCGGCGTCGACCTGTTCGGAGATCGGCAGCTTCTCGTCGCCGACGGGCACGGTCATCTCGTGCGAGTAGAGGATCTTCTCGGCCTGGAACGACGCCGCGTACAGGAATCCGGTGGTGGCGGCGACGAGCAGGAACGGGGCGACGAGCACTCCGGCGTAGAAGTGCAGCCGCAGCACCAGCGGGCGAAGCGGCGCCCAACCGCCGCGTCTGGATGCGGGAGTGGGAGCGACGGACTGCGGGGACTCGTCCGTCTCGGTCGTGCGAGCGGTGGTCATCGGCTGGCTTCTCCGGTCGGGCAGGGGACGACGGGGCCGTACTCGGCCGTTGCGGTGCAGTAGTCGGTGGACGGGGCCGTCGAGTTCCCGGAGGTTTGTGTGGCGTGTGTCACAGGTCAGCCGAGGGGGCCGGTGCCGTACCCGGAAAGCCCTCGCCCCTGCCCGGGAGCCGCCTCGCGCCCCGGGCGCCCGGCTTGGCATGCTGGCGCGATGGCATCATCCAGTGACCTCACGCCCTTGCGCGACCAAGTGGAGCAACTGCTCTCCCGTACGGGCCCGTTGCCGATCGTCGCCGCCGGTGACCCGGTGCTGCGCCGTGCGGCCGAGCCGTTCGACGGCCAGTTGGACCCCTCGCTCCTGGCCCGCTTCGTCGCGGCCCTGCGCGACACGATGCGCGCGGCGCCGGGAGTCGGCCTTGCCGCGCCCCAGGTGGGCGTTCCCCTGCGCCTCACGGTGATCGAGGACCCGGCGCCGGTCCCGGACGAGATCCGCGAGGTACGCGGCCGGGTGCCGCTGCCCTTCCGCGTCCTGGTCAACCCGGTGTACGAGCCCGTGGGTGCCGCCCGTGCGGCGTTCTTCGAGGGCTGCCTGAGTGTGCCGGGCTGGCAGGCGGTGGTGGCGAGGCCGGCCGAGGTGCGGCTGCTGGCGCAGGACGAGCACGGGAGCCCGGTGGACGAGGTGTTCACGGGCTGGCCCGCGCGGATCGTCCAGCACGAGACGGACCACCTGGACGGCATGCTCTATCTCGACCGCGCGGAACTGCGCTCCCTGTCCTCCAACGAGGCGATGGCGGAGCGGTGGACCCAGCCGACTCCGGCGGAGGCGGCGAAGGGGCTGGGCTTCCCCCTCTGAACCGCGCCCCCGCCGCCCTCGGTGGGTCACCTCGGAGTCGGTCCGCTACTTCCCGTCGCGGTACGCCTCCAGCAGCCTCAGCCACACCTCGCTCACCGTCGGGTAGGACGGGACCGCGTGCCACAGGCGGTTCACCGGAACCTCGCCGGCGACCGCGATCGTGGCGGAGTGGATCAGCTCGCCGACGCCGGGGCCGACGAACGTGACGCCGCGCAGGGTCTCGCTGTCCAGGTCGACGATCATCCGGGCCCGGCCGCGGTAGCCGTCGGCGTACAGGCCGGCGCCGGCGACCGTGGCGAGGTCGACGTCGACCGCCCTGACCCGGTGGCCGGCCTGCTCGGCCTCGGCGAGGGACAGGCCCACGGCGGCGGCCTCCGGGTCGGTGAAGACGACCTGGGGAACGGCGGCGTGGTCGGCGGTGGCCGAGTGCGCGCCCCAGGGGTCGGTCTCCAGAAGCGGGACACCGGCCGCCCGGGCGGCGATGGCGGCGCCCGCGATCCGGGCCTGGTACTTGCCCTGGTGGGTGAGCAGGGCACGGTGGTTGACGTCGCCGACCCCGTACAGCCAGTCGCTGCCCGTGACCCGGCAGCTGTCGTCGACGTCCAGCCAGGAACCGGGCGTGAGGCCGACCGTTTCGAGCCCGAGGTCGTCGGTGCGCGGGGCGCGTCCGGTGGCGAAGAGGATCTCGTCGGCCTCGATGCGGTCACCCGTGGAGGTGGTGACGACGACCGTCGTACCTTCCCGTGTCACCGACTCGACCGAGACACCCGTACGCACGTCCGCGCCCGCCTCCGTGAGGGCCTCGGCGACCAGTTCACCGGCGAAGGGCTCCATACGGGGCAGCAGGCCCTTGCCGCGGACGAGGACCGTGACCTGGGAGCCGAGTGCCTGCCAGGCCGTGGCCATCTCCACGCCCACGACTCCGCCGCCGACCACCACGAGGCGGCCCGGGACGGCCTGCGCGCCGGTGGCCTCGCGGCTGGTCCAGGGCTTGACCTCGGCGAGTCCCGGCAGGTCGGGCAGCACGGCGCGGGTGCCGGTGCTGACGGCCACGGCGTGCCGGGCGGTCAGTACCTGCCGCTCCCCGCCGGGGCCCTCGACCGTGACCCGGCGCGGTCCGTCGAGCCGGCCGTGCCCCCGGTAGAGGTCGACTCCGACGCCTTCGAGCCACTGGACCTGCCCGTCGTCCTTCCAGTGCGAGGTGAAGTAGTCGCGGTGGGCGAGGACCGCGGCCGCGTCGAGGGGACCCTGCACGGCCTGGCGCAGGCCGGGCACCCTGCGGGCGTCCGCGCGGGCGATGACCGGGCGCAGCAGTGCCTTGCTGGGCATGCAGGCCCAGTACGAGCACTCTCCGCCGACCAGCTCGCTCTCCACGATCGCGGCGGAGAGGCCGGCCGCGCGGGCGCGGTCGGCGACGTTCTCCCCCACGGGCCCGGCCCCCAGCACCACGACGTCGTACACATGGGTCTCATCGGTTTCCGTATCCGTCATGGGGCCAGTCTGGTCGTTGGTGTGGGTCGTGGCCACACGGGTAGTGCACGGAATACGGCGCCGGTCTGCGCCGTTGTGCACAAACGGCCACCGCACAGACCCAGGGAAGAGGGATCAACACCATGAGCAGCACCGTGGAGCTCACCAAGGAGAACTTCGACCGGACGGTCACGGACAACGAGTTCGTCCTGATCGATTTCTGGGCATCCTGGTGCGGCCCGTGCCGGCAGTTCGCCCCGGTCTACGAGAAGGCGGCGGAGGCCAACGCCGACCTGGTGTTCGCCAAGGTGGACACGGAGGCGCAGCCGGAGCTGGCCGCGGCCTTCAACATCCAGTCGATCCCGACGCTGATGATCATCCGTGACCAGGTGGCGATCTTCGCCCAGCCGGGGGCGCTGCCCGAGGCCGCGCTGGTGGACGTCATCGGCCAGGCCCGGAAGCTGGACATGGACGAGGTCCGCAAGTCCGTCGCCGAGCAGCAGACGCAGGAGGCGCAGGAGACGGCCGAGTAGGTTCGGAGCCGGTCTCCGGGCCTGTTCAGGTCCGTACGGCACGTGTCATACGGCACATGTCCCGGTCGTACGGCACGTGTCCCGGGCGTTCAGCTCGACTCGCGGTGCACGACCTTCGCGCCCAGTACCTGGTACGTCTCGGGCGGTGCGGCGGGCTCGCGCACCGCGCGGTCGACCAGTTCGGCGAGTTCCCGGCCGGACGGCAGTTCGATGTGGACCGTGCTGAGCCGGGGACGCAGCAGCCGGCCGAGCATCAGGTCGTCGGCGCCGACGACGGCCGTCTCCCGCGGGATGCCCACCCCTTCGTCCTGCAGCGCGCGCATCAGCAGCATCGCGAACTCGTCGTTGTACGCGAACACGGCGTCCAGGCCGAGGGCCCGCCAGCGCCCCGCGAGGTCGGCCGCGGCCTTCTCCTCGTAGGCGAGCGGCAGTTCGGTCACCGTCGCGTCCGTGCCGGCCAGGGCCTGCCGTACGCCGTCGAGCCGGGGCCTGGAGAAGATCTCCAGGCCGGGGTCCTCGGGCACCACGACACCGACCCGGCGGTGGCCCCGGGCCAGCAGGTGCGCGCCGACCTGCCGGCCGACCCCGTGGTGGTCCATGAGTAACGCGTGGGCGCCCTCGACGCGTTCGGGGCCGAGGGTGACGACGGCCCGGGCGCCGGACCGTTTGAGCACGGACACGCCCCGCGGACCGAGTCCGCCGCCGGGCACCAGCACGGCGACCGGTCGCAACTCGGCCCAGGCGCGGGCCGCGTCGTCACCCTGGACGCCGAGGCCGCCGTACTGCACGACGGTGTATTCGAGACGGCTGAGCGCCCACTGGAGTTCGCTGAAGAACTGGCTGTAGAGCGGGCCCACGGGCACGTCGGGGGCGGGCATCAGGACCATGCGGCTGTGCCCGGCGCGCAGACTGCGGGCCGCGGCGTGCGGCACGTACCCGAGTTCCTCGGCCGCCGCGTGGACACGGCGGCGGGTGGGCTCGCTGATCCGTACGGCGCTGGTGTTGTTGAGGACGTAGGAGACGGTCGCGCGGGACACACCCGCCAGACGGGCCACATCGGCACTCGTCGGCACGGAGCGCTGCGCGGGCGACGGAGCGGCGGACGGTTTCGGTATCTGCACCATGAGGTACGGCATCCTCGCAGAAGCCGGGGGCGGGCCCGGGGCCGGGGGGCGCCGTGCGCGCGGGACGTCCGGCTCCGCCCGGTCGCGCGCGGTGCGGCCCAAGTCGCTTTCCTATTGCGGCAGTTCCGTACGTGTCACGCGTGCGACCAGGTCGATCCAGCCCGCTTCCAGGCGCTCCAGCGGCATCCCGCACTCCTTGGTCAGGTGGTGGATCAGCGCGGGGTCGAGGTAACCCATCAGCGTCTGGGCCAGGAGAGTCACGTCGGCGTCCGGTACCGCCGCCCTCAGCAGCAGGCCGACGTGGCCGGAGAGCAGGCGCTGGGGCGGGTTGGAGTAGCGGCGGGCCGGTTCCGGCTGGGCCGCCAGTTGCAGCTCCAGGTGGTCGACCGCCTGGCGCAGGGCGGCGCACCCGAACGCCCGCAGCCGCTCGACCGGCGGCGCGCCGGGGCCCAGCGGCGGCGGGCCGCTGAGGAAGGCGGCCTGGAGCTGTTTGGCGGAGTGGTCGAGCAGCGCCATCAGCAGGCCGGTGCGGTCGCCGAAGCGGCGGAAGACGGTTCCTTTGCCGACCGAGGCCGCGACGGCCACCGCCTCCATCGTGACGCCGGCCGCTCCGTGCTTCTCGACCAGGAGTGTGGCCGCTTCCAGCAGCCGGGCGCGGTTGCGTGCCGCGTCGGCGCGCAGGCACGGCTCGTCCGCCGCGGAGCCGAGCTCCAGGAGCACGGGCTCGTCGGTCGGCTCCTGGTGCTTCGGAAAGGGCGGCAGGGAGGCGGACATGAAGACAGCGTAACGCGGGGGAAGAAAACTGGACCGTGGTCCGTTTGGCTGGTAGAACTTTAAACGGACCTCGGTCCGGATCGTAACGGCAATGTTTCACCCTCCTTGGAGTCCCCCATGTCTGTTCGCATTCTCGCGCTCGTCGGCAGCCTTCGCGCCGGCTCCCACAACCGCCAGCTCGCCGAGGCAGCCGTCAAGCTCGCGCCCGAGGGCGCCGAGATCGAGCTGTTCGAGGGCCTGGCCGACATTCCCTTCTACAACGAGGACATCGACGTCGAGGGCGACGTCCCGGCCGCCGCCGCCCGGCTGCGTGAGGCCGTGGCCGGCGTCGACGCCCTGCTGCTCTTCTCGCCCGAGTACAACGGCACCATCCCGGCCGTCCTGAAGAACGCCATCGACTGGCTGTCCCGCCCGTTCGGTGCCAGCTCCATCAGCGCCAAGCCGCTGGCCGTGGTCGGCACCGCCTACGGCCAGTTCGGCGGCGTCTGGGCGCAGGACGAGACCCGCAAGGCCGCGGGTATCGCCGGTGCCAAGGTCCTTGAGGACGTCAAGCTCTCCATCCCCGGCTCGGTCGTCCGCTTCGCCGAGACGCACCCCTCCGACGACGCCGAGGTCACCGCCCAGCTCGCCGAGGTCATCGCGCAGCTGCACGGCCAGGCGAACTCGCCCGTCGCCGCCTGACCACGACACGTTCCGCGGCCCGCGCGTCGCGCGTGACACGGAAGGGGGCCGGAGCCGAGAGCTCCGGCCCCCTTCCGTGTCGCCGCTCCACCCGGTGGGCGTCCGCGCCGCCGCCGGTTTCCTCCGTACGGTGCCGGCTCAGCCGAGTCCGGCGAGTCGCCCGACCACGGGGCCGGCCGTGCGCTCGATCCACTCGGCGGGCTCGTCCACGCGCGGGCCCAGGATCACGGTCTCGATGCCCAGCTTCGCGTAGTCCTCCATCTCCCGTGTGAACGCGTCGAGTTCGGCCTGGCTGCCGGGATTGCCCGAGTGCAGCATCGTCTTGCGGATGTCCACGTACTCGCGGCCCACGGCGTCGCAGTGCCCGCGCAGGACGTCCAGCTTGTGCCCGATCTCCTCGGGGGTCGAGGCGAACAGGTTGCAGGCGTCCCCGTACCGGGCGACCAGTCGGAGTGTCTTCTTCTCACCGCTGCCGCCGATCATGATCTCCGGGCGCGGCGTGCTCACCGGAGCCGGTACGCAGAGGGTCTCGGCGAGCCGGTAGTGCTTGCCCTCGAACGGCCCGTTCGCCTGCGGGTCCCACATCTGCAGACAGATCCGCAGCGTCTCCTCCAGCCGTTCGAAGCGCTCCGCGAGCGCCGGGAACGGGACACCGAGGCCCGCGTGCTCGCGGTCGTACCAGGCCGCGCCGATCCCCAGGGTGGCCCGGCCGCCGGACAGCACGTCGAGCGTGGTGGCGATCTTGGCGAGCAGTCCGGGACGGCGGTAGGTCACCCCGGTCACGAGCGTCCCGAGCCGGACGGTGGAGGTGTGGGCCGCGAGGAAGCCGAGGGTCGTGTACGACTCCAGCATGGCATCCTCGGCGCCGCCGTTGAACTCCATCTGGAAGTAGTGGTCCATGACCGACAGCCAGCTCACCCCCGCGGCCTCGGCGGCGGCGCCCGCGGCGGCCAGTTCGGGGCCGAGCGCCACCGCGCCGCCGGGGTGGTTGAACCGGTTGATGTGCACGCCGACCCGCATGTCCGTCTCCGTCGCCCTGGGATCACCGCCGGACCGTTGCCGACTCTCGTGACGGTAGAACTTGAAGAGCACTCGAAGGCAAGGCCGGGGCGTCCGCCCCACGCCTCCGGCGGGCGAACCGCCTTCCGCACGAAGGAAGTTGCCTCTCCCGTACCGCATGGGCCATTCGGAGGTTACCGCGCGGTAGACATCGGGGCCGCGGTTCCCGTCCACGCGCCGTAGTCTGGGCTCATGAACGACGCGTCGATGGTGGGGCTCATGGGGCGGGTCACCGGCACGGTGGGACCCGGGCTCGTCGGCGAGGTGATCGTCCGGGTCCGGGGCGGCGCCGAGCACTTCCTCGCGTACCCCGCTTCCGCGAAGGACCGTATCGAGTCGGGCACGGTGGTGATGGTCGTGGAGTACCTGCCGCCGCGGACGGTGTACGTGTCGCCCGCGTACGACAGTTGAGCCCGCCGGGGACGTCCGGGTCAGGTGAGCGTGTCGTACGTATCAAGGATGTCCCAAGGACGCGTCGGCCTCTGTTCCCCCGGGCCCGCGCGGGCGCACACTCCCTTCGTTCGGTGCCGACAGGGCACCATGCAACAGGGGGCGTATGCCGATGATTGTCGGCGTCGTAGCGGGGGCAGCGGTCCTCGCTCTTATTTTCGTCGTGGTCGTCTTCAAGCTGATGTGGCGGGTCGCCGAGCCCAACGAAGCACTGATCATCTCCGGTTCGAAGCACCGCACCGAGGGCCTTGAGGAAGGCATGGGCTTCCGCATCGTCACCGGGCGCGGCACGCTCGTGATGCCGGGTGTCCAGGCGGTGCGCAAACTCTCGCTCGACCTCAACGAGACCGAGCTGTCCGTGGACTGCGTGACCCACCAGGGCATTCCGCTCAAGGTGCGGGGCGTGGTCATCTTCAAGGTGGGCGACGACTTCGTGTCGATCGCCAACGCGGGCCGCCGCTTCCTCGACCAGCAGAAGCTGATGGCGGAGCGGGTGCACAACGTGTTCGCCGGTCATCTGCGGTCCATCGTCGGCGGGTTGACCGTCGAGGACATGATCCGCGACCGCGACAAGCTCACCGGCCAGACGCGGGCCGCGTGCGGTACGGAGATGGAGAAGCTGGGGCTGATCGTCGACTCGCTGCAGATCCACGAGATCGAGGACCCGACGGGGTACATCAAGAACCTGGCCATGCCGCACGCGGCGGCCGTCCAGCGGGACGCCCGGATCGCGCAGGCCGAGGCCAACCGGCTGGCCACCGAGGCCGAACAGCAGGCCGCGGCGCGGATGTCGGAGGCCACCCGGGACAGCGAGATCCTCCAGGCCGGGTACCAGGCGGAACGCGACCACGCCGGGGCCAAGTCGCGGCAGGCGGGCCCGCTCGCCGACGCGGCGGCCCGCCAGGAGGTCGTGGTCCAGGAGACACGCGTCGCCGAGCTGGAGTCGCACCGGCGTGAGCAGCAGCTCCAGACGGACGTCCGCAAGCCCGCGGACGCGACGGCGTACGAGAAGCGCACGCTGGCCGAGGCGGAGCGCGATGTCCGCATCTCCGCCGCGCAGGCCAAGGCGAAGGAGACGGAGCTCGCGGCGGCGGCCGAGGCGACCCGGGTCAAGACGGCCGCGGGTGCCGAGGCCGAGGCGACGAAGGCACGCGGGGCCGCCGCCGCGACCGCGACCAGGGCCACGGGTGAGGCGGAGGCCGCCGCCCAGCAGGCCAAGGGACTCGCGATCGCGGAGTCGACCCGGGCGCAGGGGCTCGCCGAGGCGGAGGCCATCGCGGCGCGGGCCGCGGCGCTGGCCGAGAACCAGGAGGCGGTGGTCGCGCAGCAACTCGCGGAGAACTGGCCGGAGATCGTCAGGGCCGGTGCGGGGGCGTTCGGGAACGTGGAGCACATGGTGCTGCTGAACGGCGCGGAGGGGATGTCCGACATGTTCGCCAAGGCGCTCACCATGGGCGGGACCGGGCTCGGCCTTGCCCGGCAGTTGCTCGCGTCCATGAACACGAACGGGCAGGCGGGGCGGGAGGGTTCTGCCGTGAACGGGTTCCCTGCGGCTACTGCTTCGCAGAAGGTGCCGGTGGAGGGGGACGCGTAGCAACTCGCCGTCGGGGCGGGTCTTCGTTGCCGACTGCGCGCCGGCGGTGGCTGAGCGCGCAGTTCCCCGCGCCCCTGAAAAGGCAGCAGTTGCCCGCGGCCCTCGTCGAAAAGGGTGCGGGCAACGGCCTGGACGGGGCGCGGGTTAGCGTGTGGGCGTGACTGCTTCTGTCGAGCCAGATGTTCCCGGGCGGTTCGGGCCCTCCGCCACCACCGAGGCCGATGCCCGGAAGGTGGGCCGGGTCCGGACCGAGTACTCGCCCGCGCACGACGGTGACCCGGACCCGGGTGAGATCGTCTGGACGTGGGTGCCCTATGAGGAGAACGACGGGCGGGGCAAGGACCGCCCGGTGCTGGTGGTCGCCCGGGAGGCCGCCGGTACGTTCCTCGCCGTGCAGTTGTCGAGCAAGCGGCACAACGGCGACCGCGAGTGGGTGCCGATCGGCAGCGGGCCGTGGGACCGGTCGGGGCGCGACTCGTGGGTGGACGTGGACCGGGTGCTGCGGCTGCACGACAGGGGCATGCGCCGGGAGGCGTGCGCGCTGGACCGGATGCGGTTCAACCTGGTCGTGCACCGGCTGCGGGAGCGCTACGGCTGGCGCTGAGCGGCCCTGAACGCCCGCTCGAAGGCACCCCGGACCACCGCTCCCCTCGTACCGTCGAGGACGCCGAACACGACGTGCTCGAAGGAGCCGGCGAACCGGCCGCCCTCACTGAGCAGCGCGCGGAACGCTTCCGCCACCTGCGCGGGGTCGTTCTGGAAGACCCCGCAGCCCCAGGCGCCGAGCACCAGCCGCCGGTAACCGTGCGCCGCGGCCGTCTCCAGTACGCGCTCGGCGCGGGAGGCGAGGGCACGCGGCAGCTCGGGCGTGCGCTCCGGCGCGGTGCGCGCGATCACTCCGGCGTTGGGTGCGGCGGCGGTCAGGAATCCGGCGGTGTACGGCTCGTCGAGGAGGGCTCCCCGGTCGTCGCGGAAGACCGGGACGGCCGGTGAGTGGATCACCCGATCGGTGTAGAAGGGATCGCGGTGTGTCCGGTGGTGGTCGTAGAACTCCCGGACCTCCACCACGCACCTATAGAGCGCGGACGCCCGGCACAGGGCCTCTTCCTGGGCCTGCGCGCCGTTCAGATATCCCCCGCCCGGATTGCGCGCCGACGCGAAGTTCAGCACCGCGACCGGCGGCCCGGTCAGCCGACGGGCCGCTTCCAGACTGCTCTCGCCCGTGACCTCGAAGGACGTGGCCAGGGGGTGGATACCGGGACCGGGATCCGGTGTCTCCGCGGGCTTCGGTCCGTACATGCGTGTGCCCGCCCGGGCGGCGGCCACCGCCGCGGCGATCGACACCTCGCGCCCGTCGGACGCGCGGTACGAACCCGCCGCGACGATCTCCTCCGTCTGCCGCGCGATCGCGCGCAGCCGGGCGCTCATGGCGCCACCCCTGTAGGCCCCATGACCGCCTCCCACGCGATCTCCCCCGACGCCCCCGTCGCACTCCCCGTCGTGCCCATGAACGAATGGTGAGCGATCCTGGTACGGCGCCGCAACAGAGTTTCCTGACCCCTGTGAGCTCCGATACGCACCCTTGTGCGAATCGGCGTAAGGGTTTTGGGTGGTACGAGCGACTGTCGGCCCGGCCCAACCGAAGCCGGGCCGACGGCATGAGTGGAATCTCAGGAGGATCCCGACATGTCCGATTCGGCGAGTGACTGTTCGGAGCCCCGGCGCTCCCCCGTCACCGAGGCCGAAGTGGAGGCTCTAGTCCGCGGCATCTGCTTCAAGACCGGACCGCCCCGCTTCCTCGGTGTGGAACTGGAATGGCTCGTCCACGAGCCGCGCTCACCGCGGCTCCCCGTACCACCGGCACTTCGCGAAACGGCCTACGCCGCAGTGCGGGCCCTGCCCCTGAGTTCGACGGTCACTGTCGAACCGGGCGGCCAGCTGGAGCTCAGCTCCGCACCCGCCGCCTCCCTGATGGAGTGCATCGACTCCGTCTCGGCCGACCTCGTCGCCGTACGAGCGGCACTGCGCGAGGCAGGCCTGGCCCTCAGCGGACTGGGCCAGGAACCCTGGCACGAACCCACCCGGTTCCTCCATGAGCCGCGCTACGACGCCATGGAGACCTGCCTCGACCGTACGGGCCCCGAGGGCCGCGCCATGATGTGCTCCTCCGCCTCCGTCCAGGTCTGTCTGGACGCCGGATACGAGGAGCCGGGCCCGCTCGGTCTCGGGCGGCGCTGGCAGCTGGCGCACCAGTTGGGCGCGGTGCTGGTGGGTGCGTTCGCGCACTCCCCGATAGCCCGGGGCCGGCCCACGGGCTGGCGCTCCACCCGGCAGTCCCTGTGGGCCGCGATGGACCCGGGCCGCACGAGCGCCCCGCCCCTCGACGGCGACCCGCGGGCGGCCTGGGCGCGGCACGTCCTGGACGCGCCGGTGATGTGCGTCCGGGCGCCCAGCGGCCCCTGGGACGTGCCGGAGGACTTGAGCTTCCGTGCGTGGACCCGGTCCGACGCACCCCCCGACCAGGAGGACCTCGACTACCACCAGACGACCCTGTTCCCGCCGGTGCGCCCGCGAGGCCACCTGGAGCTGCGCATGATCGACGCGCAGCCGGGCGACGACGGCTGGATCGTGCCGCTCGCCGTGACGGCCGCGCTGTTCGACGACCCGGAGGCCGCCGAGACGGCGTACCGGACGGTGAAACCGCTCGCCGAACGGACCGGCTCACTGCCCGCACCGGCCAACCCGCTGTGGACGACCGCCGCCCGCTCGGGCCTGGCCGACCCCGAGCTGCGGGAGGCGGCCGTCACCTGTTTCGCGGCGGCCGCCGACGCGCTGCCCCGGATCGGCGCGAGCGACGCGGTGCGGCAGGCGGTCGCCGAGTTCACCGACCGCTACGTGGCCCGGGGCCGCTGCCCCGCCGACGACGTGCTCGACGGCGTGCTCGACGACGCCTTCGGCACCGGTCATCTCCTGCACGACACCGGCCATCCGCTCCACGACACGGAACACCAGCTCCACGGGAAGGACCTGCGCCCATGACCGCCCCCGGTACCGGCACCCCGCTCGACGACCCGGAGACGCTCAGGAAGCGTGCGCTGGCGGCGCTGCTCACGGCCCGCGAGCGCACCGCGCTCCTGACCTCCTGTGTCGAGGACCCCGAACTGACCGCACAGCACTCGCCGTTGATGTCCCCGCTGGTGTGGGACCTCGCGCACATCGGCAACCAGGAGGAGCTGTGGCTGCTGCGGACCGTCGCGGGACGTGACGCGATGCGGCCCGACATCGACGGCCTGTACGACGCGTTCGAGCACCCGCGCGCCGAACGGCCCTCCCTGCCCCTGCTGCCGCCCGCCGAAGCCCGCAGCTACGCGGCCGAGGTCCGCGGACGGGCGCTGGACATCCTGGAGAGCACCGCGTTCCAGGGCACCGGCGCCCCGCTGACCGAGGCCGGCTTCGCCTTCGGCATGATCGCCCAGCACGAACAGCAGCACGACGAGACCATGCTGATCACCCATCAGCTCCGCACGGGACCGGTGGCCCTGACGGCTCCGGACCCGCTGCCCGCCCCCGCGTTCACCGGGCCCGCCGAAGTGCTCGTCCCCGGCGGCCCGTTCACGATGGGCACGTCCACCGAGCCGTGGGCCCTCGACAACGAACGGCCGGCCCACGCGCGTCTGGTGCCGCCGTTCTTCATCGACACCACCCCGGTGACGAACGAGGCGTACCAGGCGTTCATCGCGGACGGCGGCTACACCGACCGGCGCTGGTGGGCGCCGGAGGGCTGGTCCCACATCCGGGCGCACTCCATCGAGGCACCGCAGTTCTGGTACCGCGACGGCGGGCAGTGGCTGCGGCGGCGCTTCGGCGCCACCGAGGTCGTACCGCCCGACGAGCCCGTGCTGCACGTCAGCTGGTACGAGGCCGACGCGTACGCACGCTGGGCGGGGCGGCGGCTGCCCTCCGAGGCCGAGTGGGAGAAGGCCGCCCGCCACGACCCGGAGACCGGCCGCTCCACGCGCTACCCGTGGGGCGACGCCGACCCCACGCCCGAGCACGCCAACCTCGGCCAGCGCCATCTGCGCCCGGCACCGGCCGGCAGCTATCCGGCGGGCCAGTCGCCGCTCGGCGTACGGCAGTTGATCGGTGACGTGTGGGAGTGGACGTCCAGCGACCTCCTCCCCTACCCGGGGTTCAGCGCCTTCCCGTACCGGGAGTACTCGGAGGTGTTCTTCGGGTCGGAGCACAAGGTGCTGCGCGGCGGCTCGTTCGCGGTGGACCCGGTGGCCTGCCGGGGGACGTTCCGCAACTGGGACTATCCGGTCCGGCGGCAGATCTTCTCCGGGTTCCGCACCGCGCGGGACGCCGGTCCGGACAGCGCCTGATGTGCCGTCACCTGGCATACGTGGGTCCCGGGGAGCCGCTGGGGCGGCTCCTCGTGGACCCGGCGCACAGCCTCCACCGGCAGTCGTGGGCGCCGCGGCGCCAGCGGCACGGGACCGTCAACGCCGACGGTTTCGGCGTCGGCTGGTACGCCGAGGGAGACCCGGTGCCCGCGCGGTACCGGCGTACCGGGCCCGTCTGGGGCGACCAGTCCTTCGCCGACCTGACGCGGGTGGTGCGCTCCGGCGCGCTGCTCGCCGCGGTGCGCGACGCGACCCTGGCGGGCGCGGACGGGGAGGCCGCGGCGGCGCCGTTCACCGCGGGCAGCTGGCTGTTCAGCCACAACGGCGCGGTCGCCGGCTGGCCGCACTCCCTGTCCCCGCTCGCCCGGACGCTGCCCGCCGCGGACCTGCTGTCGATGGAGGCACGCTGCGACTCGGCGCTCGTCTGGGCGCTGGTCCTGAACCGGCTGCGCGGCGGCGACGAGGAGGGCCAGGCCCTGGCCGACACCGTCCTCGACGTCGCGGCGGCGGCCCCCGGCTCACGCCTCAACCTCCTGCTCACCGACGGCGAGACGATCGCCGCCACCGCCTGGGGCGACACCCTCTGGTACCTGACCGGGCCCGGCCCGCGCACCGTCGTCGCGTCCGAGCCGTACGACGACGACCCGCGCTGGCAGGAGGTCCCGGACCGCACGCTGCTCACCGCGAGCCGCACGGACGTCCTGCTCAGCCCGCTCAAGGACATCGGCGCACATCCGGCATCCGCACAGAACACATCGGCAGCGAGCAAGGAGCCCCGTACGTGAGTCCGTTCCTGGTCACCCGCACCCTGCCCGAGGACGCCACGGAGGCCGCGCTGCGCGCCGACGTCCTGCACGGTCTGACCCGCACCCCGAAGACGCTCCCGCCGAAGTGGTTCTACGACGCGCTCGGCAGCGAGCTCTTCGAGGAGATCACCGCGCTGCCCGAGTACTACCCCACCCGCGCCGAACGGGAGATCCTCACCGTCCGGGCCCCCGAGATCGCGGCGGCGACCGGCGCCCGCACCCTGGTCGAGCTGGGCTCGGGATCGTCCGAGAAGACCCGGCATCTGCTCGACGCGCTGCCCGGCCTGCACACCTATGTGCCGGTGGACGTGAGCGAGAGCGCGCTCACCCTGGCCGGCCGGGCGCTGCTCGCCGAGCGACCCTCACTCGACGTGCACGCGCTGATCGCCGACTTCACCGGAGGTCTCGTACTGCCCGGCACGCCCGGACCGCGGCTCGTCGCGTTCCTGGGCGGCACGATCGGCAACCTGCTGCCCGCCGAGCGTGCCTCGTTCCTGGCATCCGTACGCTCCCTGCTGTCGCCCGGTGACGCCCTGCTCCTCGGCACCGACCTGGTGAAGGACGAGTCGGTGCTCGTCTCCGCCTACGACGACGCGGCCGGGGTGACCGCCGCGTTCAACAAGAACGTGCTGACCGTCGTCAACCGCGAACTCGGCGCGGACTTCGACCCGGCCGAGTTCACCCATGTCGCCCGGTGGAACGCCGAGCAGGAGTGGATCGAGATGCGGCTGCGCGCCGGTTCGGCGCTGACCGTGAAGATCCCCGCGCTCGATCTCGCCGTCGAGTTCGCCGAGGGCGAGGAGATGCGGACCGAGGTGTCGGCGAAGTTCCGCCAGGAGGGCGTACGCGCGGAACTGGCCGCGACCGGGCTCGAACTCACGCACTGGTGGACGGACACCGAGGGGAGGTTCGCGCTGTCACTGAGCACGGCCCGGTGACCGGCGACCGGTCGTCTGCTGCGGGTCGGTGGGGGCTGGTCTTTCGCTTTCAGGGGCGCGGGGAACTGCGCGACCAGCCACAGCGCACCCGCACCCGGCACCTCCCGGCCCCACATCTCGCGGTCCTCCGTCTCGCGGTCCCCCGTCTCCTGGGGCACCGTGGAATGACGCGTGGCACACGGGCCACGGCGGAGAGGAGCACCCGCATGTCCGACCACACCTACCGGGTCACCGAGATCGTAGGGACCTCGCCCGAGAGCGTCGACCAGGCGATCCGCAACGGCGTCGCCCGGGCCTCGCAGACCCTGCGCAACCTCGACTGGTTCGAGGTCACGCAGGTGCGCGGGCAGATCGAGAACGGGCAGGTCCAGCACTACCAGGTCGGTCTGAAGGTCGGCTTCCGCCTGGAGGACTCGGACTGACGACGCCCCCCGCCGTCACCCCGGCCGGCCCTCCCCCGCGCACGGGGAGGGCCGGCTCCCTCAGGTCCGCCCCTCGCGCTCCTGGGCCACCTTCATGGCCGCCGACGTGGCGGCCCAGCGGGCCCGTACGACGGTGAATCCGGCCCGTTCGGCGTCCCCGCACACCAGCTCGTCGTCGTCCACGAACACCCTGATGTCGCGGCCTCGGGCCAGCGCGCGGAGGATTTCGAGCTTGGTCCGCCGGGCCGGCCTGCGGTCGTCGTTGCGGCGCATCCGGACACGGCCCTCGGGCAGGCCCTGCGCGGCGATCCAGGCCTCCGTGTCCCCGCGGCAGCGCTCGGGCCGCCCGGTGAGGTAGAGGATCTCGCACTCCTGGGCGTGCTCCAGGGCCAGCGCCACGCCCTCGGCCAGGGGCGGATCGTCCGGCGCCGCGGCGAAGAAGGCGTCCCAGTCCCGCGGCCTGCGCTCCAGGAACCGCTGCCGGTGCGCGCTGTCGGCGAGGGTGCCGTCGAGGTCGAAGACGGCGAGGGGCCTGCTGCTGTTCGTCACAGCGCCCACCCTAGGACGCCGTACTCCGCCCGCCCCGGGACGCCGTTTTCTCTACTGTCCCTCCCGCGGCCGGGAATCCTGGGGCGTCCCGGCTGTTGAACCCCTTGTGAGCTCTGTGATCGCGTCGACCCGTTTCTCCGTCCTCGACCGCTCCCGCACCCGTGAGGGGCACGCGGCCCCCGAGGCGCTGCGTGACACCGTGCGGCTGGCCCAGGATCTGGAGGAGCTCGGCTACCACCGGGTCTGGGTCTCGGAGCACCACGGCGTGCCGGGGGTCGCCGGTTCCGCGCCGACCGTGCTGGCCGCCGCGGTCGCCGCCGCGACGCGCACGATCCGGGTGGGCACGGGCGGGGTCATGCTGCCCAACCACCAGCCGCTGGTGGTGGCCGAGCAGTTCGGCGTCCTGGAGTCCCTGTTCCCCGGCCGCATCGACATGGGCCTGGGCCGCTCGGTCGGGTTCACGGACGGCGTGCGGAAGGCGCTGGGCCGGGACAAGGACGTCGCCGACGACTTCGCGGCGCAGCTGGACGAGCTGCTCGGCTGGTTCCGCGGCACGTCCCCGACCGGTGTGCACGCGCGCCCCGCCGAGGGTCTGACCGTGCCGCCGTTCGTGCTGGCCATGGGCGAGGGCGCCACGATCGCCGCCCGGGCCGGCCTGCCGATGGTGATCGGCGACCTCAGGAACCGCGAGAAGATGCGGCGCGGCGTCGACCACTACCGCGAGACGTTCCGGCCGTCCGGCTGGGCGCCGGAGCCGTACGTCGTCATCTCGGGCACGGTCGCGGTCGCGGCGACCCCCGAGGAGGCCCGCCGGCTGCTGCTTCCGGAGGCCTGGTCGATGGCGTACTCGCGCACGCACGGTACGTTCCCGCCGCTGCCGCCCGCCGAGCGCGTCGAAGCCCTGTCGATGACCGACCGGGAGCGCGGCTTCCACGAGTCCGGGCTCACCGGCCACCTCGCCGGCACCGAGGACCAGGTCGCCCACGAGCTGGAGACGGTGATCAAGGAGACCGGCGCGGACGAGGTCCTGGTCACGACCAGCACGTACGACAGGGACGCGCTGCTGGACTCGTACCGGAGGCTCGCGCGGATCGCGAACCTCGGTACGGCCCGGCCACCGAGCACGCCGGGCACTCCGAGCCAGGGCCAATAGCCTTACAGGCACCGAGACGTGACTGTGTCGCGGGCACGCAACCGGCGTGCGCCGGCCGGCCGGTGGTGGACAGTCACCCAATGATCGGTGGCCGCCCGGTGGTCGGCGGTCGCCCGATGATCGGTGGCCGTCTCCGCGGCGAGGGCCAGTGTTCGCCGGTCGGGAGCGCCGCCCGGTGGGAGCACCGGCGGGACGTGCACCTCGGCCACGAGGCCGCGGGCCGACACGACCCGCCATACCGAGGTGAGCAGCGAGTCGCTGCCCACGAACGCGGGCGCGGTGGTCACCGCGCCCCCGTCGCGCCGGCGGTAGCGCAGGCGCACCGGCTGGACGGCCACGTCCGCGTCGAGGGCGGCCTGGAAGGCGGCCCTGCGGAACCGGCCCCGGGCCCGGCCGCACCAGGTGCTGCCCTCGGGAAAGACCACGACGGCCGCGCCGCCGCGCAGGGTGTCGGCGATGCGCGCGACCGTCGCCGGCAGCGCGCGCAGGCGGTCGCGTTCGATGAACAGCGCGCCGCTGCTCGCGGTGAGCGCTCCCGCCACGGGCCACCGCCGGATCTCCGCCTTGGCGAGCATCCGGCCGGGCCGGACGGCGGCGAGCAGCGGGATGTCGAGCCAGGAGATGTGGTTGGCCACCAGCAGCAGGCCCCCGGTGGGCGGCGCCGCGCCGGTGGTCCGTACGCGTACGCCCGCGGTACGTACGATCGTCCGGCACCACACCCGGACGAGCCGGTCGCGCCGGGCTGCGGGAACCCGCGCGACGACCGGGATCAGTACGACTCCGGCGGCGACCACGACGAGCAGCGAGACCAGCCGCAGCACGGCGCGTGGGACGGCGGTGACCGCCCGCGCGGACTCCACGCAGGTCCCCGGGGTGCAGGGGGCGCTGGGCAGCCAGGCGCTCGCCGGCTCCCGCCCGGCCGGAGCCGCCCAGGCCGGGCGGAGGAGGCCCGGCACACCGCCGCGACGCGGGCGCGGGACCAGACCCGTGCGACCCGTGGAGGGCGCGCTCATCACGCGGGCACGAGGGAGAGGAAGTGCCGCAGATAGCGCGGGTTGACCCGGCGCATCGACAGCAGCACGTACAGGTCGGCGACGCCGAAGGCCGGGTCGTGGGCCGGTTCGGCGCAGACCCAGGCTCCGAGGCGCAGGTATCCGCGCAGGAGCGGGGGGAGTTCGGTGCGGGCGGGCCGGGTGACGCCCTCGGCGCTCCAGGGCAGCAGCGGCCGTACGCGGTACTCGTCGGGCGCCAGGTGCTTCTCCCGTACCCGGTCCCAGGCGCCCGCGGCGAGCGCGCCTCCGTCGGCGAGCGGGATGGAGCAGCAGCCGGCCAGCCATTCGTGGCCGCCGTCGGTCATGTAGCGGGCGATGCCGGCCCAGATGAGACCGATGACGGCGCCGTCGCGGTGGTCGGGGTGGACGCAGGAACGGCCGACCTCGACGAGGCCGGAGCGGATTCCGGCCAGCGGTCCGAGGTCGAACTCGCTCTCGGAGTAGAGCCGTCCGGCGACCGCGGCGCGCTCGGGCGGCAGCAGCCGGTAGGTTCCGACGACCTGCCCGTTCGTGGTGTCGCGCACGAGCAGGTGGTCGCAGTGGGCGTCGAAGGCGTCGATGTCCAGGCCCGGCCGGGGAGTGGCCAGCAGGGCGCCCATCTCCCCGGCGAAGACGTCGTGGCGCAGTCGCTGGGCGTCCCGGACGTCGGACTCGTCGCGGGCGAGGGTGACGGTGTAGCGGGTGGGTGCCGTCGACAGTGGGGGGCTGTCGAGCGTGGAAACGCCGGTCATGGCTCTCTCCTGGTCACAGGCCGGATGCGGCGGAGCGGCGCGGCGGACCGTTGCGTACGGTCCCTGCGCTCCTGTTCTTCCGACGCCGGCTGACCGGCGAGTAACCCGCGGAGAGAGACCGGGTGTGAGCTTGCTGAATGCCAGGGGTGCAGGGTGCTTGGCGGGACCGGGGTTGAGCACCACGACGGCCCCGCCCGTCCGCACCTTCAGCGAACGATCTTGCAGTCTTTTGCTTTCAGGGGCGCGGGAAACGGCGCAGTCTTTTGCTTGAGGGCGCGGGGAACTGCGCAATCTTCTACTTTTGGGGGCGCGGGGAACTGCGCAATCCTTTGGCTTTTAAGGGGCGCGGGGAACTGCGCGACCAGCCACGACGCACCCGCAGCCGACAACCGACCGACCGGCGGAGCCGCACCGCGGAGCCTTACCGTCGACCCGACTTCCGAGTCGCCCGAAGCCACTCCTTGTTCATCCCCGTGATCGACACCAACGGAATCCCCTTGGGACAAGCAGTCGCACACTCACCCGCGAGCGTGCACCCCCCGAACCCCTCCTCGTCCATCTGCGCCACCATGTCGAGCACCCGCGTCTCCCGCTCGGGCGCCCCCTGCGGCAGCACGTTGAGATGGTTCACCTTCGCCGAGGTGAACAGCATCGCGGCGCCGTTCGGGCAGGCCGCCACACACGCCCCGCAGCCGATGCACTCCGCGTTCTCGAAGGCGAAGTCCGCGTCCGGCTTGGGCACCGGCGTGGCGTGCGCCTCCGGCGCGGCCCCCGTCGGCGCGGTGACGTACCCGCCGGCCTGGATGATCCGGTCGAAGGCGGACCGGTCGACCACGAGGTCCTTGACGACCGGAAACGCGGAGGCGCGCCACGGCTCGATGTCGATCGTGTCGCCGTCCTCGAAGGACCGCATGTGCAGCTGGCAGGTCGTCGTGCGCTCAGGACCGTGCGCGTCGCCGTTGATGACGAGCGAGCACGCGCCGCAGATGCCCTCGCGGCAGTCGTGGTCGAAGGCGACGGGGTCGTCGCCCCGGAGGATGAGTTCCTCGTTGAGGGTGTCCAGCATCTCCAGGAAGGACATGTCGGCCGAGATGTCGTCCACGTCGTACGTGGACATCGCTCCGTCGGCGTCGGCGTTCTGCTGCCGCCAGACGCGCAGGGTGAGCTTCATGCGTAGCTCCGCTGGGTGGGGTGGACGTACTCGAAGACGAGGTCTTCCTTGTGCAGGACGGGCGCTTCACCGGTGTCGGTGAACTCCCAGGCGGCGGCGTAGGTGAACTCCTCGTCCCGGCGGGCCGCCTCGCCGTCCGGGGTCTGGGACTCCTCGCGGAAGTGGCCGCCGCAGGACTCGTCGCGGTGCAGCGCGTCGAGGCACATCAGCTCGGCGAGCTCCAGGTAGTCGACGATGCGGTTGGCCTTCTCCAGCGACTGGTTGAACTCCTCGCCGGTGCCGGGAACCTTGATGCGCCGCCAGAACTCCTCGCGGATCTGCGGGATGCGCTCCAGGGCCTTGCGCAGCCCCGGTTCCGTACGCGCCATGCCGCAGAACTCCCACATCAGTTCGCCGAGTTCGCGGTGGAAGGAGTCGGGGGTGCGGTCGCCGTCGACGGCGAGCAGCAGCCGCAGCCGGTCCTCGGTGTCGGCCAGCACCTCCTGGACGACCGGGTGTTCGTCGTTCACGTCGTCGTCACCGGAGCGGTGCGGGTTGCGGGCGAGGTAGTCGTTGATCGTCGACGGCAGGACGAAGTAGCCGTCGGCGAGCCCCTGCATGAGCGCGGACGCGCCGAGCCGGTTCGCCCCGTGGTCGGAGAAGTTGGCCTCGCCGATCGCGAACAGGCCGGGGACGGTGGTCTGGAGGTCGTAGTCGACCCAGAGTCCGCCCATCGTGTAGTGCACGGCGGGGTAGATCCGCATCGGCACGGTGTACGGGTCCTCGGCGGTGATCCGCGCGTACATGTCGAAGAGGTTGCCGTACTTCTCCTCCACCGCTTTGCGGCCCATGCGCCCGATGGCGTCGGCGAAGTCGAGGTAGACGCCCTGCCCGCCGGGGCCGACGCCGCGTCCCTCGTCGCAGACGTTCTTGGCGGCCCGGGAGGCGATGTCGCGGGGTACGAGGTTGCCGAAGGCCGGGTAGATGCGCTCCAGGTAGTAGTCGCGCTCGTCCTCGGGGATCTCGTTCGCCGGGCGGTCGTCGCCCTTGGCCTTCGGCACCCAGATCCGGCCGTCGTTGCGCAGCGACTCGCTCATCAGCGTCAGCTTCGACTGGTGCTCGCCGGTGCGCGGGATGCAGGTGGGGTGGATCTGGGTGAAGCAGGGGTTGGCGAAGTACGCGCCGCGCCGGTGGGCCCGCCAGATCGCGGTGGCGTTGGAGTTCATGGCGTTGGTCGACAGGTAGAAGACGTTGCCGTAGCCGCCGCTCGCCAGGACGACGGCGTCCGCGTAGTACGTGTCGATCTTCCCGGTGACCAGATCACGGGCCACGATCCCCCGGGCCCGCCCGTCGACGACGATCAGGTCGAGCATCTCGGTGCGGGCGTGCATCTCGACGGTGCCGGCCGCGATCTGCCGGGACAGCGCCTGGTACGCGCCGAGCAGCAACTGCTGGCCGGTCTGGCCGCGGGCGTAGAAGGTCCGGGACACCTGGACGCCACCGAAGGAACGGGTGTCGAGGAGGCCGCCGTACTCACGGGCGAAGGGCACGCCCTGGGCGACGCACTGGTCGATGATCTCCACCGAGATCTGGGCGAGCCGGTGGACGTTGGACTCCCGCGCCCTGAAGTCGCCGCCCTTGACGGTGTCGTAGAACAGCCGGTGGACCGAGTCGCCGTCGTTGCGGTAGTTCTTGGCGGCGTTGATACCGCCCTGCGCGGCGATCGAGTGGGCCCGGCGCGGCGAGTCCTGGTAGCAGAACTGCACGACGTGGTAGCCCTGTTCGGCGAGTGTGGCCCCGGCGGCGCCGCCCGCGAGTCCCGTACCGACGACGATCACGGTGTGCTTGCGGCGGTTGGCGGGGTTGACCAGTTTGGCCTCGAAGCGGCGGGTGTCCCAGCGCTCGTTGACCGGTCCTCCGGGGGCCTTGGTGTCGACGACCGGCGCCCCGGTCGTGTAGGCGGCGAATTCGGCGGCAATGTCGCCCATGTCGGTGATATCGGCCATCTCGTCCATGTCAGCTCACCACTCCGGTCATCACGCCCACGGGTACGGCGATGAAACCCACCGTCAGCACCAGTGCGAGCGCGTTGGCGATGGTCTTGAAGGCCCGGTCGCGGGTACGGCTGCCCACGCCGAGGGTCTGCGCCGCGCTCCAGAAGCCGTGCCGGATGTGCAGGCCGAGCGCGAGCATCGCGACGATGTAGACGACGCTGCCGTACCAGGTGGAGAAGGTGTCGATCACGTTCTGGTACGGGTGTCCGGACTGGAAGCCGTCCGGGTGCACGGTGCCCGTCGTCAGGTCCAGGATGTGCCAGACGATAAAGAGCCCGAGGATGACGCCGCCCCAGCGCATGGTGCGCGTCGCGTAACTGGTCCGGGGCTTCTTGTGCACGTACTTGGTGGGGCGCGCCCTGAGGTCGCGGCGGCTGAGCTGGTACGCGGAGACGGCGTGCGCGACGACGGCGGCGACCAGGACCACGCGGATGATCCACAGCGCCCACTCGTAGTGCAGGAAGGGCTCGCCGAGGGTGCGCAGCCAGTGCGCGTAGTGGTTGAAGTCGTCCGACCCGAAGAAGATCTTGAGGTTGCCCAGCATGTGGACGACCAGGTACGCCAGCATGATCAGGCCGCTGACGGCCATCACGGTCTTCTTGCCGACGGACGAGTCCCACATGGTGCGCGTCATGGACGGTTTTCGGTCCGTCCGCGTTGCCAGAGCCATGGGACAGCACGCTAGGCCCGGCAGAGCCGATCGGTCCAAGACATGGTCCGGCTCGTTTCCATAGCCACTGCCTATCGTGGACGTACGATGGACGCATGCAGTTCCAGCAGCTCCAGTACTTCGTGGCGGTCGCCGAGACCCGGCACTTCACCCGGGCCGCCGATCTGGTCCATGTGGCCCAGCCGTCGCTCTCCCAGCAGATCAAGGCGCTGGAGCGGGAGTTGGGGGCCGGTCTCTTCCTCCGGGCGCGGGGGAACATCACGCTGACGGACGCCGGGGAGGCCCTGCTGCCGCTGGCCCGGCGCATCCTGGCGGACGCGGAGACGGCCCGGCACGAGGTGCAGGAGCTGGCCCAGCTGCGCAGCGGCCGGATCCGCCTCGGCGCGACGCCGAGTCTGTGCACGGGCCTGCTGCCGGACGTGCTGCGCGCCTTCCACGACCGGTATCCGGGGATCAGGCTGCTGATCGAGGAGGGGGGTTCCCACGACCTCGTACGGGAGCTGGCCCGCGGAGCCCTCGACCTCGCCCTCGTCGTGCTGCCCCTGCCCACGCCGTCGCCCGCGCTGACCACGGTGGAGGTGCTGCGCGAGGACCTGGTCGTGGTGTCGTCACCGGACGCGCCCGCACCGGGGCGCGGCCGGCGGACCGTGCGCGTCCCCGACCTGGAGGGGGAACGCCTCGTGATGTTCCGGCACGGCTACGACCTGCGCGAGCTGACCGTCGCGGCGTGCCGCTCCGCGGGGTTCGAGCCGGACTTCGCGGTGGAGGGCGGCGAGATGGACGCGGTGCTGGGGTTCGTCCGGGCGGGGCTCGGGGTGGCCGTGGTACCGCGGATGGTGGCGACGCGGTCGGGGCGGGGGTTGCGGGTGACGCCGCTGGCTCGGCCCGGGTTGACCCGGACCATCGCAC